>JAANWZ010000152.1 GCA_018263585.1 Calditrichota bacterium | reverse complement strand
AGCCACCCGCCGCCCGCCAGCCGAAAAGAGTGTCATCCTGAACCGCGCAGCATGTCCGTTTGTGCACCCCGCCGTGTCATCCTGAACTCGCCGCCCTCTGTATTGGTTGAGGCGGCCCACTCAGTGTCATCCTGAACAAGCCGGCCGGGCTGTTTCGCAGTTTCAGGCCGGCGCCGTGAAGGATCTGCCAGCAAGCACAACCCGGGGGTAGTCTTGACATGACCAACGGACGGACTATCCGGTAGATCCTTCACTCGCGCCGCCTCAACAAAAACAAACGGCGGCGCGGTTCAGGATGACACGGCGGGGTGCACAAACGGACATGCTGCGCGGTTCAGGATGACACTCTTTTCGGCTGGCGGGCGGCGGGTGGCTACGGGCGGCTGGTCCTACCTTGCCTCGTGCCCGCGGGGACGGCCCGAAGGGCGTCACCGCGGATCCGACCCGCTCGCAATGCCGGTTTGTTCATCCGCGGTGATGGCTGCGCCGTCCGCGCGGGCATTGCCTGGATCCCCAGCTACTCCGCCGCAGGCGGAGCTGCGGGGCTGTGGGGACTTATGTGGCCGCAAAACTAAGGACAGGCCGTAATTTCCGACCTGATCAATGGGCAAAGCGCGAGTCTCGGAGGACGAATCGGACGATCTGACGAGTTTTCGGCGTCGTGAGAACGGAAACAGGGGTCTGTCCCCGGTTTTCTGCGGGGAAGGTGTGTCGTGCGCGTGACTACGGCTTCGCCTTTCCCTGCGCGGCGACGGCTGCCTGCGCCTGCTTCACCTGCTCCGGGTCGCCGATGTAGAAACGGTCGGCCGGTTCCAGGTTCTCGTCCAGCTTGTACACGAGCGGGATACCGGTCGGGATGTTGAGTCCGGGGATGTCCTCGTCGCTGACGTTGTCGAGGTACTTGACGAGCGCGCGCAGGCTGTTGCCGTGCGCGGAGATCAGCACCCGTTTCCCGGACCGGATCGCCGGCGCGAGTGTGTCGTGCCAGTACGGGAGGAACCGTGCGACCGTGTCCTTCAGGCATTCGGTGAGCGGAATTTCGTCCGGATCGAGCTCGGCGTAGCGGCGGTCGTATTTCGGGTTGCGCTCGTCGTCGTGGTCGAGCGGAGGCGGCGGGACGTCGTAGCTGCGGCGCCAGGTGAACACCTGCTCGTCCCCGTGCTTCGCGGCCGTCTCCGCCTTGTTCAGCCCCTGCAACGCGCCGTAGTGGCGTTCATTGAGCCGCCAGCTCTTGGGCACGGGCAGCCAGAGACGGTCCATCTCGTCGAGGCAGAAATGGGTGGTCTGCAACGCGCGCCGGAGCACGGACGTGTACACCACGTCGAAATCGTACCCTTCACGCGCGAGCGTGCGCCCGGCCTGCTTCGCCTCTTCGATTCCCTCCTCCGCCAGCGGCACATCCGTCCAGCCGGTGAACCGGTTCTCGAGGTTCCACGTGCTCACACCGTGACGGAGCAGGACAAGCGTGTACATGATCGCGCCCTTCGCTGAATGATCCTCGTTCGCACCGGCAAATGTACGACAGCCTTCCACCCTGAGACACGTGCGACCCGGGCCGGGGAGTTCCCGATCGGAGAATGTGCGATTGAAGGCGCACGCTGCGGGCGTGGGCGGGACACGACAGCATCTGATTCCCGACCTCTGGCTTCAGGCATCTGGCACCTGATTCGCACTCCGCCCGCTCTCCGAACCGGTCACACTCCGAAGGCGCAAAAAATCGACACGACTCCCTCGCCGAGTGTCCGCGTGTGGGGGCGGGTTGTTATACTCGTGGCGGTGGGGTTGTATTTCGTCTTCCGGTGACGCATACCGCCCGCAGTGTGCGATGAGCTGCGCGTGAGTGCCGGCTCCGCAGCATAGACTCGAGGTTTGCGCAGGCTCCGCTTGACGTGAGTTTCCTCATAGGCTAACTTGAGGTCGCGAGGTCGATGTGCCCGCACCGTTGAAACAGTTCGAGGGGTATGACAGATCCGAGGCCAGATACGTTCGTGGCTTGTTTGTCTATGTTGCGGAAAACGGCAGGAGCGAGCCAGAGAAGTACTTGTTGACATTGATGGAAAAGGGGCCCCCGAAGAACCGTACTTCCACTGCGGCCTCAATCGTATATGTGTTGACCCGTAACAGGTCACAACTCAGGAACGAGCATAAAATACGGAAGGAAACTAACAATATATGGGCAATAAAGGGTCATCAGGAACGGCTATATGGGTTCTTTAACGAGAATGATGATTACGTCGTTGTTCATTGCGTAAGGAAAAAGAGGGATAAAGCAAGAAGACCGGATTTGGATAAAGCGGAACGGTTATACGCGGAGTACCAGGCGAGAAAGTAACGCTAACCGGCACATTTTCCATCCTGATAACAATGGATAAACCGATGCGTAAGTATAAAGATCATGCCGAGGCTTGGTCGAAGTGGTTGAAGACTGACGACGAGCGGGTAGAGTTCGAGGCTCAGCTCTTTTACGACGATGTCGCCGACATGGTCCTCGAGACGATGGATCGGCTCGGTGTCAGCCGCGCGGAACTCGCACGCAGAATGGGTGTGAAGAGACCTCAGATCACGAAGATCCTCAGCGGGGAGGCGAACCTGACGCTCAAGTCGCTGTACAAGCTCTTCCGGGCCCTCGACGTGGACCTCGAGATCCGCCCTGTTCCCGGCACGACCGCTCCGTCTCAACGCGCGCGTCGCCACGCTGTGACAACGTCCCCGCCCTCGTAGGCTCCGCTGTGCTCCCGGAGGCGTGCAAGATTGACACCGCGTCCCCTCAAGGCTTGCATTCGCCGCAATTGATTATCTATACTGTCGATTGTCGGCTCGCGTTTCAGGTACTGGTGATAACGAAACAGACAAGGCATCTACCATGAACAGCCGTTCGTTGCTGCTTTGTTCGCTCTCGACGCTTGTCTTATCGTCATTTAGCCAAGTCTGTTCAGCCCAGCCAAGGCTCGCTGCCTTCGCCTCCTTATCCACCAATGATTATTCCATGGGCGACGTAAACGAGGAATTGAGAGCTCTAGGTATCGAGCGAATCAGCAGCGGATCAGGCTGGTCTGTCGGTGTGAGAGGCCATATGGCTAGCATTTCCCTCAGTATGAGCTACTCGCGACTCAGTGCTGAGACACACCACTCGTACGATGCGGGCATCATTGAGTATCAACTACCAGCGAACGTTATCGAAGGAGCCATTGATGTCGGCGTAGAACCAACCGATATCATCCGGTTCGCTTCGGGTTTGGGCGTTGGTTATTACTGGACTGCTGGCGAAATACGTATATCGGGAGACGCGGACGGAGCGGACCGGACCGTTTCTGCTAAGATTTCTGGGAACACGATCGGTCTGAGACCTTACGTACGAACAGAGGTCAAACTATCTAGGCGAATATCTCTGTTTGCGAATGTTGGTTTAAAATTTGCAAAAATAAGCGAAGTAAGGTCAGGCGAAGTAAGCCTAGACGATGAAGAAATACCGAACTACGACGATACAGAGATACGGAACTACTCAGTAGATTACAGTGGTCTTCAAGGATCTGGCGGCATATCGATATTACCCTTCCAGAGTTGGGACCATTCAATTTCATCTGATTCGGGTGGGGATGTGGCTTTTGCTGTAGGATACCTGAGCATTATGGGTGCATACGTGATTTATCTTTTCTCCCAGAATGGCGGGTGATCGGATCACGGCGTGGCCCGCGGCTTGCCCGGGTTTCACACACCTTCTGTTGATCCGCGCGGAGCGGCGCACTGGAATCGCGCACGGCACATCACGTCGGTTCGGTTTGCAACACAAGCATGTTTCCGATGTGTATGGGACGCGGGTAAGCCGCGGGCCCACCCCGTCGCCGGGGCGGAGAGACGCCCGGCTCCGTGCGGAACCGGGTTGGTCGGCCAGCATACGCCGGTGGTTGAGCCAATGCGCAGCTCGGGGACGCTTGCCAGCAAGCGTCCCCCTTCATCGGTGTTTCATTCACCGTCGGATCAGCCGCGGTGACGCCCTGCGGGCCGTCCCCGCGGGCATACAGGGGTTGTTTTCCCTTTGATGAACCGCGGTTGCAAGCAACCGCGGGCCTGTTCAGGAAACCGCGGGGTTGTTGACGTGAAGCCCGCGGCCGATCGTTCGCGGGCTACTCTTCCGCGGCGGCGGCCTGTTGCAGCTCGTGGCCGGCGGCGCTGATGTCCACCGAATCCTGCGGGTTGAGGCCGGACGCCTCCGCGGTCTGTTTGCCGATCAGTCCCGCGGCGGCCGCGTGCCGTTCCCCGCGCATCGCGGCGGCGAACAGGTCCTGCGCATTGAGCGCCTTGTCCGCCTGGACGTTGGTGCCTTCCATTGCAAACCTCCTTCCGTGGTCTCATGAACCCACTCAGTATTCCTCATCGGCCGCGGGGCGGTGAACTTGAGACCGATCCGGCGTCCGCAGAACGCGGCGAGCGGCGCGCGCGGCGATCGGCGGGCGCAAGCGCAACGGTCACGCGGGATTGAGCGGTCACTGCAACGAAACCTCGAGTGGTCTCTCCGAGACGGGCGACTGTCAGGTAGGATCGGAGGGCGGATCCTGCGCCGGTTCGCCGGGACCGTTTGCGGACGAGCGCGTCGAGCCTCCTGCGCTGGCGCTCTATCGCCTGCACGCGCACGCGTACGACGATGAACCCGGCCGCGAGGAACAGGAACGTCCACAGCACGAGCGCCCAGCCGGTCGCGTACCACGGCTGCGCGATGTGAAACTCGAGCGACGCCGGCCGGCTCACGTGACCGTGCACATCCCGCGCGCGCACCTCGAGCCGGTACAGCCCCGATTTCAGGTTGCTGAACTGCTGGTGGCTGTCGGCGGACCATTCCGACCAGCCAACGTCGTTGCGCACGAGCCGCACCTGGTACTGGTTGCGGTCGGGTGCGTCGTAGCGGGGGATCGCGTATTCGATGCGCAGGGTGTTGAACTGGTGTGCGAGCTCGAGCCGGCCTGCGGCGAGCACGTTCATCGGCAGCGTGGAGTCGGCTCCGATGTGCACGCGGCGGATGTGCGCGCGAAATTCGACGGGCGGTGCGGGCTCATCCGGCGGCTGATAGCGGACGAGCATCGGCGCGTGCGTCGCGGCCCACAACGCGTCCCCGTCGGCGTAGAACACGCCGTATCCGTAGGTGTTGATCCGTCCGAGCGGAGCGGTCACCTGCAGCTCGCCGTCACCGTCGAGATACGCGCGCCTGCAGGCGCCGGCGTCATCCTGGAACCAGACGCTCCCGTCGGCGGCGGTGACCGGCAGATTGATCGACGATGAATCGACCGCGAACGAGTGGAGCGGGTTGGTTTCGGCGGCGACGAGGCTGTCGTTGACGTCGTTGCGGCGATACAACGTGCGCCACGCGGGGAAGAGAACCTCGCCGTCGAACCGGAACGGGCGGTTGAACACGCGGTTGTCCGGGAGACCGAAGTCACGGTTTGCAGTTCGCAGCACGCGACCGTCGCTGTCGAACAGGACGAGACCGTCGTTGTCGGTGCCGAGCGCGTACAGATCGCCGCCGATCTTCGAGGCATTGTACCCGTCGAGCCTGCGCGCGGCGTCGCTCGCGGGCGTGTCGAACGGAGTGATTGACTCCCCGTCGTACAGATACATGCCGTCATAGCCGACGAGCAGAATCCGGTCGCCCGGGTATTCGAGCAGCGACCACACTGGAGTCAGGTCGAGCTCCGAGGTGCCGGGTAGCAGGTGCAGCGCGCCGTCGCGCAATTCGAGCAGCCCGTTGCCAACCTCCACCAGCAGCAGTCGCCCGCCGACGACACTCAGCCCCTGCAACGTGTGCTCCCGGGAGACGTTCCACGCCCGGAACGCGTCGGCGACCGGGCCGTCCTCCCCGATCCGCCACCGGAACAGATGATAATAGCCGCAGAAATAGACGTGCCCGTCATGAACGAGCGTGGACCACACGTCGCCGAAACCGCGCAGCGAGTCCGGCAGTTGTTCGGAGAGGGACGTGTACGGCAGCTCTTTTCCGGCCCGGAGATCGAACCAGCCGAATTCGTCGTGGTAGCCGGCGTAGAGGCGCTCGCTCGGACCGGCGGCGATCGAACGCGCGGTGCGCTGGACTTCCCTGTCAACCCAGCGCCACTCGCTCCCGTCGAACTCGATCACTCCGTACCCGTTCGCGACGTAGATGAACCCGCGCGCGTCCTGGTCCACGTCCCAGTTCTGGCTCATCCCGCGGTAGTCGCGGGGCAGGTACGAGGTGACGAACGGGAGGCCGAGCTCGTCCGCGGCCGCCGCCCGCAGATCGGCGGAAAGAGCCGCGGAAAGCAGGAACAGGGGTAGTATGAAATGCAGAACACGCATTCGGGATCGCTCCAGACAAGCCGCCGGCGAGCGATCCGCGCCCGGGCGGATCGCGTCTGCGATACGGAAAACGGATCAACATGCGAAAAACCACGAGCATCTCAATATAGTTCAATTAATGATAATTCCGATATCGAACGTTCAGCGTGGCCCTCGTCACAAAGCCTCGGGTCGCATCCAGTAGTGTCGCCCCGCGGCTTAAGAACCGGACAGGCCCGCGGTTGCTTGCAACCGCGGCTCATCCGAGGTTTGGCTATCCTTGACCAAAGTCAAGGGCAAGGGTGTGAACGGCTGATCCACCGGTCGATCAACCCTGCGACAGCGCACACGGACGCGCTGTCACAGGGGCACATAATCACACCGTGTACCGGCCGTGCGGGCTTGCCCGCGCGGTTGAACAGATGGTGGATGAGACGCGAGGCTGAAGCCCCGGGCAGCCCGCCCGCTTGCCTCTTGCCATTCCCATCGGCTGCCACGGCGAAAACACGAGAGGCCGGGATTTCTCCCGGCCTCCTTGTATAAGTTTTTGGCGTTCACATCAAACCAATCTCACTTCGCCGCCTGCTCGCGGATGAACTTCGACCCGATCGACTTCGGCCGCGTGATCGGGCTGCCGACGGCACGGTTCCAGATCATCTGCGCCATCATCCCCATCGAACGGCTCACGCTGAACAGCACCGTGTAGTACTGGAACTCAGTGAGCCCGTAGTGGTAGAGCAGCGCGCCGGAACCGGCGTCCACGTTCGGGTACGGGTTCGCGATCGGGTTCTTCCCCGCCTTCACCCGCTGCTCGCTGAACTCCATCAGCACCTTCGGCACGACCTGATACACGAGATCGACGGTCTGGAACACCGGATCCTCCGGCAGGTGCTGCTTGCCGAATTCGTTGAACCCGACGAAACGCGGGTCGGTGACACGCAGCACCGCGTGGCCGTAGCCCGGGATCACCTTGCCGGAATTGAGCGTGTCGAACGTGTAGTCACGGATCTGCTGTTCGCTGGGCACGCCGCCGAACTTGTCCATCGTTTCGAGGATCCAGCCGAGGCACTCCTGGTTCGCGAGCCCGTGCAGCGGCCCGGCGAGCCCGTTCAGTCCGGCGGAGACGGCGTAATAGACGTCCGACAGCGCGGAGGCGACCGTGTGGCACGAGTTCGCGGACACGTTCCCGCCCTCGTGATCGCTGTGGAAATGGAGATAGAGCCGCATCAGCTTCGCGAAGCTGCCGTCCGGGTCGGGGAATCCGAGCATGTTCGCGTAGTTCGCGCCCCAGTCGAGGCCGTTCACCCACGGGATCAGGTCGCCCTTGTTGTAGCGGATGCGATAGACCCCGGCCGCGATCGACGGCATCCGCGCCATCAGCGTGAGACTGTCTTCGAGCGCGTAGATCCAGTAGTCCTCCTTCTTCGCGCCCGCCGCGTACGCCTTCGCGAACACGCTCTCCTTCTGCATCGAAAGGATCGCCGTGTCCAGCATCGTCATCGGGTGCGAATCACCGGGCATCGCGTAGAGAATGTCCCACACGTATTCGGGGACATGCGACCGCTTGTCCAACTCCTTCATCAGGTCCTGCTTTGTCTCCTCGTCCGGGATCTCACCGGTGAGCAGGAGGTGAAACGTCTCTTCCGGCCACAGATCCTTGATCTCGAGCAGCGGCCGGCCGCGGATGATCAGGCCCTTGTCCGGCTCGACGAGCGACGTTTCGCAGACCATGCCCTTCACGCCGCGCATCCCGCCGTACGCCTGCTTCACGGTGCATTCGGAGAGGACCATCTCCCCATGCTGCTTGAGGATCTCGGCCCGTTCCTTGCGCCACTGGGGGACCAGTTCCTGCAAACGCTCAAACAGTTTCGCCATTCCTGCCTCCTTCCCTGTGCTGGACCTGCGGCGGTCGGTCGCGTGACCGCCGCCGGAGTCGTCTATCGAAATCCTCTCTCGTTTGCGCTGCGGATCCGCTCGCGCCGCGCTGTCTCTTCCTTGCACGATTTGGCACAAGCCGACACCGGAAGATACTCGCGCGCCCGAAACGAGTCAAGCGCGCCTCCAGTTAGGACTTCCGCACACGGCGCGGTCGGCGGCGAGCTGCAACTCCGCTGTATTTCACCGGTTCGCCCTCCGGCATGTTCACGCGCCCCCGGCCCGCAGCTCCGCGCCAACATCGACCTGAGACCGTTGCTTGTGATGGATTTCTCACAGAGAACGCGATTCGTTATTCGCCGCGTACGTTGCAAATCCGCCTCCGACCCGGCATCATGACGTAGCTGATTGCGGAACCATCTCCGGCGACCGAGAGTGATCATCTGTTTGAGAACGTGAGCGGAGTCCGTACCGTTCAGTCAGCGGCGTCGGGATCGAGCAGCCCAGCGGCCCGCCCGATAGTTGGGTCACCGCCGGATACCAATGGATCTATGCATACTGGGAGTGTCTGATGAGCGAAACGAACACAAGCAAGCAGACGATGCAGTTCGAGGCGGAGGTCTCGCAGCTGCTCAACATCGTGATCAACAGCCTCTACACCGACCGCGAGATCTTCGTCCGCGAGCTGATATCGAACGCGTCCGACGCGTTGGAGAAGGTGCGCCGGCTCCAGCTCACCGACAAGGATAACATCGCCGACCCGGAGCTGCCGCTCGAGATCCGGATTCGCGTCGATGACAAGGCGAACACGTTCGAGATCAGCGACACCGGGGTCGGGATGACGCGTGACGAGGCGGTCCGGAACCTCGGCACGATCGCTCACTCCGGGTCGCGCGAGTTCATCAGGGCGCTCGGTGAGGACGGGCTCGACGCGAAGGACCTGATCGGCCAGTTCGGCGTCGGCTTCTATTCCGCGTTCATGGTCGCGAAAAAGGTTACAGTGCACACGCGCGCCGCCGACCCGGACGCGTCCCCGATCGTGTGGTCGTCAACCGGCGCCGGCAGTTTCGAGGTCCGCGAGAGCGAGCGCTTCCCGCGCGGAACGACGGTCACCATCGACCTCAAGGAAAGCGAGCAGCGGTTCGCCGACGCGGACGAAATCAAGACCCTGATCAAACGGTTCAGCAACTTCGTCCCGTTCCCGATCTCCGTCGGCGACGAACAGGTGAACACGGTGAAGCCGTTGTGGACGAAGGGCGCCTCAGAGATCGGCGACGACGAGCTCACCGAGTTCTACCGGTTCGTCGCGAACGCCCACGACGAACCGATCTATCACCTCCAGTTCAACGCGGACGCGCCGCTCGCGATCCGTTCGCTGCTGTTCGTGCCCGAGTCGAACCTGGAGCAATTCGGGTTCGCGCGGATGGAGCACGGAGTCTCGCTCTACTGCCGGCACGTGCTGATCCAGTCGCAGGCGGAGGACCTGCTCCCCGACTACTTCCGCTTCGTCCGCGGCGTCGTCGACAGCGAGGATCTGCCGCTCAACATCAGCCGCGAGACGATGCAGGACAGCGCGCTCGTCGCGAAGCTGCGCCGCGTGCTGACAAAACGCCTGATCAAGTTCCTCGCGGAGAAAGCGGACGAGGACGCGGACAGATACGGCGAGTTCTTCGACACGTTCGGCATGTTCATCAAGGAAGGGGTCGCGTCCGACTTCGACCACCGCAACGAGCTCGCGAAACTGCTCCGCTACGAGTCGAGCGCGACGAAACCGGGCGAGACGACCAGCCTCGGTCAGTACGTCGAACGGATGCCGGACGAGCAGCAGGCGATCTACTACATCAGCGGGCCGAACCGTGACGCGATCGAGGCCGGGCCGTACCTGGAAGCCCTGCAGGAACGCGGCTTCGAGGTGATCCACTGCTTCGAAGGCGTGGACGATTTCGTGTTCAACAACCTGCGCGAGTTCGACGGCAAACCGCTCGTCTCCGCCGATTCCGCCGACCTCAAACTGCCGGATGACGACAAGAAGGAAGGTGAATCCGGCGAGCAGACAGAGCAGGAGGAAGATGAGGCCCTCGATGAGCGCGCGGCCGGCGACCTCGCCGCGTGGGTCAAGAACGCGCTCGGCGAGGAGGTCGGGGAGGTGAAGGTGAGCAAGCGGCTCGTCAGGAGCCCGACCGCGCTCGTCAACCCGGACGAGTTCATGACCACCGGGATGAAACGGGTGATGCAGCAGTTCGACCGGGGCGGGGCGATGCCGGTCGCGCAGATGGTGCTCGAAATCAACCCGCGGCACGCGATCATCAAACGGGTCGATGCGCTGCGCAGGCAGGACAAGGACAGCGGCCTCGCGAAGGAAGCCGCTCGCCTGCTGCTCGCCAACGCGCAGATCGCCGCCGGGCTGATCGTCGATCCGAAAGCGCTGATGGAACGGAGCACGCGCATCCTCGAAGCCGCGCTCGGCGCGGAATAGCCAAGCTCCCTGCCGGCCGCCCGTTCGCCCGCCGCCGCACGGCCGGTACACGCCCCGGATGTAGGATTCATGCCCGCGGGGACCGCAGGTCACCGCGGTTGATCACACGGCCTGTGAATCCCGGGGCGAGCTCCGGGCCACACGCCAGCAGCCCCGGGGTCGGCGACCCCGGGCTACTATGTGTTCCTGCAGGTTGCTATTAGTTTCTGTACGTTACTGTATGTTGTTGTTTGTTGCTATCTGTTGCTGTAAGTTGCTATAAGTTGCCCCTACGCTCACTTCGCGAGCGTGATCTTGCGTGTCGCCGACCGCTCGCCGGCGGTGAGGCGGAGGAAGTAGGGGCCGGAGGCGAGGGAGGAGGCGTCGAACGTGACCGTGTGCGCGCCGGGGGCGCGGAGACCGTCCGCGAGCGACGCGACCCGGCGGCCGAGCAGGTCGTACACGTCCAGCGTCACCTCGCCGGGTTTCGCGAGCGTGTAACGCACGGTCGCGGTCGTGTTGAACGGGTTCGGGTAGGCGTCGAGCGTGACGAACGTCGCCGGCTGAAACCGCCACACTTCCTCCCCGACCGCGGACGTCGGATCGTCGAGGTAGGCGAGCCCGACCCCGGCATCCACCCAGAGCCGGTCACGCCAGCGGTCATAGACCAAGTTCAAGCAGTTTTCCTTGCTGTATTCGCCCGGCATTTCGACATCCTGTGTAGTCCAGCTGTGACAGTAATCGTAAGACACGTATAGTGAATGACGAGATGTGGATCCCGCAACGAGAAACGTGTCCGCAGGACCTGCGACAAACCCCCAATCCATGTAGATCACATCCGACAGGTCGCTTTCGATCTGTCCGCGCTGCGACCATCCGCCTTCATCCACATAGATCCAACAATACTCTTCGGCTCGCACGAACAGCGTATCGTCCAACATCAACGGTGCCGTAGTCGAAGGCATATATAGGCTTGCCGATGCAGGAAAACCGAGCGCTTCCCAGCTTGCCCCCAGATCCGTACTGCGGACGAAATCGGCGGGAGGTGTGATCCGCTTCGCGTACAGATTCGCTCCATTCGTATTCAACGTTTCAAGGGCGCTTCCAGCCGGTCGATCAACCCACGTCACACCACCGTCTTCGGTCAGGTACAGCCTGTCGCCCCACTCTGTGTACGCGACAACAGTATCCGGTGTAGCCGACCGGCCCACCGGAAGGGCCCTTGTCGGACCGTCCCACGCCTCGTACGTTTGTTCCGCCAGAACCTCCCAGCTGGAACCAGCGTCTGAAGATGTGACCAGACTGTGCCGGTCGACCGGGTTGAAGAAATCTCGTGTCTGCCGACTGATGATGATCTGTTCGTCGGTGAATGCGACGGGAATCAACCCGTATTGCTGATCGCCAGTCAGGCCGATCAGGGGGAACGGCTGGAAAACAGTGGCGTCGCCGGTCGCACCGTACGCGCGGCCGTTGACCGTGCAATGAAGCACTCCGCCCTCTCCGGCAATTAGACCGCGCCAGTTGTCCCAAGGCGTATTGCCCCCGACTGGCGGTGCCGGAACCTGCTGCCAGCTGTCACCGAAGTCGGTTGACTTGAACAGTCCCTGTCCATCTAGGCCTATGTACAGGCGCCCGCTGTACTGGTTGCGATGGAAAGCCCAGACTCTCGCTGGCAGGTCCGGCAATCCCCGCAGTAGACGGTGCCAGGTTTCGCCGTCGTCATTAGTTTCCCACACACCATTTGCAGGGCCACTGCCGACGAGCAGTCGACCGGGGCGCTCCGGGACGGCCATCAGCCGATGCACGGAACTTTCGGGCAATCCAACCGGGTCTGGAAGCCATTCCCAATTCGTACCATTGTCCGGCGACTTCAGAATCGGTGGATGTGGGTACCCCGGGTACCATGTCGTCACCGCGTAAAGTGCTTCCCCCGTGCCCCGAACGAGGTATCTGATCGAACCTTCACTCTCAGTAAGCTCTTCCATTGGTGTCAAACGTTGCCACGACCAGCCTCCGTCGAACGACGCGATCACTCCGCCGACCTCGCTGCCGTTTTCCGGACCCCAATATCCGTACAGGTAAATAGTGTCCGGCCGCGCCTGCTCAAAGAACATCCCCTCAATTCCGCTATGAAGATGATTGATATCGATCACGGTCCAAGTAGCCCCACCGTCATCGCTGAGCGCAAAGCCGGCCTGCCGCGAAACATACGCCCGATCCGTAAGAATAACCGTTGGATCGCCACCGACGGTCAGGTTGTCCAGCGTATCCGGCCACCACGGGCTGAGGTTGAATTGCGTCCATGTTTCCCCGCCATCAAGACTGTGACGTTCAAATAGTGGGTCGCGTGGCTCCATCGGAACGATGTTGATTGACAAGGTATCGGCTTCGGGACCAAACCCGGCAAGATACCCGCCATCGTCCACAACCGTCTGCAACGATTCGCTGTCCGTCAACCGGTCGTTGATCTGTTCCCAGTTCTGACCCCCGTCATTTGTCAGCCAAACTCCACCAGCGCGAAGAGACAAGACAATTCGCTGCCCGGAAGAATCAGTCGCAATTCCGTTCGGAGAACAAGTCCCGTGCGATTCACCGCCCCATCCCGGTTGCGCCACGACCGGAACACAACCGACTACAACCAGAACAACGGCCTGGAAAACCTGCACCGCACATTTCATCGACGCTGTCCTCGTAGAATTCGTGGGGCGAACCGCCGTGCGGCCCGCCACACCCCACACCGCAAACGTCAGTCTTCCTCGGCATAAATCGACATGTATGCCGTTCCTCCTCCCGTTGATCCATCCAGCCATTCCAAACGGTAATAACCGTCCGTGACGTTGTCCACGTCGTAATGACTATAGAAATTCTGTTCGCCTGAATCGGCGTCTTGGAAATACTCCTGATCCTGCTGCACTGTCCCACGCGCCGTGCGATCGCCGCCAGGTGTCACCTGAACATAACCCCAGAATACCACCGGGACTTCGGCGACAGGGGGATTAGTTCCGTAGAAGAAATACGGAATATCCCGCTGAACTGGATCGCCCTGAGTGTAACCGCGGGACAAAGTCTGGCCATCCCAGGGCAAACGTGGATACCCGGGATCCGGATCTTCCGCATAAAGTGCTGGAGGAACTGCAATCAACGAGACGATCACAGCCGAAAAGGCACTCAGGTACAACACGCGCTTCTTCATCATCCACCTCCTTGTGTAAGGTACTGCCCGCTGGGCGCGTCCGCACGCCGGACGGCTCAACCGGGCGATTCTCTCGTACGCTGCGAGCAATGTACCCCCCCCGCCGGAGCGCAAGTGCTATCGGTGGATTCGCGAAGATTCTCCGTGAGTTAGGAGAGGCTACAACGGCTCTCTCCGCCTGCGACGGCCTGTGGTGTCCGAATAGGACGGCCTGTTCGCGAGTCATCGCGGCATTATGACAGTTACGCGTGACACAATCGCAGCGAGCGGAGTTGGCGGCGGGAGGACCGAGCGGGTGTGAAACGGAGCCAGGGAGCCGCGGGCGGTGGAGACGCTTGGAACCGCGCGCAAACTGTGGTAGTATGATTCCCGACAGCCACCGGTGAACGTGGCCGGGGCACCGTTTTACGAGGAAGTGGAAAGAAGATGCAGGGAAAAGTGAAGTGGTTCAATGAGGCCAAGGGTTTCGGCTTCATCGAGAGGGAAGATGGCGGCGATGTTTTCGTTCATTTCAGCGCGATCCAGGGAGATGGTTTCCGCACGCTGAAGGAGGGCGAAACCGTGGAGTTCGATCTGCAGCAAGGACAGAAGGGCCCGGCCGCAGGGAACGTCAGGCGGCTGAGCGCGTAACGATACCCGCATCATCCGAAGACGATTCCAGACCACAGCCCGCAGGGGTTGTGGTCTTTTCTCTTTCCCCCCGGCTTGTGCGCCCCAATCGCGGGGCAGTCGTCCTCCCGCGCGCCGACTCGCGGCGCGTTCGCCCGCCGCCGTGCGCCCGTCTCCCCGCGAGTCGTGCGAGCACGTGGCCGGGCCGGCGTTGTATGTTGCCGCCGTGGCAGTGCGGACCGGTTTCAGCCAGGAGCGCGACAACGATGAACACGGATGCCGCGGATGCGCTCGTGATCGGGTCCGGGATCGCCGGGCTCAGCTTTGCGCTCGAACTCGCCGACCACGCGCGCGTCGTCGTCGTGACGAAAAAGGACCGCGCGGAGTCGGCGACGAACTACGCGCAGGGCGGGATCGCCGCCGCGATCGGGCCGGAGGATTCGATCGAGGCGCACATCCATGACACGCTCGAGGCCGGCGCCGGGCTCTGTCGCGAAGATGTCGTGCGCACAGTCGTCCGCGAAGGACCGGCGAAGATCGAGCGGCTGATGGAATGGGGCGCCGAGTTCACCCGCGAACAGGAACGGCTCGCGCTCGGCCGTGAAGGCGGCCACAGCAGACCACGCATCGTCCACCGCGAGGATCGCACCGGCCACGAAGTCGAACGCGCGCTGCTCGATGCGCTGAAACGGCACCCGCAGGTCGAACTGTGGGAGAACGCGCACGCCGTCGATCTGATCAGCGATCGCCACGTCAACCCGAACACACGCCCGCGCAACCAGCGCTGCTTCGGCGCGTACGTGTATGACATCGAGAACCGGATCGTGGAGACGCTGCCGGCGCGGATCACGCTGCTCGCCTCCGGCGGGATGGGGCAGGTGTGGAAGAACACGACGAACCCGTCGATCGCTACCGGCGACGGCGTCGCGATGGCATGGCGCGCCGGCACACGGCTCGCGAACCTCGAGTTCATGCAGTTCCACCCGACCGCGCTCTACGAACGTGACCGCAAGGGGCGCGCGTTCCTGATCACGGAGGCGATCCGCGGCGCCGGCGGGATCCTCGTCAACGACCTCGGCGAGCGGTTCATGGAGCGGCTGCACGAGCGCAAGGAGCTCGCCCCGCGCGATGTCGTCGCGCGCGCGATCGACATGCAGCGGAAGATGCACGGCGTCGAACACGTGTGGCTCGACTGCACTCACCTCGACCCGGACAAGCTCCGTAAACAATTCCCGACAATCTACCGGACGCTGCGCGACGAGCACGGGATCAACCTGATGCGCGAACCGATCCCGGTCGTGCCGGCGGCGCATTACCAGTGCGGCGGGGTGATCTCGGACATGCACGCGCGCTCCACGCTCGCCCGGTTGCTCGTCGCCGGCGAGGTCGCCTGCACCGGGCTGCACGGCGCGAACAGGCTCGCGTCCAACTCGCTGCTCGAGGCTGTCGTGTTCGCGTCACGCGCCGCTGGCGAGGCGAAACGTGTGCTCGCCGAATCGAACGGCGAAACCCTGCCCGAAATCCCGGTGTGGAACGACTTCGGCACGTACGACCACGAGGAGTTCGTGCTCATCCGCCACGACCTCGCGGAAATCCAGGGGCTGATGGAGGACTACGTCGGGATCATCCGCTCCGACCTGCGCCTGCAACGCGCGGCGCGCCGGCTCGCGATCATCACGCAGGAAGTAGAGAACTACTGGCGGCGCACGACCGTGCGCTCCGAGATCCTCGAGCTGCGGAACATGGCGCAGGTCGCCCGCCAGATCGTGAAATGCGCCCGCCAGCGCCGCGAATCACGCGGCCTCCACACCACCACCGACTACCCAGACCTCGACCCTGCGCTCGGTGCGAAGGATACAGTGATCTGAGCCTGCTGCCGCGACGACCGCCGGGAAAGCCCGGCCTGCGAGCAGGCGCGGGGCACAGGGATACTGAACCCGAGGCGGAAGCGTTCGAATTCGAGAACCGGCTCCCGGATGCCACGCGCATCTACCGGCGAATCCAGAAGCTGGTCCCGCCGAATTCGCTGTTCGACTATCATCTCGCGCGCGTCTATTCATGGAACCGGAAGCTCAGCGAAGCGGAGGTCACATTCGAGGCGTTGATCAAGGCGCAGCCTCATTTCTTCGCGGTCGCGTTCATCGATGACGATTTCCAGCCGATGCGGGAGAAGCTGGTCAGCCTGCTCGAGGAGCGTACGGAGCGGTGGGCGGAAGTGTTCGAGAAGGTGTTCTCGATGGCGGAGGATGTCCGCGTCATCGCGGAGGACTACGACCTGCTCGACGAGCCGGTGATCAGGGACGGGCCGGACGGGTTCGAGACGATCCGGGAGCTCGCGGCGCAGGGGTCTTATTCACGGTACCGGGAGCTGCAGGGAGGTCAGCTCACTCACTGGGTAAAGAAGGTGCCGAACCTCGTTCAGGATACGCTGCAGAAAACCGTCGAAGAGCAGTACGACGCGATCCGCGAGTACAACCGCGAGTTGAAGCGGAAGGTCGTCGCGAGACGGAACCGGTGGGCCCGGATCTGGGGTGTGCCGTGGGAAGGCGCCGGGCTTGTGCTCTGCGTGCTGCTCGTGATCATGCGCCAGCCGGTGCTCGGTGCGTTCTTCACGTTCATCCTCTGGACTCTGATCGGCCACCTGCTGCTGAAGCACCTGGAGCGGAAGTACGAGGAGCGTGTGAAGGACCACAAGCGCGATTCCGGCAGCCTGCGCATGGTCGAGAGCGAGGCGCGCAAGATCGGGTGGCTGAAGTCCGACATGTTGATCCTGCTCGAACGGGAGAGCGACGAGGAGAGCCTGTACTGACGCCGGTTACTGATCGTCGGCGACGGGCAGGTGAACGGTGAATGTGCTCCCTTTCCCCGGTGTGCTGTCAACGTCGAGCCAGCCGCCATGCTGTCGCACGATCAAGTGCACATTCGGAAGCCCGAGACCGGTGCCCTTTCCGCTTCCCTTCGTCGTGAAAAACGGCTCGAAGATCCTGCCTTTCACATCGTCATCCATCCCGCCGCCGGTGTCGGTGATCGAGATCGCCACGTAGTTTCCGGGCCGAACATCGCCGTCAGGCAGCTCGGACGGTGTCAGGTACGACTCGCGTTTCGCCGCCACGGTGAGCGTCCCGCCCTCCGGCATCGCATCGTGGGCGTTGACAACCAGGTTGACGAGCACCTGGCTGAGCCGGTTCGGTTCCCCCTTGATCTGCGGGAGATCGAGCTCGAGGACCGTATCCAGCTCGACGCGCTCCCAGTCGGCGCGGGAGACGAGCGCGAGGGTTTCTTCGATCAGGGTTTCGACGACGATCGGGAACGGTGTGTACGGCTGCGGTTTGCTGAACGTGAGCAGCCGGTTGATCATCGCCCCGCCCTTCTGGGTCGCCTTGACAATGCTCGTCGCCATTTCCCTGAACTCGGCCTGCATCTCGTCGCTGTTTCGCAGCGCGACGGCGTTTCCGCGGATGATCGTGAGGATGTTGTTGAAATCGTGCGCGATTCCGCCGGCGAGACGGCCGAGCGACTCCATCCGCTGCTGGTGGAGCTGGCGCTCTTCATGCTGCTTGCGCCGGCTGAGGTCGTGAAGATGGACGAGGCAGGCGGAGCCGAATTCGGGCAGGTGCACACGGTGGGCGGTGAGCAGGTAATGCCTGCTCTGTCGCCGGCGCTTGATCTCGATTTCGCCGGTGTACACGTCCGCCGCCGCAGTCTCCAGCAACAGGTCCGGGATGTCGGCGAAGTAGATGTGATACTCGTGGCCCTTCGCCGTCGCGGACGAGACGTCCAGCATCGTTTCCATGCCCCGGTTCCAGAACAGCACGCGCCCCTCGGGGTCCGTGACGAAAGTCGGAAACAGGCTATCCGAGAGAGCGGAAGCGAGATCGTCGCGGGAAAGGCTCCGTTCCGTCGATATGGGTGAATCTTCAGCCACGTGGACCGCGAGTTGGTTGTCGTGCCGGCCGGGCATGCTCCGCTCCGGGTCGCGACTGCAGCATCGGCCGGTGGGAGACGGCGGCGGTGCGCCCGGGGTCGGTGCCTGCCGGACCTGGCAACATGCAGCTCTGCAGCAGTGCACCGCAACCGCTCGGCGACAATTTTCATCCCGCACAAGAATATCACAGTCACCGGGCGCCTGTGAAGCTGCTGCAGAACCGCCCGCTTGCGCGCCCGTTCGCGCGTGCGCGTTGCATCCGTGACGCGGCGGATGTAGGTTGTCTCCGGCCGATGAGGACGCGCGCCCGGGCCCGGATCGCACCGGAGTCGGTTATGCGGAAAATGTACTACAGCATCAAAGAGGCGGCTGAAGCTGTCGATCTCCCCGCCCACGTGCTCCGCTACTGGGAGAGCGAGTTCAAGGAACTCAAGCCGCGCAAGAACAAGGGCGGCCACCGCGTTTACCGGGAAGCGGACATCGAGCTGCTGCTGGAGATCAAGGAGCTCCTGCACGACCGCAGGTTTACGCTCGAAGGCGCGCGCAGCGAGCTGAAACGACGACGGCAGGGCGGTCCCCCCGACCTCGACCGGCGGAGATCACAGGCGATCCGTGAGACCCGTAAGACGATCCGTGATATCCTCGACATGCTCGGCGGTGAGTGAGCGCCGGGGCGGGATCCACGGCGAACCGCCCGCGCAATACCGGCCGCGGTCGGACGAACCGATCGGTTCGTGATGGTGACTAATCCGTCCCCCTTCCCGGCCGCCGTCAGCCCTCCGGACTGTTGCCCCCCGCGGCCGCCGCCGATTATCTTTCCCCCGATTCGGAGCGTGGCGCAGTCCGGTAGCGCACCTGACTGGGGGTCAGGGGGTCGCTGGTTCAAATCCAGTCGCTCCGACAGTGATCGCCGGTCGAGTGGCCCGGGGCTTGCCCCGGGTTTCACTCACGAGTAACGAGTATCGAGTAACGAGTGACGAGTTACAGGCGAGGAATACAAACGAGGCGCTTGCCCTTGACTTTAGTCAAGGATAATCAAACA
>JAANWZ010000151.1 GCA_018263585.1 Calditrichota bacterium | reverse complement strand
CGGGTGGCCCGGGGCTTGCCCCGGGTTTCATGTACAGATTGGATGAACCGCGGTTGCAAGCAACCGCGGGCCTGTACCCACCCGGTGTCATCCTGAACGAGCGCGGCGCAAGCCGCGCGCCGTGAAGGATCTCGAGAGCAGACAGTAATGGAGCAACCGGACGTTCAGTGGTCGAGATCCTTCACCCTTCGCGCCTGCCGGCGCTTCGGGTTCAGGATGACACGCTGGCGCGTCAGACGGTCCCGGGTTCGACGAACCCGGGCTACACGCTTCGGGTTCAGGATGACACTCACGGCGATCCGACCCCGACCTCCGACGCAGTCTCATCCCGAACCGCCCCCTCACGGAGAATCAATGGAAACTCCCAGCTCAGGAGAGTACATTGAGGTTACAGCGGTCACGCGGGTGCGGAGTGAGCGCCCGCGCGGCCACCCGCTCGCAACCGCGATTCAACAGGGGCGCCTAACATCTGGGGGAGACTATGGACAAGCTGCGCCTGACACTCCTGTTTGTGCTATTGTTCACATTTTCCGCGGCCGGCGCGGAGCTCGTGCCGCTGCAAGACGGCGCCGCCGGTGATCCGCTCGCGGTCACCGTGCTCGCCGAGTCGGAAACCTCGCTCTCGCTCCGGGTCGAAGCGGCCGGCGTGCTCGTCGAGCCGATGACCGGGGACGCGGCCGGCCACGCGCGCCTGTTCTGGGAAAACGGCGGCGTCGAAGGCGCGATCGGCGCGCCGCAGATTCCGGTGAAGCGGATGCTGGTCGCGATCCCGTACGGCGCGACCGTGTCCGCGAGCGCGACTGTCGAACGCAGCTCCGACCGTGACTTCACCGCGTTCACCGGCGCGAACTCGCTGATGCCGGTGCAACCGCCGCGGGAGAAGCGGCCGGGTCCGGCGCCGCCGTTCACGAAGGACGACGCCGCGTACGCGCGCGCCGGGTACGGCGACCGCCCGCTCGTGGAAGTCGAGGACTACGTGATCGTGCGCGGCCGCCGGCTCGCGCTCGTCACCGTGCGGCCGGTCGCGTACGACCCCGCCGCGGGACGGATTCGCATCGACGAACTGATCCGCGTCGAGCTCACGTTCACCGGCGGCGACCCGGTCGAGACACAGGCGAGGATCGACCGTTACCAGACCCCGCGCTGGGCGTCGATGATCAACGAGGTAGTGGTGAACCCGTCCACCCGTGAACTCGATGAACTGCCCGCCAGCTTCGGGTATCTCGTGATCAGCGTGGACAACGCCGACTACATCGACGCGCTCCAGCCGTACCTGGAGTGGAAGACGGCGATGGGGTACGAGGTCACGCACGTGACCACGACGGACATCGGCTCGTCGGCGGCGGAGATCAAGGCGTACATCCAGCAGGCGTACGACACGTGGCCGACGCCGCCGTCGTTCGTGCTGCTCGTCGGGGACACGCCCGGCATCCCGCACTGGACCGGCAACGGCACCGGCAACCCGGCCACCGACCTGAACTACGTCCAGCTCGAAGGCGCCGACTACTTCGCCGACATCGGCATCGGACGCTGGTCGATCGCCAACCTCACCGACCTGGAGAACGCGATCGACAAGACGATGAACTACGAGCACGTGCTGTGGACGGAGGGCGACGACTGGGTTCAGCACGCGAACTTCATGGCCTCGGTGGACAACTGGCAGATCAGCGAGGGCACGCACAACTTCGTGCTCGACAACTACCTCTACCCCGCCGGTTACACCGCGGACCTGCTTTACCAGGTGACGTACGGCGCGGACACGCAGGATGTGATCGACTCGTTCAACGGCGGAGTTTCGCTCGGCACTTACTCCGGCCACGGCTCGGAGGATTCGTGGTCGGACGGGCCGCCGTTCAGCCAGGCGAATGTGAACAGTCTCGTGAACACCGTGTTCCCGTTCGTGCAGAGTTACTCCTGCCTCACCGGGAAATTCCAGGTCGCGGAGTGTTTCGGCGAAACCTGGCTGCGCGCCGACCACGCCGCGTTCGCGTTCATGGGATCGACAGTCACCAGCTACTGGGACGAGGACGACATTCTCGAAAAGCGCGTTTACGAAGGCTTCTTCGACAACCAGACGCCGGACGACATCTACGACCTCACCTGGATCAACGGGATGGTCGATTACGGCAAGCTGAAGCTGTACGAACATTACGGTAACACGGGGATGGTGCGCCGCTACTTCGAGATGTACAACATCCTCGGGGACGGGTCGATCGACCTGTGGACGGTTCCGCCGGTGGAGGTCACGGTAAACCATCCGGCTGCGTTTTTCCTCGGGATGACGGAAGTCGAGATCAGCGTGCCCGATGCGCCGTCGTGGGCGGTCGCCTGTGCGATGTCAACCAGCGAGCCCGACCTCGTCGCGAGCGGATACGTCGATGAGACCGGCTCGGTCACGCTCGAGCTGCCTGACGCGCCGACACTGCCCGGCACGCTGAAGATCGTCGTCACCGGCCACAACGTCGAGCCGTACATCGCCGAGATCCCGCTCACCGCCGCTGAGGGCGCGTACGTCGTGTACGAGTCGGCAGCCGTCAACGACGCCGGCTGCTGGAACCCGAACGGCGTGCTCGATTACTCCGAAACCGCCCTGCTCGCGGTGACGATGCAGAACGTGGGCGTCGAGGACTCCGGCGACCCGACCGCGGTCACGATGACCGGCGTCGAGAATCTTGTCACGTTCCTCGACAACTACGAAGCGTACCCTGCGATTCCGGCGGACGGGTCGATCACGATCGAGGACGGCTACGAGCTCCAGGTGGAAGCGACGGTCGCGGACGGCGCGCTCGCGTCCGTGCCCGTGCTCGCAGCCGACTCGTGGGATTTCTGGGAATCGACGATGCCGCTTTTGCTGCACGCGCCCGCGCCGGTCGCGACCGACGTCACGTTTGACGACTCCGACGGCGGCAACGGCAACAACTGGCTCGACCCGGGCGAGAACGCGTGGGTCACGTTCACCGTCACGAACGACGGCTCGAGCCCGATCATCAACGGCTACGCGACCGCGCATTCCGGCGGCGATCAGTACGTGGACATCATCACCGACAACGCCGAGTTTCTCGGGGAGAGCTTCGACCCCGGCGAATCGGTCGATATCAGCTACGGGATCATGGCTCTGGAAGACTGCCCGCAGGACTACGACGTCACCCTCCACATCGAGATCGAGGCGGACCACAACTATGCGAAGACGGTCGATATGCCGGTGACCGTCGGCGACGTCCTGTTCGTCCCGACCGGGCCGGACGAGTACGGCTATCTCGCCTACGATCCGAACGACGGGCCGTCCGCGCTGCCCACCGACTGGGTCGAGATCGCGCCCTCCGAAGGCGGCCCGGGCACCGACGCCGGAATCAGCGGCGACGACCAGTGCGTGCACCACGACCTCCCGTTCACGTTCACTTACTACGGCGAGGACCACGACGAGTTCAACATCGACTCGAACGGCTGGATCGCGTTCGGCACGAACACGCCGTCCTCCGACTACTCGAACACGGGCATCCCGAACATCGACGGCCCGACCGCGATGGTCGCGCCGTACTGGGAGGATCTCAACCCGTCGCGGCCCCAATCGGACGGCATCTTCATCTGGCACGACGAGGCGAACCACCGGTTCATCGTCGAATGGCACCACATCGACCAGTACAGCCCGTCCGGGAACTTCGAGACGTTCGAGCTGATCCTCTACGACCCGGCGTTCCATCCGACGCAGACCGGGGACGGGATCATCCAGTTCCAGTACTTCGAAACCTCGAACGACTTCCAGCAGAACGGGACGATCGGCGTCGAAGACCCGGGCGAGACGGACGGCGTCGAGTACTTCTTCGACGGGAGCTACGACATTCACGCGAGCCCGATCGAGCCGCCGTTCTCGATCACCGTCGTCCCCGGCGAGCTCGTCCCGCTCCCGTATCCGGAGGACCTGACCGCGACACTGATCGGTCCGGTGAGCGGCGCGGTCGCGCTCGACTGGGAGTTCACCCCGGAAGCGACATTCGCCGAGCTTACCGAACCCGCGGTGCAGGGCGAGGGTGAGAAGCCGGACGTGCTCCGCGACGAGGACCGAGCGCAACTCGCCGACTGGCGCGAAAACGGTGTCCCCGGCGGCGAACTCGACGACTTCCTCAACTTCCGCGTCTATCGCGACGGCGAGATGATCGGCGAGCCGGTCGAATCGGAATACGAGGACCAGCTCCCGGAGCACGGCGAACACACGTACCGCGTGACCGCGCTGCACGACGAGGGCGAGTCGTATCCGAGCAACGAGGCGGCGGTCACGTGGGATCCGCTCGCGGTGCTTGCGCTCGATCCGGTCAGCAACGTGATCATGCCGAACGGCGGCAACTACACGTACATGGCGCACCTGACCGCGACGAACCAGCAGCCGTTCCCCGGCGCGGATTACTGGACGACCGCGACTCTCCCGAACGGGAACGTGATCGGTCCGGTGTTCCAGGCGACGTTCACCGTGCCGCCGAACGCGGACATCACCGTCGGCCCGATCAGCCAGTACGTCCCCGGCGCCGCTCCTGGCGGGAGCTACATCCACACGAGCAAGGTCGGGCTCTACCCGTTCCTCACCGTCGCGCAGGACAGCTTCCAGGTGATCAAGTTCGGTGACGAGCCGGGCGGAGTGATCGACCTGAGCGACTGGGCGTGCAGCGGCTGGGATCTCGGTGAAACTGTCGTCGCGGCGGACGAGAAGCCGCTGCCGGAACAGTTCGCGGTCGGCGACGCGTACCCGAACCCGTTCAACGCGGCCGTGACCGTCCCGTTCGCGCTCCCGGACGCGGGCCGGGTCGAGATCGCACTGTACAACGTGCTCGGCCGGCTCGTCCATGAGCAGGCGCTCGAGCGTGGCCCGGGCTATCACTCGCTGACGATCGACGGCTCGACGCTCGGCTCCGGGGTGTACCTGCTCCGCGTCGAGGGGTTCAACGAGGTCGTCAGCCGGAAACTGCTGCTGGTCAAATAGAAAAGACCTGTCGAGAGTTCGTGCCCGCGTTTGCTTGGCAAACGCGGATCGGAGACATGCCAATGTCCGGGCGGGTGGCCCGGGGCTTCAGCCTCGGGTTTCAGATCGGAAGAGCACCCTCGCGGGCAAGCCCGCGCGGTCGTACGACCGGCACGTCGCACAGCCACCACCGAACATGCCCGCGGGGGCGACCCGCAGGGCGTCACCGCGGACCGGACCCGCTCGCGATGCCGGGCTGTCCTGTCCGCGGTGACGGCTGCGCCGTCCCCGGAGCGAGTCCGCGCTTGGCGAGCAAGCGCGGGCACGAGGTAAGGGAGGGCGAGCCGCCCGTAGCCGCCCGCCGCCCTCGGGTGTGTCGTGCGCTGCGCCCGCCTCCGGGACCGCCACCCTTGCGCCATACGTCACAAGAGACGATCTTTCCACCGCTTCACGCATCCGGTTCGGGCCGTAAGCCCCGTTCGCACGGGTCCGGCGTGCGCGTTGTTCCGGCGCCGTGACGGAAGCGTAATTCGGGCGACGAGTCCGACGGCGTGCCGGTCTTCACGGCTGCGACAACCGAATGATATCCACACCGAGACCGCGCGATGAGCCCGCAGCTCCCTTTTCTCTCATCACCGCTGACCAGCCACGAACAGGTGATTGACCGTGCGTGCCGGATCGGCCGCGTCAACCGTCTCGCGCGGGTTGTCGTCGCCTCGGCTGAAGAGAGTGACGTGCTTGCCGCGATGAGTGAATGCAGGGAGGCGGGAATTGCGGACGCGATCCTCGTCGGGAATCCGGACAACATCCGCGCCGCGCTCGCGGCTGCCGCGATTTCGCACGACACATTCGAGATCGTGCCGGCGGAGGACGATGAACAGTCCGCGCTGTTCGCCGCCGAACTCGCGGGCGAAGGTCACGCGGACGTCGTGATGAAGGGGTTTCTCAAGACGTCGACCCTGCTCAGGACGTTGCTGAAACACGAGCACGGCCTGCGCGACCGTGAACTGCTCAGCCACAGCGCGCTCCTCTACGTCCCCAGGTATGGCAAGCTGCTGAACGTGACCGACGGGGGCACGATCCCCGCGCCGACGTTGCAGCAGAAGCTGATCGTGATCGCGAACGGCGTGCGCGTGCTGCGCAGCGTCGGTGTGAGAACGCCGAAGGTCGCCGTGCTCGCGCCGGCGGCGAGTGTCCGCGATTGTTACCCCGAGACGCTTGCGGCTGCGGAGCTTGCGCGCATCGCCGCGGACCAGTGGCGCGGGGAGATCGAAATCTCGGGTCCGCTCACGCTGGACATGGTGCTCGCCGGGCCGCGCGCGCTCGCGATCGACCGTTCCGACCCGGTCGCGGGCGATGCCGACATCCTGCTCGTGCACACACTCGAGGAGGGGAACATCGTCGCGAAGACGCTGATCCAGTTCGGCGGCGCGGTGTTCATGGGGGTGATCGCCGGCGCGCGTGTCCCGATCAGTCTCGTCTCCCGAAGCGACACGATGTTGAACAAGATGGCGTCGATCGCGCTCGCTGTCTGCCTCGCCGACTACCAGCGGCGCGATTTTCCGGCGCTGCCGCTGATAGATCCCGGTCGCGCGGAGGTGCGCCGATGAGCGTCCCGCGGCTCGAACGGCTCCTGCTCGACGCCATCCGCAGGCGGAAGCACAGGTCCCGCGCTCTCCGGCTCGCGGTCACGGTTCCGCCGGGAACCCCGGCCGGCTTCGTCGCCGAACTTCTTGCGGAGCTGGGCGAGGCCGGCGCGAGCGAACTCCATCTCGCCGGTCCCGAGCGGCTGATCGCCGGCTGTGATCCGGATGCGACAGTTCATCCGGCGGGAAACGCGGCGGAGATCGACGCCGCTGTCGGTGCTCTGAATGCGAGCGGCACGATCGACGCGATACTGCTGCTTCCGCTCCCGGACAAACCCGACCAACCGTTTATGGAGCGCGCGCCCGAGCTCGGGTTCGGGCCGGAGCGACTGACGGGCGTTTCACTGTTCGCGCCCGGCACGCTCAATCGTCCCCTGCTCATCGCGGACAGCGAGATTTCGGACGTTCCCGACACAGACCGCCACGTGCAGATCACGGATGCGGCGGCCGCCGTCGCCCGCACGCTCGCTGTCGAGATCCCGCGTGCCGCGGTGCTCGCGGCGGTGGAGGTGGCCAATCCCGGCCTTCCGGTCACCGTGCAGGCGGCGGAAGTTGCGCAGCGGCATTCAGGCCGGGACGGGATGTTCGTCGAGGGGCCGCTCTCGCTGGATCTCGCGATCAACCCGTCCGCGGTCGAGAAGAAAGGGGTGAGAGGTGAGGTGCCCGGGCGCGCGGATGTGCTCGTCGCACCGAACCTGACCGTTGCGCGGGCGGTTCGGGACGCGCTTGTCCATGGCTGCGGGATCCCCGGCGCGACCGCGATTGTCGGCGGGCGGGTTCCGGCCGCAGTCGCCGCGCGCGGCGAAACGGCCCGCGGTGTGCGGCTCGCCGCCCTGTTCGCGATTGCGCTCGTGGAATGAACAGCCCCGCACGCGCGGCGCGTGCGGGGCGTCTTCTACTCGTAGTGGATTCTGGACATACCGGTTCTTGGACACAGTATCTGATCAGTGTACCGGCCGTGCAGGCTCGCCCGCGCGGTTGATCAGACCGGAGTGAGCACCACCGTCGCCGAATCCGCGGTTGCGAGCAACCGCGGGCCTGTTGGTGCCAGAACCGTGTACCGGCCGTGCGGGCTCGCCCGTCGCCGACGCCGCAAACTGCCGGTGTCGCGGCGCGGGACTACCCGGTTTTCCTCCCGAACAGCCGGGAAATCAGCGATCTCCGGTGGCTGCGGATGATCACGTCATCCGGCGGCACGAACAGGTTCGCGGCCTCGGCCATGGATTCGGCCTCGCGCCGGAGGATCTCATCGAGCAGCGTCCTCATCGCCTCGTGGATGCCGTCCTCGGTTGTCGGATCCAGAACCAGCGAGGTGAACGACCGCTGCTCGATCCAGGTCGCAAACTCCGGGTCCTGCCGCTCTCCGTCGTGCCTGATCACGATTACCGGAATCCTGCTCAGCGACTGGTCTTTCTTGCGCAGCGTCTGTTCAATCGCGTCCCAGGCGTCGCGGGCTTCCGGACCGGCGTCGCGCGCGAAAAACAGCATCCCGTTCGCGCGATCGCAGAGACGGTTCATCGGCATCTCGGACTGGATCGGTCCGATGGTCGTGATCAACCGGAGCAGGTTGTCCCTGCCGACATCCTCAGAAAAGGCGGACTGGAGCATCACGAGATTGATCAGGTGCGTGCCGTCGATCTCGAACGGGTCGAGGTCGCCGACCTTGCTCGGCGCGTACTGGCGCTGAAGAGCGCGCATCGCTTCACCCTTACCCATCGCCGGGGGGCCGCCGAACGTAACGCGGTACGTGATGGTCGGGGGAAGCATGAACGAGTTCATCGTAACATCTCCCGCTGGTGGATTGCGTTCGAACCGAGAGTACGAACGCGGAGTGGATCGGGTCAAGCAATTCCCCGCGTTCCCGCGGCAAACAGGCCCGTTCGCACGGAGTTACGAACGTGACTTCCTCCGTGACATCAGGCGGCTGAACAAACCGCGCGGTCGCGGTGTATCGTCGGACACGTCGTCCTGTTCCGAACTGAACTCGAATGTCGCCCTGCTCTTGCGCCGGCTGATCAGGCTGTCGGGAGGAGTGAACAGGTCCTCGTCCCCGGCTTCGTCTTCGTCCCGACTCGCGAAGTTGAGGCCCGAATCCCCCGACTGCTCAGCGCGGTCATCTGCGCCGGCCGCGTCCGCTTCCTCCACGCCTGACTCGATGATCCGGGCGACCAGCGCCGCGACCGCTCTCGCCAGGCCGCGGCCGCTGTCCGCATCGACTACGAACACGTCCTCGTCCGGAACTCCCACCCTGTCGGCAGCGAGCTCCCCGGAATCACGGGTTGCGGCAAGCAACAGCTTCGGCAGCGCGTCCGGGTCGCGGCCCCGGTGGCGGACCGTCTCGATCATCGCATCCCACGCGTCGATCAGCTCCGGGCTGTCGCCGGAGTCGGATGCGAAGAACAGGACGCCGTCCGCGCGCGCCACCAGCCTGTCCAGCGTCTCGCGCTCCCGCACCGGTCCGCCACCCGCGATCAGGCGGAGCGTGATGTTCAGCCCCCGGTCGCGACCGGGGCCCTTCGCAGACAAGTCCAGTGCGAGCAGCGTGTCCGACCCGCTCGGGATCGTGACCAGCTCGCCGCGGGAACCGTCCGGCGCCAGCTCGCGCAGCCTGGCCATCGCCGCCGACTGCCCGGCCCCCTCCAGGCCCGCCAGCGAGATGCGAAGCGTCCGCGCGGGCAGTCCGCCGCCCGCTCCCTCCTGCATCGAATCGTGCTCGGCCATGAGATCACCATTCTCCAGTAACCGTCGTGCTCTCCCGAGAGGTTACGATCCCTGCCGCCGGTCCGGCAACCGCAACGAGCCATTTTCCAGCTTTGGTTCACGCCGGGATTCGGGTTGAACACGCGCGGGCGC
Organism: Calditrichota bacterium; assembly: GCA_018263585.1. Taxonomy (GTDB): domain Bacteria; phylum Electryoneota; class Electryoneia; order Electryoneales; family Electryoneaceae; genus JAANWZ01. The sequence continues at coordinate 3,530 of JAANWZ010000151.1, read as the reverse complement.
CGCGCTCAGTCTCGGAGGGCGCGTTCGTGTCATCCCGGGCCCGCAGCGCCGTCAGCGTGGCGCGCCCTCGGTGTTATCCTGAAGCCGCAGCGCGGTCGGTTTCGCGCGAAGGGTGAAGTGTCCCGGTTCAGTTGGAATCGTTCATTCGCGTGAGTTGAGATAATTGGTTACCTTGGCGTTGTGGTACAGCTGAGGAGAACAAGGATGACACGACCCGGCCGGCTCGTTCTCGATGATACGACTGCCCGGAACCGAACACACCAGGACTGCAGCGGCGATGGACGACGAACGATCAGCGATCTGGACGGTCGGCCCGGACGGCTGCGGCGACCGGCAGATGGAGCTCGACCGTCACATGGCGGCGGCCGCGCGCGCCTCGGGCGCGACCTTCATCCGCCTCTATCATTTCGCGCCGCCGTGCGTGTCGCTCGGCTGCTTTCAGCGGGCGGACGAGATCGACCGCGAACGGTGCCGGGACGCGGGCATTGACGTGACCCGCCGTCCGACGGGCGGGCGCGCGGTGCTGCACAAAGGCGATCTCGTCTATGCGATCGCGGTTCCGCTGCCGGCGGACGAGCGCGAGCGGTCGAAGGGGCGGGTGCACCTCGGCGTGTACAACCGGGTGAGCGCAGCGCTGCAGGAAGCGTTCCTCCGGCTCGGGCTCGATGCGGGCGCGCCCGCGATGGCTGCGGCGAAACAGTCACCGTCGTCATCGATCGCGCGACTGTGCTTCGGCAGCACGACCCGGCACGAGGTCCAGATCCGCGGGCGGAAAGTCGTCGGCAGCGCGCAGCGGCGGTTCCGCGACGTCGTGCTCCAGCACGGATCGATCCTCGTCACGGACGAGAACCAGCAGCTCGTGGACCTGCTCCCCGGGCTGGACGACGCGGAACGCCGCCGGTTGCGCGAGTCGATCCGGCGGCGCACGACATCGCTCACGGCTGCGGGTTTCGCCGGGGATGAACGCGAGCCGGCCGGCGCGCTCGCGGACGCGTTCGCGCGGCAGTTCGGCCCGCTGCGCCGTGTCCGCCCCGATCAGTTCGTGCGCCGGCTATCGTCGGCCGCGCAGCAACAGCCGGGCCGATGAGCGGCGACACTACTGGAACAAACCACATGGAACGAAGGGCAATTCTACGTCATTCTGAACGCAGCCCGATGTCAGTTTATCGGGCGTAGTGAAGTTTATCCTGAACGCAGTGAAGGGAAGGTCCAGGTAGATAAACGGTTGTATATACATATATTACGATCGTCAAACTCGGATCTCTCCTTCACTGCGTTCAGGACATGCTTCAGCCGCGTGCGGCACACTGACGCCTGCCGCGGCTTCAGGATGACGGTGAATCACCGGTCTGTCCATGTGATCGGGTCCACTACGCCTCCGCGGTCTCGCGGGTGCGGATCGTGGCCGGGTCGTTCCAGTGGCCGAGGTCGCGGTCGAGGAATTCGCCGAGGCGGCGGTTGGAGTCGCGGTATATGTCGAGCAGGCGGTCGCGGGTTTCGGGGGTGAGTGGCGGGTACTTCTCGCGCTTCAGGTTCAACTGCTTGATCTTGAACCAGACGTTGCCGAAGCCGAGGTCGTACTTGAGGCGGTCGCGGAGCCAGCGCGTCGACGCGTGCCGGCCGACAAACATGTTCATTCCGTACACAGCGCGCAGCAGGGCCTTCGACCGAATCTGTTTCGACGTGTTCACCCGGCGGATCAAGCTCTCCACCTCGACCGCTTCGACGCCGAGGAACCGGCACAGCCCGTGATAGACGGCCCGTGAGTCGGCGCGGATGTCATCCATCAGGATGAAGTGGATGTTGTCGCGCGGGAAGTATTCGAGGTAGTGCTCGATCCACTGGATGTACTTGAAGTACTCGGCGCCCTCGGGAGTGTTGTCGAGCGCCTGTTCGAAGTTCATCTCGACCGGGTGGAACGCGCTGTAGTGGTGGAAGTAGGAGTACGCGGCCTCGGTCGGGTTGCGGAAGTTGAACACGAGTTTGATGTCCGGGTTGTGCTCGTGCAGCAGGCGCGGGCTGCCGGGGTCGCTCAGGTAGCGCGGGCTGATCTCGCCCTTGAGCTGACCGGGCCTGCAGTGGTCGAACTGCTGCTGCAGCCAGTCGAGCCCTTTCGGTCGCATCTTCGTCTCGTCCGTGCCGAGCCGGAGCCGCATGTACTCGGGCATGTTCTCGAGGAAGTAGTCGAGTTCCTTGCCCTTGCCGACACAGATCTCCGGGTGTTCGCCGAGGATCGCGGCGGTCCAGCTCGTGCCCGCCTTCGCCGCGCCGACGCCGGCCCAGTCGAGTTGGAACGCGCCGCTCATCGGCCGCGCTCCCCGGCCCGGCGTTCGAACTCCGCCGCGGGTCGGCCGCCGGTTGCGGAATCGGCACGCGCCGGCTGCTCGGGTGGCATCGCCAGCCAGTGGCTCAGGTCGCGTTCGTGGATCCGGGCGAGCTCCTCGATGTCCTCGCGGAAGAACTCGATCAGGCGCGCGCGTGTCTCCGGCTTCATCGGCGGGTACTTCGCCGGCCTGCTGTTCGCCTTGCGGATCTTGTGCGCGAGCTTCGCGACGTTCGTCCTCCGCAGCCAGTCACGCGCGGAGCGCAACGTCTCGTTCCGGTCGAACAGGATGTAGATCTGAAGGATCGCATCACGCAGCGCACGCGAGCGCACGACCTTGCTCGGGTTCACGCGCTCATACACCGCATCGACCGGGGTGTCGTCGATCCCGAGGAACCGGCACAGCCGGAGGTACACCTCCATCGCGTCCCGCTTGATGTCATCGAGGAAGATGAACAGGATCTGGTCGCGGTGGAAGTGCTCGAGGTAGCGTTTCGTGTGGATGCTGTACTTGTAGTAGGACAACCCGTCTTCGCTGCGGTCGATCAGCTCCTCGAAGCTCTCGCGGATCGGGTGCATTTCGTTGAGCTGGTAATAGACCGAGTAGAGCGCATCGACCGGGTTGCGGTAGTTCATGATCAGCCTGATCTCCGGGTTGTGCTGCTTGAGCAGCGCCGGGCTCTCCGGGTCTGCGAGGTAGCTGGTGGACAGCTCGCCCGTGAGCTGGTCGGGCGTGCAGCGGTCGAACTGCTGCTCGTACCACTCGAGGCCGCGCTCCCGGTTCACGGAGTCGAAATGGGAGCCGGTGCGGGTGACGAACCCCTCGAGCGGGTGGTTGCGCATGAAGAAGTTGAGCTCCTTGCGGCGGCCGATGCAGGTCTGCGGGTGACGCATCAGCTGGCGTGTCACCCAGGTCGTGCCGGCCTTCGCCGCGCCGACGCCGCAGAAATCGATCTTGAACTCGGTCATTGTTGAATCGCTGTCTGTTCTCACTCGCTCTCACGGCAATATAAGCAGCACGCGGGGGCACTCGTGGAACAAACCACATGGAGCGAGGGCTGGTGCTTCGTCATTCTGAACGCAGCCCGATGTCAGTTTATCGGGCGTAGTGAAGAAGGTCCGAGTAAGCAAAGGGTTACGTTCATGTGCTTCCCCGTGGCAATACCTGGACCTCTCCTTCACTGCGTTCAGGACATGCTTCAGCCGC
>JAANWZ010000150.1 GCA_018263585.1 Calditrichota bacterium | reverse complement strand
TGCGAGCGGAAACCGCACCCGGTTTGTTTGACGCAACCAGCGGATTGTGCTTCGAGTAGATCCTTCACCCCCCGCACACACTGACGTGCGGGGGTTCAGGATGACACGGAGGGCCGCACCGTTTGTGCAGCCGCGGTGACGCCCTTGCGGCGGTCCCCGCGGGCATGGTTCAAGCTCCGACCTCCAACGTGCTACCTCGAACGTGCTACCTCCAACGTGCTACCTCCAACCCGGTACCTCCGACCTCCGGCTTTCAACTGGGCACCCGAGAGCCCCGTCTCCCCGAGCGCCCACCGATTCCACCCCCTTGCATCCCACCGCGCGCACCCATTTATTGGGAGTAGTTCCTGGTAGCATTCTTGATAAGAGAGCGCGTGAACGATTCGGCGACAAGAACGAACCGGCCCGGCGGCCAGCACCGGATGACAGCGCAGCGGAAGGCCGTGCTCGATGTGCTGCACCGGTGGCACGACCATCCGACCGCGGACGAGGTGTTCCTCCGTGTGCGTAAGTTGCTGCCGAAGGTGAGCCTCGCGACCGTGTACCGGAACCTGGATGTGCTCGCCGAACAGGACGAGATCCAGGTGATCGAGTTCCCCGGGCAGCCTCGCCGATATGATGCGGTGACAAGGCCGCACTATCACATTGTCTGCGTCGAATGCGGCCGTGTCGAAGACATCCACCTCGACCGGGTGCCGGACCTCGGCGCGCTCGTGCAGCGCACCGGCGCATATGAGGTGCTCGCGACGCGTCTCGAATTCGAGGGACGCTGTTCGCGTTGCCGGGCGCGCTGATCCGCGGGCCGCTCGCGAGACCGGGCTCGTCCGGGGACGCACGCAACCGCCGCGATTCGTTGTTCGTGAGTTCGTTCGATGCACGAACATGCTTATCTTGATGAACGAGTAAACAGGAAAGAGAATAGCCGTGCCCGCCCGTTCGCGGGACACGGCGCAATCTGGACGCGAAACAGAGGAGACGATTCGCAATGAACCTGAGCAAGAAGATGCGTGACGCACTCAATCAGCAGATGACGTTCGAGCTCGAGTCGGCGTACGCGTACATGGCGATGTCCGCCTGGTTCAAAACGGAGAACCTCGATGGCCTCGCCGCGTTCATGGCGACTCACGCGCAGGAGGAAGTCGAGCACGCGATGAAGTTCTACGACTTCCTCTACGAGCGGCTCAGCTCCGCCGAGTTCGGTGCGATCGGCAAGCCGAAGGGCTCGTTCAAGAATCCGCTCGAGGTGATCGAAACCGCCTTCGAGCACGAACAGAAGGTGACGCGTGCGATCCACCAGCTCGTCGATCTCGCACGTGCGGAGAATGACAAGGCGAGCGAGAACTTCCTCCAGTGGTTCGTCGAGGAACAGGTGGAGGAGGAGTCGGTGATCGACAACCTGCTCCAGCGTTTGAAGCTGGTCGGCGACTTCAAGCCCGGCCTGTTCTTCCTCGACCGCGAGCTTGCGGCGGAGGGCGGCGAACACTGATCGTTTCAATCGTCTGTTCTAATCAGACGATTCAAATCAACGACTTGAACATGTATCAGACACCCGGCCCGGGGCGTGAAATCCCGGGCTTTTCTCGCTGCCGGCGCGGGGCGCACTCCCGGCGTCGCTTTCGTTTCTCCGGACGGCGCGCTATCTTGTCGAGCGGCGCGCCGCTGCACTCACGGTGCGGCGCGGGCGCCCCGAATGCTGCAACCGAGAGGCGGAGGGACAGCGAAATGCCGACCGTGGAAGAGGCGATTCTCACGGCGATCGAGTTCGAAACGCGTGTCCGTGACACATATCGCGGCGCTGAGCAGTCATCCACCGACGACATCGGCCGGCGGGTGTACCGGCTGCTCGCGAACGAGGAGCAAGGCCACATCGACTATCTCAACAGCCGGCTCGCTCAGTGGCGCGAGCAGGGGAAGATCACGCATAAGGAACTCGCGACCGCGGTCCCTCCCGGGGATGAGATCGAGAAACGCCGGAAGTCGCTCGAGAGCAAGCTCACCGGCGAGGATCGCGGCGAAGAGGTGAAGATGCTGCAGAAGGCCGAGCAGCTCGAGATCGAGACGAGCTCCTTCTACCGCAAGATGGTCGCGCAGTTGGACGATGAGGCGCAGCGGATGTTCCAGCGGTTCGTCGAGATCGAGGAGGGCCACCTCGCGATCGTGCGCGCCGAGATCGATGCGATCAGCGGCACCGGCTACTTCTTCGACTTCGGCGAATTCGACATGGAGAGCCTGGAGTAATCCGCCCGCAATCACGGAAACCCGCATGGACCCGGCGCAATGTGCCCTCCGTGTCATCCGTGTCATCCGTGGTCGAACTGGGGCCGTGCGATCCGCAGTCGAGCCCTGTTACCGCGCGAGCGAAAACGCCCGGCGTGATCACGCCGGGCGTTCAGCAGACTCGGGAAAAGCGTCCGTCAGCCGTTCTTCGCCCGCTGGAACCGTTCGTTCACGTTGTCCCAGTTGACGAGGTTGTCGAAGAACGCCTGCGAGTAGTCGGTCTTCCTGTTCTGGTAGTTGAGGTAGAACGCGTGCTCCCACATGTCGAGCACGAGCAGCGGCGTGATCCCCCACACGGTGAGGTCCATGTGCCGGTGGGTCTGGAGCACGAGCAGTTTCTGCAGGTCGTTGTGCCAGCCGAGGATCGCCCAGCCGCTGCCGGGGATCGTGTTCGCGGCGCCGAGGAACTGGCCGCGAAGCGCGTCGGACGAACCGAAGTCGCGTTCGATCCGGCCGGCGATCTCCCCGGACGGCTGCCCGCCGCCGTTCGGCTTCATGTTCGTCCAGAAGATGCTGTGCAGCACATGACCGCTCCCGTGAAACGCGAGGTTCTTCAGCAGCGGGGCGACACCGGAGAAGTCTCCGTTCGCCCGCGCCTGCTCCAGCTTCTCGAGCGTCGTGTTCAGGCCCGTCACGTATCCGGCGTGGTGCTTGTCGTGGTGCAGGCGCATCGTCTGCTCGTCGATATGCGGCTCAAGCGCGTTGTAGTCGTACGGCAACGGCGGCAGTTCGTAGGCCATCTCATCTCTCCTTTTTGTCGCTGATTCACTGAATCTCAGTTATCCAGCAACGGGGCGGGTCTGTCTGGCCCCGTTCGAACAGCGGGAAGTTAGGGGCTCCGAATGAAGCGCTCAAGTGACGTTTCTGCAGGCGAGCCCTGTGAGAGCACCTGCGCAGAGCGTACCGGCAGCGCAGCTTCCCCGCGGCTGACTCGCCGCCGGCGACCGACCTGTGACCCGCCATAGTCACAGGTACCGCTGCTCTTTCAGCGACACGTAACCGTCCCCGCCGATCACGATGTGATCGAGCAGTTCGATGTTGAGCAGGCGGCCGGCCTCCGCGAGTTCCCGTGTCAGGTGGATGTCCTCGTGGGACGGGTTCGGGTCGCCGGAGGGGTGGTTGTGCGCGATCAGCACGGAGTGGCAGTGGCGTTCGATCGCCGGTCCGAACACTTCGCACGGGTGCACGAGCGACGAGGTGAGCGTGCCGATGCTGATCACCTCGTCCGCGACGATCCTGCCCTTCACGTTCAGATACAGTCCGCGGAAGTGTTCGCGGGTCAGGTTCGCCATTTCCGGCGCGAGGTAGCGGTACGCGTCCTCCGGCCCGTGGATGGTCGCCGAAACCGAGCGAGAGCAGCTCGCTGATCCCCTCCGCGGCGAGCAGCCGTTCGTCGGCCTCCGTGAAGAATGCGGGCGAGGATTCCACCTTCTGCCGCACGTGCACGAGCCCGCACGACTGCAGGTGATGGACGAGATCGCGGCTGCCGCGTCGCCGGAGACGCCCTTCGTTCTCCAGCACATCGAGCAGGTCCGCGTGCAGCGACTGGTCCTCGCCGAAACGGTCGGCGCGGGAACTCCACTCGAGGATCACGAGCCTGCCCTTTTCGGCGGAGGACCGAGCGTCCGCGCCGGGTCGGCGGCGAGCACGCGGCTGAACCGCGTTCGCATCAATCGCGGCAGCCCCTCGCCGCCACCGACGACAATCGCCGTATTCCCGGACAATGTGTCGAGGTACGATGCCATGGCTCGCCAGTTCCCGGGCTCGTCCCGGTTCCAGTCGCGCGTGTTCGGATCATCGCTGTCAACAGGGAAAAGTAGAGACTATCAATCGATACCGCCACAGGAGATCGCGCCCGCGGAGGTCGCGCCGCGGACGTGCGGGGTTCTCACTCGCTGGTGCCGACGCGAGTCCCCGTGATCCGTTCGCCCGTGCGCAGGCGTGAAGGTAAGGTGCGTGGCCGCCCGGGAAACTGTGCTTGTTTCTTCCGCCTGCGTGCAGGATATTGCACCAACAGCGACTGGATGCGGGATCATCGGGGGCTGGTCACGATTTCGTGTTTGTGTTCGTTTTCGAAGATGTGCTGCGCTCGGCCTGCACGTGTGCAGGGGGCGGGGAAACACAGCGGCCACTTCGAATCGAATTCCGTATACCCGATCGCCGGTCGAACCGGCAGCCCGCAGATCGTCAACCTCGGAGCCGTGTTCGACTTCGATGCGGATGCCGTCGGCGATGGCGCCTGCACGATCGGCGGCGAGGAGTTCATCCGGTTCACGTTCGAGGGAGTGACCACCGGCGATTTCGGTGATGAAATCACCGGCTTCTACACGCTGAAAAACGAGAACTGGGAGACCGAGCATCCGTTCTCGTTCGGCGTGTGAACGGAGGCAGGGTTGTCGGGAAAGGCCGCGCCATCCTGAACGAGCCGGCCGGTGGAGGGGGACGCTTGCGAGCAAGCGTCCCCTTCCGAAACCGGCCGTGTGGCCTGTGGCTCGCCCCGGGTTTCATGTACCGGTGGCTGATCCGCGGTTGCGAGCAACCGCGGGCCTGTGGCCGGAGATACCCGGTCGCCTTCTGCTCCCCGCCGACAACGCACTCCTTCCCGTCTCGCTCCCGCGAAACCCGCCCGCCGTTTCCACGTGGAAGAGTGAGAATCGCCCGCGCGAAGCTGTGGTCTCCCGGAGGGTTCTCCACGAGGCACTTGTCGAAAAAAAACGCCGCCGGTTGCGATTTCGTTTTTCCCGCCGTGCCCCGAACAGTACCTTGACAATGATCGTGCACATCATCATCGCGTGAGCGAGTTCGACCGTGCTCCGGAAGCGTTTTGCGCGCTGCCCTTCGCGACAGCCGGCAGGTTCTCCCATGCAACAGGGGGATAGCTGATGGCTCCCGACATAGATGAACATGTGAAGAATCCCGCGCGGTTCATCGGTGCCGCGCTCAGGCTCGGTGAACGCGAGCAGCCGGTTGCGGCGGAACTCGAGCGTGAACTGGCGGAAGCGCCCCGCCCCGTGTTTTCCGATCCATCGGAGGCGCGCGAGGAGCTGTGGGCGTTGCTCGCGTTGCCGCGCCGGGATCTCGGGCTGCGCTGGCTCGACAAGCACGGCCTGCTCGCCGAACTGATCCCCTGCTGGGATGGGAATGCGTCCCGCCGCACGTTCCGGCTCGACGCCGTCGAACAGGTGCACCGGGAAGTGTGGCGGGAAGGGCTCGACGATGACGTGTTCAAGGCGATCTGCGACACGCATGACGTGGTCGTCGATCGTCGCCTCAACCGCTGGGCGCTCACTGCGCTCGCGACGATGCTCGCCGGCGGAGACATCGAGGATCCGCGCAACTGGGCCTCGTTCGTGCGCAGGGACCTGCATCAGCTCGGCGCGACCGAGGCGGAAATCGTCTGGGTTACCGGGATCATCCACAACATCAACCCGGCGATCCTCTATCTCCGCGGCGAGGATGTAAAGCTCGATCTGCGCCCGGAACTGGTCGTCGCAGGCCTGAGCACGCTCAGCCTCAGCGAACCGGACCGGCTCGCGCTCGCTGTCGAACGCGCCAACCGCGCGCTCGCGGACGCGGTCAACCCGCTCGACCGGATCCCCGAGGACGACGACTGACCTGTTCGGGCTGCGGGCTGCGGACTGTGGGCCGCGGGCTGCGGACCACCGGCTTCCGGCTCGCGACCGAAAGAGTGTCATCCTGAACCGCGCCCGTGTCGGTCTACGGGCGCGAGTGAAGAGCCTGCCCTGAGCGAAGCGAAGGGATCTCGACCACCGGACAGGAATGGAGTGACCGAACCGTCGTTTCTCGAGATCCTTCACCCCCCGCACAAGACCAACGCGCGGGGGGTTCAGGATGACACCAATGTTCGCGCCACACTGACGGCGCTTCGGGTTCAGGATGACACTGAGGCCGCGCCGAAACGAACCGGCGTTTCGAGTTCAGGATGACACATTGCTACCGGCCGGAGAGCGCGTTCACTTCATGTAGATGCTCATGTAAAGCTCTTTTAGCTGCTCCTCGTTGCCGTGGATTTTGTAGAACCGCTTCGCCCAGATCTTCAGTTCGCGGTCGATCCCGTGCTCGAGGCTCATGTTCAGCTTGCGCGAACTGCCGAGGTTGATGTAGGAACTCTCGTAAACCCCCTTTTCGTACTCGGTGCCGGCGCGCACGATCACCTTGTACAGCACCGGCCCGAACCCGAGCCAGCGGATCACGATTTCGCATTCCTGGACCATCACCTCCCGCTCGGCGGCGTTTTCCGCGAGCGCGCGCACATCCTCGTCCTTTTCCACCAGTTCCAGGTTGTCCAGGTTGATGTAGGGCGTGGGTTCGCCGAAGTGTTCCTTGAAGCGCGTTTCCATGTAGTACTGGTAGTAGCGCGCGTCGAGGCCGAGCCCGGACGTGTCACCCGTGAAGTAGAGGTCCATGTGGCCGGTGAACTGGACGTCGATGAAGTCTTCCTGAAACCGTTTCCAGTCCCAGTAGTCGTAGATCTGCTCGGTGATGTCCGTCTGCGCGAAGAACGACTCGACCTCGTCCTTGTCCTGCGTCGCGAACAGCAGAATGAAGAACACCGTGACCGCGAGCACGAGGTAGCCGAGAAACTTGAAGAACGCCCTGAGGTAGCCCTGGTCCTGGAGCATGGTCAACCGTCCTGAGCTGAGTCCACGGAATCGGCTCGTCAAACCACATCAATATAAGGGCGTTCGGAACCGATGGGGATCGCGGGGAGATCGTTCACGGGATCGGGGTGCGAATCCGCGGCGCCGGCAGTGTCGTCCGACGGTCGCCGCCCTCTCCGCTGCCGCCGTCCCCGGAGTGCGCCGGCCGCCACGCGCAGCGTGTTGAATCAACCGGCGCGCCGGCTATTTTTCCTGCATGGCGCTGGAGATTCCCGAACAGCTGCTCGCTCGCGACACGACGCCGCGCTGCCCGCATTTCGGCGACTGCGGCGGCTGCGCGATGCAGGATGTCCCGTACGAGGCGCAGGTCCGCGCCAAAGCGGAGACCGTGTCGCGGATGCTCGGGCGGGACGTCGAGATCACTCCGAGCCCGGACCCGTACGGCTACCGTCACCGGATGGACTACGTGGTCGCATTCGGCAAGCTCGGACTGCGCATGCGCGGCCGCGGCGACCAGGTGGTGGACCTGCATGAGTGCCACCTCGTACGCCCGCGGGTCAGCGCCCTGCTGCCGATGGTTCACGCCTGGCTCGACGAGTTCGGCATCCGCGGCTTCAACCTCGTCACGAAGCGCGGCGATCTGCGTTACATCACGTTCCGTCACGCGTTCTCATCCGACCAATTGATGGCGATCCTCGTCACCGCCTCCCGCGACACCGCGGTCGAACCGCTCGCGCAGCGGCTCGCCGACCACGTCGACTCCGTGGTCTGGTCGGTGCAGCCGCGGGTCGGGGACGATTCGCACGGCGACGTCCAGCGGATCCGGGGTCACGCGACCCTCGAGCAGCGGATCGGACGCTCCACCTTCGAGATCAGCCCGGACTGCTTTTTCCAGAACAACCTGCTGCTCGTCGATGAGCTGTACGCGGCCGCCGCCGGACATATCCGCGGGCGCACGCTCGACCTGTTCTGCGGCACCGGCACGATCGGAATTCACGCCGCCGAGCGCGCGCAACATGTGACCGGCGTGGATGTCTCGGAGGCAAACATCGAGCTCGCGCGCCGCAACGCCGAGCGCAACCGCGCCGGAAACGTCGAGTTCGTCACCGACAAGGTGAACCACTTCCTCGCGTTCTACGACGGCCCGGTCCCGGACACAGTCGTGCTCGACCCGCCGCGCAGCGGACTCGCCCCGAAGTTGATCCGCAAGCTGAACCGGCTCGCCGCGCCCCGCATCGTCTATGTCTCGTGCAACCCGAACACGTTCGCGCTCGATATCGACGCGCTTGAACGCTACGAACTGCGCGAACTCCGTGGCTTCGACATGTTCCCGCAGACGCCGCACGTCGAGCTCGTCAGCCTGCTCACCCGCGACTGACCGGGCCTCGTTCGCGGGACGCGAGAGCTCCCGGCCACACAATCCGCCGCCTGATTTTGTATGCTTGGGGGCGGCGGCGCGGAACGTGCGATGCGCGCCCGGCCGCGAGAAACGATCGACAGAGCCGAGCGAGGGGACTCCAATTGAAGAAGAACCTGTTCAGCAACGCGTTGATGGTTCTCGGTGTGATCTGGCTGCTCGGGACTCACTGGTTCGGGATTACGTCGATCGTGGTCGGTGTCGCGCTCATCGTGCTCGGTGCGATCCTCCGCGTGCCGAGCTGATTGCGACCGTCCACCTTCAGATGTACAGGATGACCCTTCATGCCGCCGCCGGCGACCACCCGCCAGTCGTGAAACCCCGGACTCCGTTCCCCCGCCCCTTGTCGCTCCGGCCGTGCCGCCGTAGATTGCGGGCCGTCGTCACACCACGAGCGGTCCGCCGATGAAGCAGTCGATTCACAGCAGCCGAATCCGCGCTCCGATCCTCGCCGCGCTCGCGGCGCTGTTTCTCGTGACGCCGGCGCTCGCGCGGGGCAGCTACGAGACGCGCTACGAGGAGGCGCTCGGTCTGTACCGTGAAGGCCGGCTGAGCACCGCGATCCAGCAGTTCCGCGCGTTGATCGAGGAGAACCCGCGCCACAGTCTCGCGGACAACTGCCAGTATTGGATCGGGGAGGCGTACTTCCGGCTGCGGCGGTACGAGCAGGCGATTGTCGAATTCGACCGCACGCTCACGTACCGCAACACGAACAAGCGGGAGGATGCGCTGTACAAGCTCGCTTCCTGCCACGAGCGGCTCGGGAAGGCGGAGGCGGCGCGTGAACTGTACTTGCGCCTGCTCGCGGAGTTCCCGAACACCCGTCACGCCAGCTACGTGGTGAAGAAACTCGACATGCTCGGCTCCTGACGATTCCCGCGATGACCGGTTCCCAGCGACGTGACTCCCCGCCCCGGGGGCGATTTCCGGCGCCGCCACCCCGTGTGGCGCGCGCGAGTGCGCTCGCCTGCGCCGCTGTCACGTTCGCCCTTTTCGTCGCCGACTCGTCGTTCGCGTCGGATCCCCCCGATACGATGACCGCGACCGGCTATCGCTGGCCGGTGGATGTGAGCCGGACGATCACGAGCACGTTCGGCGAGCTGCGTCCGGACCGGTTCCACGCCGCGCTCGATTTCAGCATCAACGGCGACGTCGGCGCGCCGTGTTTCGCGATCGCGGACGGGCATGTGTCACGTGTGCGCGCGAACTTCACCGGATACGGGCGCGCGCTCTACCTCACGCTCGCCGACGGCACGACCGCCGTGTACGCCCACCTGCACGAGTTCACCGAGCCGGTCGAAAGGCGCCTGCGCGCGGAACAGCTCAGGCAGGGCACGTTCGAGGTCGAGATGTGGCTCGATCCGGGCGAGCTCGAGTTCAACCAGGGGGACGTGGTCGGCTATTGCGGCGGGAGCGGCTCGGGCGCGCCGCACCTGCATTTCGAGCTGCGCACGCCGGATAACGTCCCGTTCAACCCGATCCTCGCCGGGTTCCGCTACGATGACACACGCGCGCCGTACGTGCGACGGTTCGCGATCCGCCCGCTCGACGGCGACAGCGAGGCCGGCGGCGAGGTCAGCGAGATCGTGAGGAACATAACCGATCAGACCGCCGAGCCGGTTCAATTCTACGGGCGCGCCGGGCTCTCCGTCGAGGTCCGCGACTTCCAGGACGGCGGCTGGTACCGGCTCGGCCCGACCCGGATCGAGTTCTTCCTCGATGACAGCCTCCGCCACCGGACGGTGCTCGACACGTTCCCGTATGCACTCAACCACCAGTCGCGGCTCGAGTTCGACTACGAGCTCGGGCGCAACAACGGATACCGCCGGTTCCGCAGGCTGTACGTCGCCCCGGGCAACGAGCTCGGGTTCTACGACGACACGCTCCCGGGCGGGATCATCGACACGCGCGAGCTCGCGGCGGGGACTCACACCGCGCGCGTCGTCGTCACCGACGCGGCCGGAAACACGGGCGAGGCGACGTGGCCGCTCGAGGCGCTCGCCGCGCCGACGGTTCCGCCCGCGTCCGAGCCGGACACTCTCCCCGCGCTGCTCAACGCGCCGCACGCGTGGTTCGACCAGCCGTTCGAATTCGAGTTCATCGGGCGCACGGTGGTCGTGCGCGTGCCGGACGTGTCCGATTTCCTCGCGATCGAGCAGGCGTGGACCGCGAGCCCGGCCTACCGTCACCCGAAGCGGCTCGTGCGGCGCGCGGACGGGAGCTGGTTCGCGCGCAGCGAGCTCGACATGGATTATCACGGTCCGGCCGTGTTCTCGGTGCTGATGCAGGACACATCCGGCGCCGTGTTCGAGGCGCGCCGCGAGCGGATCGTGTTCCCGCTCCCCGCGGGCCGGAGCGTGTTGTGGTCGCTGCCGGAACACGGCTTCTCCGCACGTTTCGACGGGTCCGACCTGCCGTGGGACATGGTCGCGGCGTTCTCGCCCGCGGAGCCCGATTCCGGCACGATCGCGCCGCTGTACACGCTCGAACCGCGCGATTACCCGTTCCTCGACACGTTCGAGATGACGCTCGCGCGCGACGGAGCTCCGTGGGATGCGAACGCGGTGATGGTCTATCGCGAGCGGCCGGATCACGACTGGCTCTTCCTCAGCAACCAGCGGGCGCGCGAGGGTCTCGCGCTCGAGGCGAAGGTGTTCAGCTTCGAGACGTTTTCCGTCGCGCGCGACACCGTGCCGCCGCTGATCGAACGGGCGACCCCGGCCGACGGCGCCGTGTTCGCCTCCCGACGCCCCCGGCTCGCGGTCACCGTCACCGACGAGTTCAGCGGCCTCGACACAGACCGCTGCGCGCTGCTGCTCGATGGGAACGAGGTGATCTGGGAATACGACCCCGACGCGGACCGGTTGTTCTACATTCCGTGGGAGCCGATCGCGGACGGGGAGCATTCGTGGACGGTGACCGCGACCGACCGCGCGGGCAACCGGAGTGAGCTGGCCCGCCGGTTTGTGGTAGATTAGTACCTGCTTGCTGACGAAAGCGCGTATGTTCTGTCATCCTGAACAAGCGCGGCGTCTGTTTGCCGCGCACCGCCGCATCCCTTGCCCTTGACTTCAGTCAAGGCTCGACGACCCTTGGCGCTTGCGGGGCCGTTGAACCCCGACTGAAGTCGGGGGCAAGTGTGGATCTGTCATCCTGAACAAGCGCGGCGTCTGTTTGCCGCGCGCCGTGAAGGATCTCGACAGAGAACGGTGACGGACTGACGAGACCGTTGGTGCTCGAGATCCTTCACCCTTCGCGCCACACTGACGGCGCTTCGGGTTCAGGATGACACAGAGCTCGCGCCATACTGAGGGCGCTTCGGGTTCAGGATGACGCGGAGGGCCCGCCACACTGACAGCGCTCCGGGTTCAGAATGACAAAACACGTACCCTTTTGTCAGCAAAGCAGGTGTTGGGGGCGGACGCGCGCGAATGTGAACGAACCAATCGGCGCGCACGATTCCGAGACACTGAGCCGACGATGAGCGAGATCCCGAAACGGTACGAGCCGAAGGCGGTCGAAGCCCGCTGGAAGCACTGGTGGCACGAGCAGGGCTTCTTCCGCACGAGCCCGCACGTGGAAAAGGAACCGTACGTGATCATGATGCCGCCGCCGAACGTGACCGGCGTGCTGCACATGGGCCACGCGCTCCAGGACACGATCCAGGACGCGCTCATCCGTTACCACCGGATGAAAGGCCGCGAGGCGCACTGGCAGGCGGGCAAGGACCATGCCGGGATCGCGACTCAGACCGTGGTCGAACGCGAGATGCGCGAGAACGGAGAACCGTCCCGGCGCGCACTCGGACGCGAGAAGTTCCTCGAACGCGTGTGGCGATTCGTGGAAGCGAACCGCAATCGGATCAGCGAACAGAAGAAAGCGCTCGGGATCTCCCCGGACTACAGCCGCGAGCGGTTCACGCTCGACGAGGGCCTGTCCGAGGCTGTGAAAGAGGTGTTCGTCCGCCTCTACAACGAGGGTCTGATCTACCGCGGGCCGTACATCGTGAACTGGTCGCCGAAGCTGCAGTCGGCGATCTCGGACGAGGAGGTGGACCACAGGGAGCAGACCGGCAGCCTGTGGTACGTGCGCTACCCGGAGCCCGGCGGCGGCGAAGCGGTCACGGTCGCGACGACCCGCCCGGAGACGATGCTCGGTGACACCGCGGTGATGGTGCACCCGGACGACGACCGTTACGCACATCTCGTCGGCAAAGAGCTGATCCTCCCGCTCTGCGAGCGCAGGATCCCGGTGATCGCGGACGAACACGTGGACCGTGAGTTCGGCACCGGCGCGGTCAAGGTCACGCCCGCGCACGACCCGAACGACTTCGAGGTCGGCCGCCGTCACGACCTCCCGATGCCGGTGATCCTCGACACGGAGGCGCGTGTCTGCGACCCCGCGCCCGCGAAGTATCTCGGGATGGACCGGTTCGAGGCGCGCGAGCAGGTGATCCGCGACCTCGACGAGGCCGGCCTGCTCGTGAAGACGGAGCAGTTTACCCACTCCGTCGGCTACTGCCACCGGACGAAGGTGCCGATCGAGCCGTACCTGAGCACGCAGTGGTTTCTGAAGATGAAGCCGCTCGCTCGCGCGGCGATCAACGCGGTGCGCAGCGGCCGGATCAGGTTCATCCCCCCGCGCTGGGCGAAGGTCTATTTCCAGTGGATGGAGAACATCCGCGACTGGTGCATCTCGCGCCAGTTGTGGTGGGGCCACCGGATCCCGGCGTATTACTGCGAGCGGTGCGGGCACGTTCATGTCGGCGACGGCCACCCGGACACGTGCCCCGAGTGCGGGTCGAACGGCTGGCGGCAGGACGAGGACGTGCTCGACACGTGGTTCTCGAGCTGGCTGTGGACATTCTCCACGCTCGGCTGGCCGAAACAGACCGCCGACCTCATCTACTACCACCCGACAAACGTGCTCGTCTCAGGCTACGACATCATCTTCTTCTGGATCGCGCGGATGATCGTCGCCTCGCTCAAGTTCATGAACGAGGTCCCGTTCCGCGAGGTCTATATCACCGGGATGATCAAGGACAAGTACGGCCGCTGGATGAGCAAGTCGCTCGGGAACGGGATCGACCCGCTCGAGATGATCGAGCAGTACGGCGCGGACGCGGTCCGCTACTCGCTCACCGTGCTCAACACCGTCGGCCAGGACATCCGGCTCGACCCGTCACGGTTCGAGATGGGCCGCAACTTCGCAAACAAGCTGTGGAACAGTTACCGGTTCCTCGTGAACCGGGAGCTCGCGGGCGTGATCGACGCCGACCCCGCTCCGCTCGAGATCGAGGACCGGTGGATCGAGGGACGGCTGATCGCAACGACCCGTGACGTGGAAGAGAAGATCGCGCAGTATCGGCTCGACGAGGCGCTCGTCGGCCTCTACCGGTTCACGTGGAACGAGTTCTGCGACTGGTACATCGAAGCGATCAAGACGCGGATCGACGGGGACGGCGCCGACCCGGCCGCCGCGCGCCAAACGTTGCGGTTCGCGATCGAAGTGTTCGACCGGATCATCCACCTGCTCCACCCGTTCATGCCGTTCATCACCGAGGAGATCTACCGGAGCCTCGGGGATGTGTTCGGGTGGCGGTGGAGACAGGGCCGCCCGGAGAGCATCGCGATCGCGGCCTATCCCGACTTCGCCGGGCGCGAGTTGGACGAGCGCGCGGTGCGCGAATTCGAGTACGTGCGTGAGCTCGTCGGCGCGATCCGCACCGTGCGCGGGGAGTTGCAGGTGNAGCCGAACGCGGAGGCGACGCTCGTGCTCACAGCCGGCGACCCGAACGTGCCGCTCGTGCGGCGGGAATGGGCGACGGTGAAACGGCTCGCGCGTCTCGCCGGCGACGGGCCGGAGGTCGCGGACAGCAAACCTCACCCCGCGGCAACGACACTCGTCGCGGGACGCGAAATCTACATCCCGCTCGCAGGACTAATCGACCTCGACGCGGAACGTGAACGCGTCGAGAAGGAGATCAACCGGATCCGCGGGCTGCTGCAAGGCGTGGAGCAGAAGTTGGCGAATGAGAAGTTCGTCGCGAACGCGCCGGAACAGGTCGTCGCCCGCGAGCGGGAGAAGAAGGAGAAGTTCGCCGCCGACCTCGCGAAACTTGAGCGGCACCGCACGGACCTGGAATAGGACCGCTTGTGCGGGTGGCCCGGGGCTTGCCGCGGGTTTCACGCACCAGTGGATCAGCCGCGGTTGCAAGCAACCACGGGCCTGTCAGCATGGTTCGCGCTCCCACTTCCGACTTGCGACCTCCGGCTTCCGAGCGCCGACTCCCACTACCCCCGCACCGTCACGATCGTGACTCCGTCGCCGCCCTCGCCCGGTTCGCCGAAGCGGAAGCTCTCGATGTCAGGGTGGTTTGCGAGCCGTTCCTGTACGATCGCCCGCAGCGTGCCGGTGCCCTTGCCATGCACGATCCGCGCGTACGGCAATCCCGCGAGTGCGATCGCTTCCAGGTAGGCTTCGAGCTCGCTCGCCGCATCCGCCGCCCGTTTCCCGATCAGGTTGAGTTCGGTGGACGGCCGGCCGCGTTCGCCGCCGTCGGCAACCTCGACGGCCGCCCGACCGCTCGGTTTCGCGCGCCCGACCCTGCGCAGCTCGGACAGCGGCAGCCACAGCTTCACCGACCCGGCGGCGACCTGCGCGCTCTCCTTCTTCACCGCGAGCACCTCTCCCCGCACGCCGCTCTCCCCGGCGACGACTTCGTCCCCGACACGAACCGGCCCGGTCAGATCCTCCCCGTCCGCGGCGGGCTTCGGCGGCGCGGGGCTTGATTCCCGCTCGCGTCGGCGCCGGGATTCCGCGCGCTGTTTCGCCGACCGTTCCTCCTCCTCGATCCGCCGGCGCTGTTGCTCGACACGTTCTTTCGCCTCGCGGATCGCCTGCTTCGACGCCTGCTGCTCGCGGATCTGCTTCACCGTAAGCTCGATCGTGCGGTTGGCGTCCGCGAGCAGCCGCTTCGCCTCCGCAGTCGCCTGCTCGACGGCCTCGTCGCGCTTCGCCTCGATCCGTTCCAATCGCTGCTTCAACGTGCGCTCGTGCTGTTCGGCGCGGGCGAGTGCATCGGCGAGTTCACGTTCCCGGTCGCGCGCCGCCCGCAGCCGACTCGACAGTTCCTCGATCAAATCCTCGAGACGCTGGCGTTTCTTCCCGGCCAGTTCCCGCGCGCGGGTGACGACTTTCTTCGGGAGGCCGACGCGTGACGCGATCTCGAGCGCGTAACTCGACCCGGGCAGGTCGGGCTGGAATACGTACGTGGGGGAGAGGGTGTCGCGGTCGAACTGCATCGACCCGTTGCGCACGCCCGCGGTTCGGTGCGCGAACGCCTTCAGCTCGCCCATGTGCGTGGTCACGAGCGTCCACCACCCCCGCTGCACTGCGAGCTCGAGGAACGCCATCGCGAGCGGGCCGCCCTCTCCCGGGTCGGTGCCCGCGGTGATCTCATCGACGAGCACGAGCTTGTCCGGCGCAGGGCTGAGCGCGATCGCCTTCAGCCGCTCGAGGTGGCCGGTGAACGATGACAGGTCGCCCTCGAGCGATTGTTCGTCGCCGATGAGCACGTGCCACTCGTCGATCGGCGGCACGACCGTCCCGTCCCCAGCCGGCGGCCAGATCCCCGCGTGGATCATCGCTGTGACCACGCCGACCGTCTTCAACGCGACCGTCTTCCCGCCCGCGTTCGGCCCGGTGATCACGAATGCGCGGAGTCTGGAGTCTGGAGTCCGGGGTCCGGAGTCTGGAGTCTGGGGGGTTGTGTCAGCGTCGCGGCCGAGCGCGAGCGAGAGCGGGACGGTTCCCTCGATCCCCTTGCGCAGCAGGAGCAGCGGGTGGCGCGCGTCCACGAGCCGGAACGCGCCCTCCGCGACCGCGGGCCGCAGCGCCCCGACCCGCTCCGCGAACCGCGCCCGCGCCTGCAGGCTGTCGAGCAGGCCGCACGCGAGCACCGCGTCATGCAGCGGCTCGAGGTGATCCCGCACCGCGCCGGTCAGTTCGCGGAGAACCCGCCGGACCTCCTCCGCGACCTCCTCCTCGCGTTCGCGGATCTCGTTGCCGATTGCGACGAGCTCGTCCGGCTCGACATAAACGGTGCCGCCGGAGGCGGAATAGCCATGCACGATCCCGCGCACACGCCCCTTCGCGCCCGCCTTCACCGCGAGCACGTACCGGTCCTCGCGCACGCTGAACCCGCTTTCGAGCAGCACGCCCGCGTCGCCGTACCGGGAGACGAGCGTGTCGAGCCGCGAGCGCATCTTCTGCTGCGCACCCTCGACCGCGCGGCGCAGCCGTCTCAACCCGGGGGAGGCGTCGTCCGACACGTTGCCGGACCGCGGGTCGATCGCGCGTTCGATCCGGTCGACAAGATCCGGCGCGGACGGGAGCAGCTCGAGAAACGGTGCGAGCGGCGCGAGCTCGCCGGCGTGTTTCTCGAGATACGCGCGGAGACGGTCGCACGCGGCGAGCAGGTGCGCGATGTCGAGCAGCTCGTGCGGTTCGAGACGGCTGCCCTCGACACGCGCCCGCGCGAGACTGTCGCCGAGGTCGCGCACGCCTCCGAACGGCAGTTGCTCGCCGCGTTCGATCAGCCCGGTGAGTGCCTCGAGGCGGTCGAACTCATCGGCGAGCGTGTCCTCACGGCCGGCGCGCTTCACCCACGCCGGATCCGGTGCGAACGGCGGGAACATCGCGGTGATCCGCGCGCGGCCGTAGTCGGTCGCGCACTGTTCTCCGATCGCCGCGAGCACGCGCTCGTACTCGAGTTCCGCGAGCGCGGCGCGCCGTTTTTCCTCTTTTCGTTCGCTCGCCGGCACAGGTACCTTTCGCAGCAACGATCCGGGGAACAATGATGGGGAGTGGACGTGCCCCCTGCAAGCGCCGCCGCCTCTCCCGGGGCCGCCGGCGCGCGACACGCGACCGGCGCGACCAACGTGAGGAGGAGCCACCGCGGATGAGCAGCGAAGGACTGACAATCATGCGCCTCATCCTCGCGGCGATCAACGGCGCGCTGTTCGCGTTCGGAGTGTTCGTGCTCGTCGAATACGTTCACCGTCGCCCGAAGCAGGCCCGCGCGCGAATGAAACGGCTGATCATGCGCGCGGAACGAGCCGAACTCGCGGAGAAGGAAGGACGGTTCAACAGCGAGGGGATGTCATCGCAGGAACTGCGCGAGGAGATCAAACGGATCAGGGACGCGCTCGCGAAACGGTTCCGCAGCCCGAAGGTGCTGATGAACATCACGTTCGGCGTGCTCATGATCGTGCTCGCGATCCTCTCGCTGCTCAACCTGCTGTTTCCCGCGTGGTTGCCGTTTGTCTGACGATATACCGGTGCTTGGAATAAATGTCTCATCCGTGTACCGGCCGTGCGGGCTTGCCCGCGCGGATGTGAGCCGGTGAGTTTCTCGGATGCGACATTTATAGCGCGAGAATCGATATAATCCCGGTACGATACCACCGAAGAGGAGCCCCCCGATGAACGAACGCCCGATCAACGACCCGAACACGATCGAGGAGATCCTCGACACCGGCGGTCGGATCGCGATCGTCGGCCTCTCGCCGAAACAACACCGCGACAGCTTCCGGGTCGGGAAATACCTTGTCGATCGCGGGTACGAAGTCGTCCCCGTCCACCCGAAAGCGGAGGAAGTGCTCGGCCGGAAGGTGCGCCGCAGCCTGTCGGAGATCGACGGGCCGGTGGAAGTCGTCGATCTGTTCCTCAACCCGGATCGGGTCGGCCCGGTCGTTGACGAGGCGATCGAAATCGGCGCGAAGTACCTGTGGCTCCAGCTCGGCGTGGTCAACGAACCGGCGGCGGAGAAGGCGCGCGCGGCCGGGCTCGGCGTCGTGATGGACCGCTGCATCAAGATCGAACACCAGCGGCGGCGGTAGCTCACCGGCCGTCACCTGTCCAGATCGATCCAGTCCCGCAGTTCCGCGGGTTCCTCGAGCCACGTTACCGCGCCGGTTCCGATGTCGTACACCGCCCCGGCGACCCGCAGCCGGCCTTCGCGGAGCGCGTCCCGGACCGGGGAACTCGCGGTCACGAGATCCGTGAGCGAGCGGTGGACATTTCCCTCGGTGGCGCGGGCGATAAGTTGCTCGCGCCCGGCGTCCGGGTGGCGCGTGCGGGCGATGACCACCGCCGGCCGGACGCGTTCGAGCACGGTTTCGAGCGCGCCCGTGGCCGGAACCCCGTCAACGGCCGCAGTCACCGCTCCGCAGTGCGTGTGCCCGAGCACGAGCACGAGCGGGATGTTCAGCTCCCCGACCGCGAATTCGATGCTGCCGGTCACGTCGAGTCCGCACACGTTGCCCGCGACCTCGACCGTGAACAGATCGCCGATCCCCGCGTCGAACAGCAGTTCCACCGGCACGCGCGAGTCGCTGCACGCGAGCACGCACGCGTACGGATTCTGCCCCTCCAGCGCCGTGCGCATGCGCCGGTCCGGGTCGAGATGCGGGTGTTCCGGCCGGTTGTTGATGAACCGTTCGTTGCCCGCCCGCAGCCGCTGAATCACCTCGTCCGCAGTCATCTCGCTACATCCCCGCTTACCACTGTTCTCGAAAAGCGGTCGATCCGTGTACCGGCCGGACGGGTCGCCCGCACGGCTCTTCCGCCAGCCATCATGCCCGCGGGGACGCGCCACAGGCCGTCACCGCGGCTGATCAGCCAGTTGATTTCCCGTTTCCGCGTCCCTGCGACATCCCCCGCTGCCGGGACAAGGTACGAGAAACGCCCGCCCCGTCGAACGGAGCGGGCTACAACTAATGCCGGTTCACATTTGGTATGCTCGTTCCACTGTGTCATTCTGACGCCCGCAGGGCGGAAGAAGGTCCGAGTACGATCGGGGTTGCTGTTTGGATCAGCGTCTGCTGGAACTGGACCTTCCCTTCGCGGCGTTCAGAATGACGGACACTCCGACCGGATTTGAATCGGCACCAGTGTCGCCTGGACGTACAGGCAGCGCCCGTGCCGTATCAGCGCACGAGCGTCAGCTTCGCTGTCGTCGCCGCCGCGCCGGGCGCTTCCGCGCGGACGAAATAGACACCGCTGCCGAATTGCGAGCCGTCAAATGAGTACACATGAGTCCCCGCGGGCACATCGCCGCGGACGATTGTGAGCACGCTCCGCCCGAGCAGGTCGTACACGGACACGTCGATCATCCCCGCCCGCGCCGTGGTCACCGTCACCAGCGCGCCCGCGTTGAATGGGTTCGGGTAGGCGTCGAGCAGCAA
>JAANWZ010000015.1 GCA_018263585.1 Calditrichota bacterium | reverse complement strand
TTTATCGGGCGAAGTGAAGAAGGTCCAGCTTCAACAAGGGTTGGGGTCACCAGATAATTCCAGAAATAACCCTCAGATAAGCTGGACCTTCTTCACCCGCCTTCACGCAAACAGCCGCGTGAAGCCGGGTTCAGAATGACGCCTCGGCCGTCCGGATGCGATCACAGTTACCGCCCGTGCATGTGGCTGAGCGAACTGGATAACCGGATGCTTGCAAGTGCGGCATGGTGGACCGGTGCTTCAGCTTCATCCGGGACAACGGGACGCCGGAGATGATTGACACGCACGCACACCTGACATGGCCGACGTTCGACGGACGCGTCGCCGAAGTCGTGGACCGCGCCCGCGACGCCGGCGTGCTCGCGATCGTCGATCTCGGCACGGACGTCGCCTCTTCGCGCCGCGCACGCGAACACGCGCATCGGTTCGACCGCGTCTGGTTCGGCGCGGCGATCCATCCGAACGACGCCGGCAACGCGAACCCGGGCGACGAACAGGAGATCGCGGCGCTGTGCGCCGATGAGAAATGCGTCGCCGTCGGCGAAACCGGCCTTGACTTCTACCGCGACCACGCCGATCCGGACGTGCAGGAGCGCTGGTTCCGCGAGATGCTCGCGCTCGCGACCCGGATCGAGAAGCCGGTTGTCATCCACGACCGGAAGGCGTCGCGGCGGCTGATCGAGGTGCTGGACGACGCCCGCTACGACGGTCTCACCGGCCCGGGCGGCGTGTTCCACTGCTTCGCCGGCGACGCGGACACGGCGCGCGCGGTGCTCGAACGCGGGTTCCACATCTCGTTCACCGGAAACATCACATTCCGCAACTCGGACCGGGCGGAGGTCGCGAAGCTCGTCCCGCTCGACCGGCTCATGCTCGAGACCGACAGCCCGTTTCTCGCGCCGGTTCCGAAGCGGGGGAAGACGAACGAGCCGGCGAACATTCCCTACATTGCCGCGGCGGTCGCATCCGCGCACGGCATCGACCTCGACACCGCGATTCGTGAAACGACCCGTACCGCCGTGCGCTTCTTCGACCTGCCGCCGTCGATCGTGGAGGAGCTCGCGTGAGGCGAAAGCCGAAACAGGACGCACTCTCCGCGCGGTCTCGGCGTGTCGATGTCGCCCCGTACACGGCGCTCGCCCCGTACTACGACGACGTGATGTCGCACGTCAAGTACAAGCACTGGGCGGCGTACATCGCGAAGCTGGCGGCGCGGCACGAGATCGATAACGGGCGCGCGATCGATTTCGCGTGCGGCACCGGCGCGCTGCTGCTTCACCTCGCCGATCACGGCTACGACACGGTCGGCGTCGATGGCTCCCCCAGAATGATCGAGCAGGCGAAGCGCCGGCCCACGCCGCCGGACCGCTCGATGGAGTGGCATGTCGCCGACCTGCGGGAGACGCCGCCGGTCGAACCCTGCGCGCTCGGGATCTGTGTCTATGACTCGGTGAACTATCTCACCGAGGAGGAGCAGGTGGTCGAGTTTTTTCGTGCCGCGCGGCCGGTGATCGCCGAGGGCGGCCTGCTCGTGTTCGACGTCAGCACCGAGATGAACAGCATCCTCCATTTCGACGGAACCGTGCTCGATGAACAGGTGGAGGGGGCGGCGTACCGGCGCACCACGAGCTACGATCCGGAGCACAGGATCCAGCACAACGTGTTCAACCTGTACCCGGACGGGGAGGACGTCGTCTATGTCGAACATCACCGGCAGCGGATCTACGCGATCGACCACGTGATCGAGCTCGCGATGCGCGGAGGATTCGAGCCGGTCGCCGTCTATCACGAGATGACGTTTCGCCGGGGCGGGGAGAACAGCGACCGCGTGCACATCGCGGCGGAGCCACGATGATCGAGCTGATCCAAGTGAGCAAGCTGTACCCGCGCGGGCGCGGGGTGAGGGATGTGAGCCTGCGCATGGAGAAGGGGGACTGGGTGCTGCTCGTGGGCGGCACCGGCGCGGGCAAGTCAACGATTCTCCGCCTGATCTACGGCACTCTGCGGCCGGATTCGGGCGACATCGTAGTCGGGCGCTACCGTCTCGCCGCGCTCCGCGACAGCCAGCTCCCGGCCGTTCGCAGGATGCTCGGGATCATCGACCAGGATCTGACGCTCGTCGAAGACCGCACCGTGTACGGAAACGTCGCGCTCGTCGGGGAAGTGCTCGGCTGGTCGAAGAAACGGACGAAGCGGGAGTCGCTGCGCGTGCTCAACCGCGTCGGCCTGCACGCCCACCTCGACCGTTACCCGACGAAGCTGAGCCGTGGTGAGCTCAGGCGACTCGTGATCGGGCGCGCGCTCGTCGCGCAGCCGTTCGCGATCATCGCCGACGAGCCGCTCATCCACCTCGACCGTGACACGGCGCTGGAGATCATCGAGCTGCTCTCGCGAATCCACGCGCAGGGCACGGCGATCCTGCTCGCGACCCACCGCGAAGATCTGTTCACGCGGCAGCCGGTGCGCAAGCTGCACGTCGAGGACGGGATTGTCCGGGAGCGTCTCCGGTGAGCGCCGCCGGGTTCACGCTGCGCGAGGGGTGGCGATCCCACCGCCGATCGGGGCTCGCCGGCGCGCTCGCCGTGTTGTCGCTCGCGGTGCTGTCCGGGTTTGTCTGCGTGTTTGCCGGCGCGCAGCAGTCGCTCACGCTCGCGCGCCAGCGCCTGCTCTCCGGGTTCGAACTGGAGGCGTTCGTGGAACCGGCCCGGGAGCGGCTGCTCGGCGTGCTCGCGGATTCGCTGCGCCGGCGGCCGGATGTGCGCGAGGTTGTCGTGATCGACAAACAGCGCGCGGCGGAACGGTTCGTCGAACGACACGGGGAGGAGATCCTCGGCCTGCTCGAGGAGAACCCGCTCCCGGCGTCGTTGATTGTCCGATACCGGCGTGAGTCGGTGACCGCGGACCGGCTCGCGCGGGAAGCGGAGGAGATCACGGAACTCGACGCGATCAGCGAAGTCGTCTATGAGGGGGACGTGATGCGGGACGTTGAGGAACTGAGCGTCCGGCTCCGCCTCGTCGCGCTCGCGGCCGGCGCGTTCGTGCTCGTGATCTCGGTCGTGCTCACGCTGCAGTCCGTGCGGGTCGCTGCCCGCACCGGCCGTGAGTGGGCGCGCGCGGTGATGCTCGTCGGCGGGAGGAGGAAGCAGGTGCGCGCGCCGCTCGCGATGGGAGGCGCGTTCACCGGTCTGTTCGGCGGCCTGATCGGCGCGGGGATCGCGGGCTCGCTGCAGTGGCTGCTGTCCGGGTCGCCATGGATCGTTCCCCCGGATCCGCGAGTACTCGTTGCGGCGGGGCTGCTGCCGGTGCTGCTCGGCGTGCTCGGGGCGGCGCCGTCATGGCCGCGAGAACCCTGATCCGGCCTTGCCTTGACTGGAAAAACGGGGGTATCTACTTTGCGAGAACGGCGGCAGGGCTGTTGTTCTCGGAGGTTCGCACACGATGAGTGAATCCCGCAGCCTCGCGCGCGAACTCACCGACCGCGAACGGACCGTGTTCACCGCGCTGCTTCATGAGTACATCATGACCGCGCGGCCGGTCGGGTCACGGATTCTCTCGAAGCGGCTCGCGATGAAGCTGTCCCCGGCGAGCGTGCGCAACGTGATGGCCGACCTCGAAGAGCTCGGTCTGCTCGTGCAGCCGCACACGTCCGCCGGGCGGATTCCGACCACGGTCGGCTACGGGTTGTACGTCGATTCGCTGATGAAGCGTGTCGATTTGCGCCATCACGAACGCCGGGCGATCGTGCACGCGCTGAAGGAAGCGTCGCTCGGAGGCGTTACCGACGTGCTCGACCGTACGAGCGAGACGCTCGCGCGCACCAGTGCGCTGATCGCGGTCGTGCTCTCGCCGAACCTGACCGAGGGCATCCTGCACAAGATCGACCTCGTGCGGATCGCCTCCGGCCGGCTGCTCGTGATCCTCTCGATCCGCAGTGGGTTCGTGCGCAGCATTCTGCTCGAGATCTCCGCGTCGCTGAAGGATCACGAGATCGAGGCGACGACCCGTTTGCTCAACGAACGGCTCGCGGGGCTCACGCTCGACCAGGTTCGGCGCACGATCGGCGAGCGGTTGCGCGGGGCGATTGCGAGCGGGAAACCGTTGATGAAGCTGGTGATCGACTCCGCCGACCGCATCTTTCGCGAGGACCGGGTCGGCGAGATCCACCTCGACGGCACGAGCAACGTGTTCGGCCAGCCCGACTTCACCGACCTCGACGAGACGCGGGCCGTGATCGAGGTGCTCGAGGACCGGGAAGTGATCCTCCACCTGCTCGCGAGCGGGTCGCACACGCCGGAGGAAGGCCTGCGCATCAGCATCGGCGAGGAGATCGGCCGCGATGTGCTCGAAGGCTGCAGCGTCATCGCCGCCAGCTATTCGATCGGTGACATCGAAGGTGCTCTCGGAGTGATCGGACCGACGCGAATGAACTACGCGCACCTCTCGTCATTGGTCAAGTTCGCCGCCGGCGAGATCAACCAGAGAATGGAGAACTGAACGGCAGTGGATACGATGGGCAGAAAGAAGCAGAACGAACTGGATGTGAACTCGGAAAAGCCCGCTTCGGAGCCGGAGAACGCAGCCGGACAGGCGGAGCCGGAGGCCGCGCCCGAAACAGCGGAGCAGGGCGCGGAGACGGTCGATACGGAAGCCGCCGTCGCCGAACTCGAGCAGGAGAACGAGCGGCTGCGCGACCAGCTCCTGCGCGCGCGCGCGGAATTCGAGAACTTCCGCCGGCGCACGAACCGGGAGTTCGAGGAGTTCGCGACACTTGCCAACGCCGGCCTGATCGAGGAACTGTTGCCCGTGCTCGACGACCTCAAGCTGCTCGTGGAAAACGCCGAGCAGAAGGAGGACGCGGCCGGGCTGCTCGACGGCGCGCGCCTGATCCAGCAGAAGTTCAGCGAGCTGTTGAAGCGCCGCGGGCTCGAAGAGGTCGCGGCCGAGGGCGAACCGTTCGACCCGGACCGGCACGAGGCGCTGATGGAGCTGCCGACCGAGGATGCGAAGCCCGGCACCGTGGTCAGCGTGCAGCAGACCGGCTACCGTCTCGGCCCGAAACTGCTGCGCCCGAGCCGCGTTATCGTCGCCGCCGAACCTGAGCGCGGGGGAGGCGAGTGATGGCGAAGCGCGACTACTACGAGGTGCTCGGCGTCGAACGCGGCGCGAGCGCGGACGAGATCAAGAAGGCGTACCGCAAGCTCGCGCTGAAGTACCACCCGGATCGGAACGAAGGCGACGGCGACGCGGAAGCCAAGTTCAAGGAGGTCGGCGAGGCGTACTCCGTGCTCTCCGACCCGGAGAGGCGCGCTCGCTACGACCGGTTCGGCCACGCGGCCGCGTCCGCAGGCGCCGGCGCCGGCGCCGGGTTCGGCGGCGGCATGGACATCGACCCGTTCGAGATCTTCAGCAGCATCTTCGGCGGGATGGGCTTCGGCGACATCTTCGGCGGCGGGGGCGGCCGGCGCGGGCGGAGAACGACCCGCGGCCGCGACCTCCGCATCGACCTCTCCGTGACACTCGAGGAAGTCGCCGAAGGTGCGACGAAGAAGATCCGGGTCAACCGTTACGAGCCCTGTGATGAGTGCGCCGGGAGCGGCGCGCGCGAAGGGTCGCAGCCGCAGGCATGCCCGACCTGCCGCGGCACCGGCGAACTGCGCCAGGTGAGTCGCTCGTTGTTCGGGCAGATGTTGAACGTGACCACTTGCCCGAACTGCGAAGGCCGCGGCGAAGTCGTCGCCGACCCGTGCCCGGCGTGCGGCGGCGACGGGCGCGTGAAGAACAGCAGCACGCTCGAGATTCATGTCCCCTCCGGCGTCGAGGAAGGCAACTACATGACGTTGCGCGGAGAGGGACATGCCGGCCCGCACGGCGGCCCCGCCGGCGACCTCGTCGTCGTGTTCGACATCAAGCAGCATGAGAACTTCGAGCGCCACGGGGACGATCTCCTCTACCCGCTTTCGATCTCGATCCCGGAAGCCGTGCTCGGCGGTGAAGTGCAGGTGCCGACGCTGAACGGGACAGTCGAGATCGAGATTCCGCCCGGCACGCAGCCCGGCAAGATCCTCCGCCTCCGGAACAAGGGGATCCAGCACCTCAGCGTACACGGCCGCGGCGACCTGCTCGTGCGCGTCGATGTCTATATCCCGACGAAACTCGGCCCGGAAGAGCGCGAGATGTTCGGGGCGCTGCGCGAGATCGAGGGGATCCAGCCGCCGCGCCGCCAGGATCGCAGTTTCTTCAAGAAGATGCGGGACACATTCTTCCGCTGACCGGGAAGAAAACCGGGTCATCGAATGCAGCGACCACGGCGGACACGACTCGCGTTCACCCCGATCGAGAAACGGACGCTGCTCGTGCTCGCCGTTCTGTTGTTCGTCGGTCTCGTGATCCGGCAGGTTGAACGCCGCCGGGAGCGTCCCGCTCACGTAACGGTCGAAGGCGCGGTCGGGCTGAGCTCGGCCGACAGCGCGCGCGTGACTCCCCGCGACGCGAAACCACCGTCCGAAGGCTCACATTCACTGGACCTTCCGTCTTCGCGCGACGTAACTTCCGATCTGCCTGCTGAAACGCCCGCCGGGGGGCGCGAGTCCGCGGGAGAGGCCGGGGGCGATCGCGCAGGCCGCGGGTTCGACCTGAACACGGTGACTCGTTCCGAGCTCGAGAGCGTGCCCGGGATCGGACCCGTGCTCGCGGGACGTATCCTCGCGTGGAGGGAGGAGCACGGCCGTTTTCGCCGCGTCGAGGACCTGAAGCTCGTGAGCGGGATCGGCGAGAAGCGGTTCGCCAATTTGCAGGCGCACGTGTACGTCGGCCGATGACATAAGCGAAGAGCAGGGAGAGGCACGATGCCGGAAACTCAGCGAATGGAGCCGCGCGGAAGCTGGGCGCTCAAGATCCTGATCGTTGTCCTGATCGTCATCCTGATCACGAGCGTGCTCTACCCGCAAAAGTTGTGGAGAGAGCAGACGAAGCTGACCGACGAGAGCCGTGTCCGGATGGACAACATCAACGCGATCGCCCAGCGCTACAACGAAGTGACGGGAACGTGGACGGCCGACCTCGACTCCCTGCTCCGGTTCATGGAGAGCGACTCGATCGTCGTCGAGCAGGCGATGTTCGAGTTCGACAAGCAGTCTCTGTATGACGCCGACTTCGACTCGTTTCTCGTCACGTTCCCCGACCGGTTCCACTTCCGCTGGACCGATGTCGAGGCGTACGGCGGGGGCGGGCGGATCGGCGAAAACGAGTTGAAGCGCTACACGGGTGACTCGTTCGTGCTCGACTCCGCGGCGGTCGCATCGCGCGGGCTCGCGATCAATGTCGTCGATACGCTGGGCGGGATGGACTCGCTGGTCGTCGATACGCTCGTCGTCGATTCGCTCGTGCTCAAGATGATGCCGAAGGAGAAGTTCGCGGACGTCGTCTATCCGGTCAAGGTGTACATCACCTCGAACCAGGACCTCCACTTCGTGCACCCGCGCAAGGGAAAGGACGACATCAGCCTGATCGTCTGGGGTGACGGGAGGTTCACCGCGCGCACCTATCTGCCGTACGAGGAGCGGAGCGTGCCGTCGAAGCACTACCTGCTGACGATGCCGCTGGATTCTCTGGTCACAGAACCGATTACGCAGGACACCTTCACGCTCAACTTGAATGCGCGGCTCACGCTGGACGGGAAGATCGAGTACCGGATGGTGCGTCGCGGCCAGCCGGAACCGGCGGTGAAAGGCGACTCGCTGCATACGAACCTGTTCGTGAACAAGCTCGCGCGCCAGGCGAGGGCGCGCCTCGAGCAGGATATGCAGAAGGACACGACGCTTTACGAACGCCAGCTCGAGCTGCAGAGCGACTACTTCGACGTCGAACTCGAGCTGATGTCGCCGAGCAAGACGGTGACCGTGGAGTCGAACACCGAGGTGATGGTCCCGGTGGATTCGGTGTCCGCGTACGACGACGAGCAACGGATTCGCAGCATGCTGTTCAAGATCCAGCGCGACAGCCTGATCCGCGTGTGGACGAACCTCGAGAAGACGCAGAACATCATCGACCTGCTCACGTACAACGAACAGATCGGCCTGAGCAAGGTGGACACGGTTGGTGTCACGATCCAGCCGCGGATGGGTGAAAACCACAGGCCTCCCTCCGCGAGTCTGCTGGACAGGATCTTTTCCGTCGGGCCGGTCGAGAACCCCGGTTTCATCGAGAACAACGATCTGTCGTGGAGCGAAACCCGCTGAGCAAACAGGCGACCGAATCAGCGGCAAGTCCCCCGAGGTACCGCCTGCGCTGGGATTCTCGGGGGCTTGTTCTTGAGGAACGGGTCAGCGACGAGGAGTACGCAGTGCGTGCTTCCTCGGCGATCACGTTCTCTCCCGCGCCGATCTCCGCCACTCACCCCGATCTGGAAGCCGTCGTCGAGCAGGCGATCGCCCAGTACCGGCGGGGCTGGCTTCACGAAACGAAGTCGATTTCCGTCACGATCTCGCCCCCGTGGGGAAACGCGTGGCTGTTCCCGATCGATGAGCTCGAAGGCGACGAGGCAGCCGACCAGGTCGAATGGGAGTTGCAGCAGCGACTGAGCTCCCCGCTCGAAAAGTACATCTACGCGTGGAACAAGCTGAACGGCAAAGCCTACGCGATCGTGATCCGCCCCGAACTGCTCTCGTTCTGGGAGGACCTGTTCGAGCGGCAGGGAATTGACCTCGAGTCGATCTACCTGAGCGCGGGAATCGTCGACGAGAAAATCGAACGCGAGGCGGACCTGCTCCCGCTGCTGCACCTGTGGAAGGCCCGCGAGCTGGACGAAGAGGCGGTCGAGGAACTCCCGGAAGAGGAACACCATCTCGACCTCCCGCCGGTGGATCTGCCCGAAGCGGAACCCGGGGAGGAGGAATCGGAACCCGAGCGTGAGCGGGAGCCCGCGCCGGAGCCTGAACCGGAGCCCGAACGACCGCCGGTTTCCGAGCCGGAGGCGGCCGAGATGGAAACGGGCGACATCATCGACGCGTTCGGTGACCTCGCGGATGATGAACGTGCGCGCCGGAAGCGCCTGATCTGGGCGACGGCGGCGCTGTTCGTGATCCTGATCGCCGTCGCCGGCTGGTTGTTCCGTGACACGTGGCTGGACTTCGTCACCGGCGGAGCTTCCGTCGAGGAGATCAGTGCCGGCCCCGGGGAGGAAGCTGCGGGCGCTCAGGAGCCCGAACCCGAGCCGGCCGAACCGCCGCCGGTTCAGCCGCCGGGCGTCTCCCCGGACCAGCCGGCTTCCCCGGCCGCGGGCGGGGAATTGAACGCGGGTCGGGTCGGGCGGCGGCTGTTCGAACTCGCCCGCGAACACAATGTCTCGCTGAGCGCGGTCATCTTCCAGGGAAGCGAACTGATCGCGGAGGCGGGCGGCGATGAGCGCGCCGTGAACGACTGGCGTGACTCGTTCGCCGCGGAGACTGGTTTCAGCGAGACCCCGCGCACGGGTCGCGGCGGCGAATTCAGCCTCACGTCGTTTGCCGGAGATGAGGCGGGGGAGATGGACCTGAGCGTGACCCAGTTCGACCAGTGGATGGCCGAGCTCGGGATTCAGCCGCACGGCGCGCACGCTTACCACGCAACGCGGGCGCAGCTCGACTCGCTGTTCGCGTTGATGAGCGAAACCGGCCGGCGGCCGTGGCGGCTGTCCGTGCACGACGCCCCCGGCGGCGGCTACTACCTGATGATGCTGCCGTGAGACTGACCGGCGGAGAAGGGAAAGGCCGCCTGCTGCTGGATGCGCCGCCGCACATCCGCCCCACCTCCGGCCGCATCCGCGAGCAGCTCTTCTTCATGCTCCGCGACCGTCTCCCGGGCGCGGCCGTGCTCGACCTCTACGCGGGCACAGGTTCCCTCGGCCTCGAGGCGCTCGCCCGCGGCGCCCGGCTGGCGACGTTTGTCGAACGCGACCGTGACGCGCTCCGCGTGATCCGGCGGAACGTGAAACGGTGCGGGTTCCAGGAGCGCGCCGTCGTCGTCGCCGGAGATGTGTTCCAGCGGCTGCGACAGCGGTTCGTGCTCCGCGGGCCGTTCGACCTCATCCTCGCCGACCCGCCGTACGAAGAGGACGTGCTCGTTCCGCTGCTGGAGACGATCGACCGGGACGGCCTGCTCACCCCGGGCGGGCTCGTCATCTACGAGACGAAGAAGCACGAACAATGGGTCGAGACGCCCCCGTGGCGGCTCGTCGATGAACGCCGCGTCGGCGGCACGCGGCTACTGTTCGCCGACGCCGGGCAGCCCTAACCGCACGTCCGGCCACACCTTCGGTCTGAGCACGAGCGGGTCGCCGTGGATGTTGTATTCGCGGGCGAGCAGTTGCGACGGCACGTGCGAAGGGTCGATGCGCAGCGCCCAGCGCACGTAGTCCGCTCCCTGCCGCGAAAACCCGTCGCGGAACAGCCACCCCGCACGCCGGCTGAACATCTCGGGATAGAGCGCGATCGTGCTACGGGCGAGCGGCCGGGGATCGTCGCGTTTGTACACCGGGCCCAGATCCAGGCCCTCGAACAGGAACGGGTACCGGCTCTCGCCGTCCCACACCCGCCAGAGCAGCCCTTCCGGGATCAGCGTGAACTCGCTGCCGGGGTCGATTTCGCCGCTCACGAGCACGCCCCGCCCCTCACGCTCCACCGTTTCCGCGATCCAGTCGCGCACGAACCGGGCCGCGATCCGCCGCGCGCGCTCGCCCCCGGTTCCTCCGGCAACTGCCGGCAGCGTGTCGATCCGGGCGCGGAGGCTGTCCGAGAGCGGCGGATCCTGCCGGAGGAACGAACGGATCTGCCCGGGCTCACTCAGCAGCGTCGGGTCGAACGTGATGATGTCGCCGCGCAGGTCCTCCGCGGCGCGCAGGTACGAGAACGGCGCGAGCAGGCGCGTGTGATCGGTGGTGAGCACCGCACTGCGCGCGCGGTTCGTCGCGAACACGTTGCGCGCGTGTGTCTCCCATAGATCCTCCCCGCGTCGTGAAACGTCCGGCCCGTTCACGAACCAGAGCACGGGAATCAGCAGCCAGAGCAGCAGGGAGAGGCCGGGCCGGAGCAGGCGTGTCAGCCTCGCGATCGCGAACCCGGCCGCGAGCGCGACCGTCCAGCCCGCGAGCGCAAGGCTCCACTCGGCCAGCGGCCGGATCAAGGCCCCCGCCGCAAGCAGCAGAACGAGCGCGGCCGCGGGCAGCGCGGAACGCGGATTCCGCCGGATGATCGAGGCGGCTGTGTACAGCGCCGCGACGAGCCCGAACGGAGTGAGCGCGCGCCAGATCGACCACAGCGCGAGGCGCAACCCCGCGAAATCGGCCGGAAACGGTGGGGCGTGCGCGAACGTGCCGGTGACCGTAAACACCGGGTCGACCGCCGGGAGGAAGAACAGCCCGCCGGGGAGCCAGACGCCCGCGATCAGCAGCGGCAACGGCGCGCGCACGGTTCGCTGGAACATCACCCACGGAACGATAAGTGCGAGCAGGAGCACGTTGCCCGCGTGAGCCGCGCACGACAGCCCGTAGAGCAGTGCGGCCGCCGCCCCGCCGCGCGCGCCGTCTGTCCACGCCCATGCAACCGCGCTCGCGGCGAGCAGCATCGTCGCGAGCGGGAGCGGGTTCGGGGCGAGCGCCGCCGTCCACGGGGCCAGCGCGAGTGCGGTCACCGATCCCACCCACGCGGCGAGCGAACCGCGGCCCCACAGGTCTGTCTCCCGCAGATGCGC
Organism: Calditrichota bacterium; assembly: GCA_018263585.1. Classification (GTDB taxonomy): domain Bacteria; phylum Electryoneota; class Electryoneia; order Electryoneales; family Electryoneaceae; genus JAANWZ01. Next base: position 1,474 of record JAANWZ010000015.1, on the reverse strand, counting down.
GAGCGTCCAGAGCGCGATGAGCCCGGCGGTCGCGGCGGAGAAAACGGCGTTTGCATAGCCGGCGACCGTCGCGGAAGCGGCGGAGGGAACGACCGCCCCGAGCGCGAGCAGGAGAAGACGATAGAGTGGCGCGAGCGCCGCGCCCTCCGGCTCGCCGGCCCCGACCATCACCGCCGGCCATGCCGCGGCCGTACCCGGCCCGACCGAGTCCAGCCGCGTGACCGCATACGCCGCCAGCGAAAAAACGAACGGGACGAGGAATACGAGCGCGCGCTGGACGTTGCCAACGACAACACCCGTTCCGGTTGATTTCGACACATCAGACGGCATGGGCGGAACATAGATCCCGCGGGCCGCATCGGCAAGCCAGGTGCGCGCTCGCTGCGGAGGGGACGCATGCTGGCAAGTGATCCCGCAGCGAGCACACGAGGCGAAATCGTCTTCGAGAAACGGCATATATTCCGGCGGTCGAAACCGGGAGGGCTCGTGAAACTGGCGATGCTGCGTGTCGAACAGGAGCCGGAGCTGGTGCTGGTCGCGGGGGACGGGCGCGCGTACCGGGTGTCGCGGCTGATCGAGCCGGCGGTCGCGGCGGGCGTGCTCCCCCGGCCGCCGGCGTCGCGGCTGCGCGTGCGGGATATTTTCCACGCCCCCGACCCGTGGCGTGCGGTCGCGTGGCTGGCCGAACGGGTCGGAGACGACGACGTGGCGCCGTATGCGTCATCGGCGACGATCTGCGTGCCCGATCCCGGCGGCGAGCTGTTCTGCGCCGGACGCAACTACGCCGAGCACGTGCGCGAACTGGACAACCCGGTGCCCGGCCGACCGCTCATCTTCATGAAGCCGCGCGCGAGCCTGATCGCGTCCGGCGAGCCGATCCCGCGCCCGCGCGAAAGCGGGCGGGTCGATTACGAGGGCGAACTCGCGCTCGTGATCGGGAGAGCGGTGAGCGGGGACGTGTCGCGGGATCAGGCGCGCGGCGCCGTGTTCGCGGTCACGCTGCTCAACGACGTGACCGACCGCGAAGTTCAGCAGCGCGCGAAGCAGGCCGGTCAGCCGTGGTTCCGTGCAAAGGGCCGGCGCGGGTTTGCGCCGATCGGACCGGCGCTGGTACCGGTGACCGGCGACACGGACCTGCGCGGGTTCCGCTACCGCAGCGAACTGAACGGCAGGGTTGTCCAGAACGGCGACCCGGGCCTGTGGATCTGGGACGCGGCCGAGCTCGTGCGCGAGCTCGCGGCGACGACGGGTTTGCGGGCGGGGGATGTGATCGCGACCGGCACCCCGGCCGGGGTCGGACCGCTGCACGCGGGCGATCGGGTCGCCGTGATCTGCGACGCGATCGGCCGGCTCGAAAACCCGGTGGCCGACGCGTGATTGCCAGCCCGGGACTGCTCGGGTGGCCCGGCGCTTTTTGGGCGGCCCGGGGCTTCAGCCTCGGGTCTCACATCCTTGCCCTTGACTTTAGTCAAGG
>JAANWZ010000149.1 GCA_018263585.1 Calditrichota bacterium | reverse complement strand
CAACGCCGCGGCTCATCCAACGGTAGATGAAACCCGGGGAAAGCCCCGGGCCACGCACGGGGAGCATGCCCGCGGGGACGGCCCGGCCGGAGCGTCAGGCGAAGGCGGGCGTCACCGCGGCTGGCCGGCCGGTTCGGCACCGGCCGCTCACACACGTGAGATCAGGCGAGGTTCGTCTTCTCCCCCTCCGTGCGCGCGATGATCACCGCCCCGCACGAGTCGGACCACACGTTCACCGAGGTCCGCACCATATCGAGCACGCGGTCGGTGACCATGATCAGCCCGATCCCTTCCAGCGGCAGGCCGACTGTCTTCAGGATGATCGAGATCGCGACGAGCGAAGCCATCGGCACGCCCGCAACCCCGATCGAGGTGAGCAGCGCGGTGAACACGACGACAAACTGCTGGAAAAACGAGAGGTCGATCCCGTACACCTGCGCGATGAACATCGCGACCACGCATTCATACAGCGCCGTCCCATCCATGTTGATCGTCGCCCCGATCGGGAGCACGAACGAGCTCGTCTTGTTCGACACGCCCGAGTTTTCCTCGACGCAACGGATCGTGAGCGGAAGCGTCGCGTTCGAGGATGCGGTCGAAAACGCTGTGAGCACCGCCTCCGTCATGAACCCGAAATGACGGTACGGGTTGCGCACCTTGCCCACGAACCGGAGCAGCAGCGGCAGCGAGACGAACGCATGAAACAGGAGCGCGAACAGGACGACGAGGAAGAACTTGAGCAGCGAACCGAACGCGGAAAAACCTGTCTCCGCGACGATCCCCGCGATCAGCCCGAAAATCCCGACCGGCGCGAACAGGATCACGAACCGCGTCATCTTCATCATCACCGCGAACAGTTGGTCGAACAGCTCGGTGAAGAACGCGCGCCCCTTCTCCGGCAATCGGGTGACGAACAACCCGAACAGGATGCTGAAGAAGATCACCGCGAGCATGTCGCCTTCGACCATCGCGCGGATCGGGTTCTCCGGGATCATCCGCAGAATGATCCCCCACACGGCGCCGGAGTCGGTCTCCTCGATCTCCGGGGCGGCGCCGAGCTCGAGCTGCGCGCCGAAGCCCGGTTCCACGAGATTGACGAGAACGAGGCCGGTGAGGATCGCAATCGTGCTCGTCGAGAGGTAGTAGAGCAGCGTCTTGCCGCCCAACCGTCCGAGGTTGCGCGTGTCTCCGACCCCGAGCACGCCGGATGTGATCGAGCCGACGATCAGCGGCACGATGATCATCTTCAACAGGCGGAGGAAGATGTCGGCGAGCGGGTCGGTGACGACGAGGATCGGCTCCCCGCCGAGCCAGCCGGCGAGGATGCCGAGCACGATGCCGACGAAGATCCAGTGCGTGAGCGTGAGCTTCTTCAGCATGCCATCCCCTTCCCGCTGTCACTGATTCGAAACGACCGGACGCGCTGCCACAGGGGCCGGGCCCGATCAGCGTCCGCGCTTGGCGAGCAAGCGCGGGCACGAGTGACGTGGAGACAGGCCCGTGGTTGCTTGCAACCGCGGCTCATCAACCGGTGTATGAGACCCGAGGCTGAGGCTC
>JAANWZ010000148.1 GCA_018263585.1 Calditrichota bacterium | reverse complement strand
GCGACGAGGACATCCCCGGACTCAACATCCCGACCGGTATCCCGCTCGTGTACAAGCTGGACGAGAACCTGGAACCGGCCGACCGTTTCTACATCGGCGACCCGGAGCAGGTGAAGCAGGCGCAGGCAGCCGTCGCCGCGCAGGGAAAGGCGAAGGCATAACCGCGCGGGTGATCGGACCGGAGTGAACCCCACTGTCGCCGCGCGTCTCTCTGGAAGTCTTCGCGGTGTTGCAGGCTCAAGGGGTTCAGCGTAGTTTAGCTGCTGTTTCTCTTCGGGCGTCAGACGTTCGGGCACAATTTCATGAATATTCTCGGGATTTCCGCGTTCTATCACGATTCGGCGGCGTGCCTGATTCAGGAGGGCCAAATCACAGCGGCCGCCCAAGAGGAGCGCTTCAGCCGGAAGAAGCACGATCACAGTTTTCCGAACGGTGCCATCGAGTACTGCCTTCGGGAGGGCGGCATCGAACCGGAAGATCTCGATTTCGTCACCTTCTACGACAAGCCGTGGATCAAGTTCGAGCGCCTGCTGGAGACCTACCTCACTTTCGCACCGCAGGGCCTGCGCAGCTTTCTGATCGCGATGCCGCTCTGGCTGAAGGAAAAGCTCTGGATGAGCGACATGATCAAGCGCGAGCTGGAAGGCTACCGTGGCGAAGTGCTGCACCCGGAGCACCACCAGTCGCACGCCGCTTCGGCGTTCTTCGCGAGCCCGTACGAGCGCGCGGCGTTCATCACCATGGACGGTGTCGGGGAGTGGGCGACGGCGTCCTGGGGCACGGGAGCAGGCAACAAGATCGAGTTGAAGTACGAATTGCGGTTCCCGCACAGCCTCGGGCTGCTCTACACCGCCTTCACTTATTACACGGGCTTCCGTGTCAACTCCGGCGAATACAAAGTGATGGGACTGGCGCCCTACGGGGAGCCGAAGTACGTCCAGACCATCCTCGACAACATCGTCGACCTGAAGGGAGACGGCAGCTTCCAGATGGACATGAGCTACTTCAATTACTGCCAGGGGCTGACGATGACCTCGCCGAAGTTCCACCGACTGTTCGGCGGCGATCCGCGCAAGCCGGATTCGGAGCTGACTCAGAAGGAAATGGACCTGGCGCGCTCAGTGCAAGAGGTGACCGAAGAGGTGATGCTGCGTTGGGCCCGTCACGTCAAGAAAGAAACCGGGGAGAAGAACCTCTGTCTTGCTGGCGGTGTCGCGCTGAACTGCGTCGGCAACGGCAAGATCCTGGGGGAGAACATCTTCGAGGACATTTGGGTTCAGCCGGCCGCCGGGGACGCCGGTGGAGCGCTCGGGTCCGCGCTGTTCACCTGGTACCAGCACCTGAACAACCCGCGGAGTGTTCCGGGCAATGGGCGCGACCTCCAGCGGGGCTCCTACCTCGGACCATCCTGGAGCACCGATGAGATCGAACGGTGGCTGAAAGAAAAAGAGGTTCCCTACCACAGGCACGATCCGGAGGAGGCGCTGGACATAACCGCGGATGCCCTCGCCGATGAAAAAGTGGTTGGATTCTTCAATGGCCGGATGGAGTTCGGCCCTCGTGCGCTCGGGGGGCGCTCGATCATCGGCGATGCCCGCAGTCCCGAAATGCAGCGGACGATGAACCTGAAGATCAAGTACCGTGAATCGTTCCGGCCGTTCGCCCCGAGCGTGCTCGTCGAGGATGTAAGCCAATACTTCGAAATAGACCGGCCGAGCCCCTACATGCTCCTCGTCGCTCCCGTGCGCGAAGAACGGCGCAAAGAGATGAGCGAGGAACAGAAGACCTACTTTGGGATCAAGAAGCTGAACGTATCCCGGTCGGACATCCCGGCCGTCACCCACGTCGACTACAGCGCGCGCATCCAGACCGTTGACAAACGGGATAACCCGCGTTACCACGCACTGATTTCCAAGTTCAAGGAACGCACCGGTTACGGTGTAATCGTGAACACCAGCTTCAACGTTCGCGGCGAACCGATCGTCTGTTCACCTAAGGACGCATACCGGTGTTTCATGCGCACCGAAATGGAGGTGCTGGTACTCGAAGACGTCATCCTCTACAAGGAAGAGCAGCTGCCGCTCAAGGATGACGAAGACTGGCGCCGCCAGTACGCGCTCGACTGACCGACCGCCCCCCGGCCCGGCACACATCTTCCCACACCTGATTACGGAACACCTGATGGCGAAAGAGAAGCCGGAGACTCGCAAAGAACTGAGAAAATTCGGGATCACGATGGCGGTGGCGTTTGCCGTCGTCAGCGCCATCGTCTGGTGGAACGGGCATGAGCTTGCGTGGAAAACTCTCGCAGGCATCGGAGGTTTATTCCTGCTTACCGGCCTGCTAGTGCCCGCAATCCTCCGTCCGATCGAATGGGCGTGGATGAAATTCGCGCATGCCCTCGGGATCGTCGTCACTTACACCCTGCTCACGCTCACGTTCTTTCTCATCATAACACCGATCGGGCTGATCGTGCGGCTGACCGGAAAAGACCCGCTGAACCTGAAAAAACGGAACGGAGTGGCGAGCTACTGGGTGCTGGCGGAAAAAGAGGGCCCGCAGTCAAGGCCGGACAAGCCCTATTGAGTGAGCGGCACAAGGAGATCGCCGTGAAGCGATTCCGCGTATGACCCTGGACCAGCCTCCGCCGTCCTGCGGAATCACCCGTTTTCCAGTTGAAACGCGGCCGTCCGCCACCGTATCATGCAAGCAAATGTCGAGGGCTGCACACAGACCTGCCAAGAGGGCCGAGGCATGTTATCCAAGTTTTCGATGATCTGGGAGTTCCTGCGGGTCCGCAAGAAGTGGTGGCTGACCCCGATCATCCTGTTCCTGCTCGTGATCAGCCTGCTGCTCGTGCTCGCTCAAGGATCCGCGGTCGCTCCTTTCATCTATGCGATCTTCTGATCGGGTGGTTGCTTTGCAGGATTCATGTTTGAACTACTTCAGTGACCGAAGATGAAGCCTTCGAACATTGGTCTCTCGATCCTGCTTCTGGTCGTGGTAAGCGTGGTTTGCCTGTTGCTAGGGGAACTCGCTGCCCGGGTGGTGCTCGATCCCGTAGATTACCTTAATCCCGAACTGGTGGAGCATGACGCTCTTCGCCATGCGATTGTGCCTGGGTCCGGGGGCCACGACAAATGGGGCTTCCGCAATCGCGAAGTGCCGGAAAACGTCGAAGTCGCCATTCTGGGTGATTCCCAAACTTACGGCTGCTCCGCCCCCGCCAGACAATCGTGGCCAGCACATTTCGAAGAAATCAGTGGCCGGGAGACCTACAACCTCGGCGTGGGGGGGTACGGGCCCGCTGATTACCTCTACCTCTATCGCACCCGTGTGCAGGAACTCGATCCCGAGATCGTGCTTGTCGGGCTCTATTTCGGTAACGACTTCAAAGACGCGTTCCGCAGCGTGTACACAGTAGCGTACTGGTCCGATTTCCGTGACCCCGCCATCGACGGGAAAGCGCTGTTGGGGAAGGACGTAACGGACGTCGTTGCCCTCAACGAAAGGCCCATCACACAGTCCGGCATCTTGTATGACATTCGCATATGGCTCGGTGGGCATTCGGTGCTCTATCGCGTGGCAGGCATGAGCATACTCGGCGCAATTGTCCACGGAGCGGAACATCGCTCGCTGAACGAAGGAACGCTGATCGTGAAAGTTGGACCGGACAGCGCCACCCAATTGCTCTCCGCCGGTCGAGTCACCTCCATGGACAGTTCGTTGAGCGTGGTCAAAGAGGGGCTCGACCTTACAATCGAAATGATCTCTGCGATGGACTCCCTTGCTGCGGACGAAGACCGCGAATTCGCCGTCGTACTAATCCCGACTAAGCATCTCGTGCTTGAACCGGAGGTGCGGGCACAGAAGAGTGACGATATCGAGGAGGGTTTCCTCATCATCCCCGCCAGCGAACGGTTCCTGAAAGCGGCAGTAGTTACATCCTTCGCCGCGCGCAACATCCGCTACGTCGATTCGTTGCCGTATCTGCGCGAAGCGTTTGACAACGGTGATCTCCCATACTCCGAAGTCGGCGGCCATCCCAATGGAGCCGGCTACGAGCGCATTGCCCGGGCGGCACTCGAGCAGTTGGGTTATTAACCCACGCGAGCAGTCGTCCGCCTCCCCCCGGCTTGTTCAGGATGACACTGAGTGGGCCGCCTCAGCCAATACAGAGGGCGGCGAGTTCAGGATGACACTCTCTCCGCAGCGTGTAGCCCGGGGTCGCGGACCCCGGGTCGCGCGACTCATCCACCCGTCCCCGAAACCCTGGGCAAGCTCCGGGCCACACGCCGCTACCGAACGAGCAGCAGCTTCCGCACCTCGTTCATCCGCCCGGGCACAGTCGCGCGGACGAAATAGAGTCCGCTCGCGAGCGCGGATGCGTCGAACGTAAACGAGTGCGTCCCGGCCGGATGCGCGCCGGACGTGAGCTCGGCGACTATGCGGCCGGCGGCGTTGTACGCGGTCACGGTCAATTCCGCCGCCTCCGGCAGCGTGACCGTCAGCGTCGTCGATGGGTTGAACGGGTTCGGGAACGCCGGCGAGAGCGCGAACCCGGACGGCGCGGTCGCGGTGATGTCACCCGCAGCGCCGGCCGGTTCACGCGCGAGCTCGCGCCACGGTTCGCCGTTCCACTCGCCGCCGCCGCCGGCGATCGCGCCGAGTTTCGTGAATTCGAAGCTGTCCTCGGTCGCGACGAACCCCGGGTAGAAGCCGAGCTTGCCATGGAACGTGTACGCCCCGGCCGGGGCGAGCCCGGGCACCGCCTGCTGCAGGTTGTACACCTCGGTCGTGCCCGGCGGGATGAACACGGGCGTCACCATCAGCGGCTCGAACAACTGCCCGTTGGGGAGCGTCACCGAGGTCCACGCCTGCCCCTGCACGATCTGCGGCAGCGTGCTCACGATCTCCGCGTCGTAGGTGAATGTGCCGCCCTCCGCGGGGATTTCGATCGGCGCGTTCTGCGGGCTCAGCGTGAGCTGCACCGGCGGCGGCGGGCCCTGGGGGGACCAGATCGCGCCGACATCCGGCGGCGTGTCGTCCGGATCCCACTCGCCGTCAGGGTCGCCCGCGTCGATGCACGGCGAATCCTCCGTGAGCGAATAGTCGTGCTCGAACGGGTCCATGAACAGCGGATCCTCGTCGAAGCAGCCCTCGCCGAACCACGGGTCCCCCTCATTCCAGTGGAGGTCGCTGTACGTACAATTGACGGTGGTTTCGAGATCCTGATACACGCCGTAGTTGTCACCCCAGGCGATCGTGTTCGTCACCGTGAGGTCGGTTTCGAAGTACATACCCGCAATCCCATAGCCTGTGTTGTCGGCCGCGGTGCAGTGGTTGATCATCACGCTCGCGCCCCAGACCCGGAACCCGCTCCCGTCGTTGTTGTGCGCGAGACAGCGGTAAAACGTCACCTCGTCCGAATAGGTCACCATGAACGAGCCCTTGTCCGCGAACCCGGCGACGTTCTCCGTGTCGAACGCCTCGCAGTGCTCGATGAGGATGTCGAACGAGTCGTTCGCGATCGCGATCGCGGCCCCGAAGTAGGACGTGAGGTCGTGGAACGTGCAGTAGCCGATGTAGCCGCCGTCCTCGCTGCCGTAGTAGATGCCCGCGCCTCGGTTCGACTGGCCGGTCGTCTCGCAGTTGCGGAACACGCAGTGCTCGACACTCACCGAGGAGCCCATCACGTGCATCCCGCCGCCGTGCACGTTCGGCCAGTCGCCCGCGCCGAATCCGTTCTCGATCGTGAACCCGATCACGGCCGCGTCGGTGACGCCGAGATTCTCGATCGTGATCACCGTGCCCGCGTTCTCCCCATCGAGCACCGTGTCGTCGATGAATGACTCGTTCCCCGTAGTCAGATACCGGCTTGCGAGCACGACGTGGTGCCCGTTGAAGTTATACGTGCCCGCGTAGGTGCCGGGATCGACGAGAATCGTGTCGCCGTCCGCGGACGCGTTGATCGCGTCCTGGATGTCGCCGTAATCCCCCGGCACTTCGATGATCGTCGCCGCCGCAAGAGCCGGCACGAAAAACAACAGGAACAGCCCGATCCCCCTGCTCATGATCTCCTCCTGCCTGAACTGGCGCCCGTTGGTTCGATGAAGTTGCCGGTCAACGTCACTGGCCGGCAAGCAGAAACGTACGGAGTGGAATAGCAGGGGAACAGGGAGAGGATGAAATGCGTGCAGATTCTCGCCGCTTCGCGGCTCCGAGAGGGACGCAGGCAGCTGGGGAATCGGCCGGCGCCTGTGATGCCCGCGGCGAAGGCGAAGCCGTCACCGCGAATCCGAAGGCGTGTGATCTGCTCGCACACCGGCGGCTCCGCCCTGCGGCGGAGCCGGGGGTCAGACTCGATGCAACGGAACGCCGCGGCGGGGACGTGCGCGGTTTACGGCCGGGCGCGGCGACCTCATCTCCGGTCCATTCCGTGCTTTTCCATGATCGCGCGCCATTCGTTCGCCGGCAATTCCTCGCCCTCCTCGATCAGCAGCACCGGGATTCCGTTCCTGATCGGGTAGCGGCGGCGTGTTCCCGGGTCGGTGCTCACGAGACTGTCACCTTCGCGCACGAGCGGCTTGCGCGTGAGCGGGCAGACGAGAACGGAGAGCAGTTCGCTGTCGATCATCATGGCATTCCCTGCTCGTTCATGCGGGCACATTCGCGGCGATCAGTCCAGCGGACCGCGCAAAGGATTACCCGGGACTTACCACAAACCCGCGGTTGAAAGCAACCGCGGGCTTGTGTCTGGCAACCGGAAGATCTTCCCTACTTCATCAGCGTGACCTTCTCGACCGCGTCCAGTTCGCCGGGAACGGTCGCGTGCACGAAATACACGCCGCTCGTGAGCCCGGTCCCGTCGAGCACGAACTGATGCACGCCCGCGCCGAAGCTGCCGGTGGCGAGCTGAGCAACCTGCCGGCCCATCACGTTGAACACGGTCACGTTCAGCTCGGACGTCTGCGGGAGCGCAACGCTCACCGTCGCCGTCGGGTTGAACGGGTTCGGGTACACCGGGTTCAGGCTGAACGCGGACGGGAGCGCGGACATTCTGTCGCCCACATCGCCTGCGGCGGCCGTGCCGAGCTGATCCAGGCCTTGCGTGGACCAGTCTCCGGTGCCGTCGGCGCCCGGCGCGTCCTCGTCAACCTCGAAGTAGAAGTAGTCGTCGAGCAACGGCGTGTCGAAGCCGAGGCCGGCGTAGAGGGTGTACCTGTATTGCCCCTCAGGCGCCGCGGCCGACACGTTCTGCACCATGTTCGTCACCCAGAGGTCCATGCCGAAGAAGATCTGCACGTTCGCCCAGTCGAGCGGGCCGAACACCTGGCCGTTCGGAATCTCGATCTCCGTCCAGAACAGCGCGACGATCGAGCCCTGCCACTCGGAGGTGACGTTGAGCCCGTAAGTGAACGAGCCACCGGGGGGCACGATCACGGGCGGGTTCTCCGCGAAGAAGTCGATCGCAACCGGGCCGGGCGGCTCATGCCAGGCCATGTACTCGATCAGGTTCCAGAGAATCTGGCCGGAGTTGTAGTCGTTGTCCCACAGGTACTCCATCGTCATCGTGGTCACGACCACGTGGCCCGAACCGTAGTCGTACTCCATCAGCGTCGAATTGCCGGAAGTCGTCTCCACGATCTCGAGAGCTTCGTCCGGGAACACGTTGAGGTAGCCGTGGTTCGCCCAGTTGCCCTGGAACGGCTCGTTGACTCCTTCGAGCAGCGGGTGGCCTTCGCCGTCCTCGCCGACCCAGTTGCTGTTGTCCATGTCTTGATAGATGTAGGTGGTGCCGTCCCACAGCTCGAGGTGCGGCTCGTGCGTGTTCGTCCCCATGTGGAACTGAAGCCAGCCGCCGTCATTCACGTACGCTTCGAGCAGGTCCATGTTGTCGAGCACGTTCTGGTTGAACGTGCCGTCCTGGTTGCTCTCGACCAGCACCCACCAGTAATCGGAGAGGTCGGTGTCGGCGAGATCCGAGGAGTTGATGATGTCGTACTCGACGTCCGGCATCTGGTCCATGATCTCGACGTTGGAGTTGCCCCAGAACGAATCGAGATCCTTGATCAGGGCGCAGTAGCCCTCGTCGAGTTCGTTGATCTGGGTTTCGACGGGAGTTCCTCCGACCATCGACGGGTCGTCGCTCGCGGGGACCGTTTCCTGGTTGGCACCGCCGGGGACAGCCCCCGTGCCGGCGAACGCAGCCAGACTCCAGACCAGAGTCAACGCAAAGAGGAGATAGATGGAAAAACGCCGCATGATGCCTCCTGACAGTTACCTGGATGGTTAGCGAACCATGTTCCGCGTGAGGGCAGTGCGCGAGAACCGGGCATGGAATCGACCTGAGTATAGCGAATGCAATCGCCGAATTCACGCCCGGAGACGAAAAAATGTGAATTCAATTCGCCCCTCTGCCTCTCGTGCTCCGGAGCCCGCCTCCACGCGGGCAAGGTGCGTAACGCGCCCCGGCGGCACGAGCGTGACACGGGGAGCAAGAATGCCGGCGTGGATCATCCGCGCGGGCGGTACGGAAGTGCCCCTGTGACAGCGCGCAGCGATGTCGCAGGGCCGATCCACCGGTAGATCAGCCGAGCGGGCAAGCCTCACGGCCGGTACACGCGGTTACTCAAGAATGCTGGCGTTGAACAACCGCGGTGACGGCCTGTGGCGCGTCCCCGCGGGCATGTGGCGGGTGGAACGGTCCGCTCACGAGGAGGTGTCGACCACCAGCGCTCGTCGTCCGTGCGCGCATTGCGTGCGCAACGGGCACGCCGGGCAGTTCGGTTTCTTCCGGCACACGAACTTGCACAGGTTCACGACCATCCCGTGCAGGTGGTTCATCACGAGCGGGTGGCGGGTCACCTGCCCGTGCACCTCCGCCTGCAGTTCGTGGTAGTCGGGGATCTCGTCGCTGCCGAGGATGCGCTGCCGGAGCCGGACCGCGTACGCATCGACGACGAACCACGGTCGCGCGAACGAATAGCAGAGGATGTCGTCCGCGGTCTCCGGCCCGATCCCCCACACGGAGAGCAGTTCGCGGCGGAGTTGATCGTCCGGCACGCCGTCGATCCCGCCCCCGTCAACGTCCCGCGCGAGCCACCAGCGCGCGAGTTCGTGCAGCTTGCGGGTTTTCGTCTTGTAGTAGCCGACGGGGCGCAACGTGCTGCGGAGCTCGTCAACGTCCGCGGCGAGGATCGACGCGGGATCGCCCGATCCGGTTTCGCGCAGCTTCGGGATCATCCGCCCGGCGTTCTTCCACGTCGTGTTCTGCACGAGCACGGCGCCGGCGGCGCATTCCCACGCGTTGCGGCCCGGCCACCAGTACGGATCGCCCCACGCGTCCCACAGCGCCCGGTACAGCGATGCCCAGAACCCGCCGCCAGGGTCCGGCCAGTCGTTCGGGTCCGGATCCGGGTCGCCGTCGATCGGCGGCAGCCAGCGTTCGCGCGCGAGGTCGAGTTCGATGTAGTCGAGGTCGGAGGGGAGTCTCATTCGTCAGAAGGCTTGCCGCCGGTTTCCATCTTCTCGCGGCTGGTTTCGCTCAGTCCGCTGGAGATCGACTCCGGCTCCTTCCGTTCCCGCGGCCGCACGAGCAGCCAGACGCCGAGCGCGAGCAGCAGCGCCGGCCACCACTGGAGCAGGTCGCCGACGTCATACCACGAGATCGCGCGGCTCTCGGCGGTGATCAACACAGCGCCGAGGAGCAGGAGAATCCCGGCGAACGTGTGCCGCTGTTCACGCTGCGCCATTCATTCCTCCTCGGGGACCGCGAGCCAGAGCGCGATGTAGGCGAACACGCCGAGCCCGAGGCTGGCGAGCGTGACGAGCGCCCAGAGCAGCCGGACGAGCGTCGGATCGAGGTTGAAATACCGGGCGAGGCCGCCGCAGACGCCGGCGATCACACGATCGGCGAGGCTGCGCCGCAACGGCCCGCGGTCAAAAGGGGAGCCGCCGCCGCTCTCCTTCTCGTCCTCTTCATCCGCCGGCGTGTCTCCCGTGTCCGTCTCCGCACCGGTGTCTTCAGGCGACGGCTCCCCGCTCATGTCCGGCGGAGCTTCGGGCGCGGCGGGGAGGTCGGTCCCGCCCGCAGCGTGATGCTCCGCGGCTTCGTGCACGCGCGGCCGGAGCAGGAGCGCGACCCCGAGCACGCCGATCGCGAGCGGGGCGAGCCACTGCCACGGCACGCTGTGCATATAGTGGACGCCGAACATCCCGCCGATCCAGATCAGCCCGATCACGATCAGAATGATCCCGACCACGCGCGCGCTGTCCGCCTTCCGTTCCGCACGGCTGGGGTCCGCTCCCTCCGGCGCCTCCGGGATCAGAATCCACGCGATCAGGTACGCGAGCAGGCCGGTGCCGCCGAACAGGATCAGCGCGAGCCAGACCACGCGGATCACGACCGGGTCCACGTTCATGTACCCGCCGAGCCCGCCGCAGACGCCGCCGATCACCTTGTCGCGGCGCGAACGGTACAGCCGCTTTATCGTCTTATCCGTGCCCTCGGTCATCGCTCCTCCTGTCGCCGGATCAAACGTCCGGCGTCTGTTCCGGGATCACGAGCCAGCAGATCAGGTAGGCGAGCAACCCGGCGCCGTAACCGAACAGCGCGAGCAGCCAGAGGATCCGGATGATCACCGGATCGATGTTGAAATAGGCTCCGAGCCCGCCGCACACTCCGGCGATCACCCGGTCCGTCCGGCTCCGCAACAGTCGTTTCGCTTCCATCTCCGCCGTCCTCCGATCCGCTCACTCGTCGCGTTCGCGCTGAACCGCGCGCATACGACGAACATACTCCTCGACGCCCTCGCGAATCCAGCGCGCGACGTCCCGGCGGAACGACTCCCGCCGGAGCAGTGCCTCCTCGCCCGGATGCATGATGAACGCGGCCTCGACCAGCACCGCCGGGCAGAACGACGGCCGCGCGAGCGCGAGATCCTGGTAGCGGAGCCCGTCGCCCGGCCAGCCCGCGCCGGTGATCGCCTCGTACAACGCGGCCGCGAGCGGCTTCGCGTGCCGGTGGTAGTAGTGCACGCTCGCCCCGTGCCGCGCGAACGGCCGCACACCCTGCGCGAGCGCGTTGTGGTGGAGGCTGAGCAGAATGTCGGCCCGCTGCGCGCGCGCAAACGCGACACGGTCCGCGAGTGCGAGCGTCGTGTCAGCCGTCCGCGTCGGGATCACAGTCGCGCCGGCGTCCTCCAGCTCGGCCGCGACCGCCTCCGCGAGCCGCAGGTTCGCCGTCTTCTCCGGGAGACCGGTCGGCCCGATCGCGGAATAGTCGGCGCCGCCGTGACCGGGATCGACGACAACTCGCACACCGGACAGCGATCGCCGGCGGATCTCCGGCGCCGCGTGGATCGTCCACACGAGCCAGCCGCGATCATCGAATTCAGCCGACCAGCCCTGGAACCAGCCGGCGTTGACGAACGCGGTCAGCCGCCACGTCGTCGAATCGACCTGCGACCAGCGGAGCTCATCGACAACCCGGCTCCCGTGCGGCTGCACGATCAGATCGGTCCAGCTCACGGCGCCGTACACGGTGAGCTCGAGCCGGTCGTCCGCGGGACGTGCGACGCGAAACGGCGCGCGGTGCGCGAGCGGGATCCGCACCCGTGTCTCGCGACGGTCAACCTCGCCGATCACCCGGTCGATCACCTGCACCGGCGGCGGCGTGTCGTCGTCGAGCACGCGCACGTACCGGTCCTCGATCCAGCCGATCTCGCCGTCGCCGAGCGGAACCTTCCACACGACACGCGCGCCGGAATCGACCCCGGTCGCGTACAGCAGCGTGCCCGCGGGTGGGAACATGTCGTACGTCCCCGGCCAGCCGCAGCGGAGCTTCGCGTCCGGATCGATCACCGCGAGCCGGGTCCGGTTCGTGACGAAACCCGGCGGAGCTGCTGGCTCGGCATGCGGGATCGTGTCCGCGAACACGATGCGCCGCGCCGCGCGCAACTCCTGACCGTGAGAGGCGCCCCGGTAGCGGATGGTTACAGCGGAGGTGCGTACGCGCGCGGAGTCGCCGGCGAGCGCACGCTCCTCCACCGGCCCGCGCGCGACCCACGCGAGCCAGCCGCCGCCCGGGTGGATCGGCACGGAAACGCCGTTGATTTCGAGCGCGCCGGTGGGGTCGGCGACGTGCCCGAGCAGGAACAGGCTGTCCGGGGGAATGCCCGCGATCACGGAATCGCCCGGCGCGAGCGCGGTGTCCGGCGCCGGCCCGCGCGGGTAGATCACGGTGAGCGCGCCCGCGCTCGTGTCGGCGGCGGCGGGAGGTTCACGCCACGTTCCGGCGATCCGGTCGAGACCTTCCTCCCGCGGCGACAACCCCCGCCACGCGGCGCAGCCGGACAGCAGTATCCCCGAGATGATCGTGAGTAACAGGCCCGCACCGCGCAACAGGCCCGCGGTTGCTTGCAACCGCGGCTGTTCCACCGGTGAAAGAAGTGCCGCTCGCGCTCCCGACTGTGCTGTTCCACACCGGTGCGTGAACCGCGGTGACCTTCGGTCCCCGCGGGCATCACTGTCGCGGCGTGTGGCCCGGGACTTGCCCCGGGTTTCACTGGGGACGCGGACAGGCCGGGGTCGATGAACCTTGACTGAAGTCAAGGGCAAGGGAAAGAGCAAGGGTAACGGTCTGATCAACCGCGGTGACCTTCGGTCCCCGCGGGCATCACTGTCGCGGCGTGTGGCCCGGGACTTGCCCCGGGTTTCATGCGCAGCCCCGCCCGCAGCCCGCAGCCCGCAGCCAGCAGTCGTGCCGCCGCGCTCAACCACGGTGCTGCTTGTAGAGAATCCGGATCCCCTCGAGCACAAGGTCCGGCGCGATCTCATTCACCTCCGGCAGGTGGGGGACGATCATCCGCGCCATCCCGCCGGTCGCGACCACTTTCGCCTCCGGCTCGTCCATCTCCGCGCGCAGGTCGCTTATCATCCCGCGCAGCGCGTGGATCGTGCCGCGCACGAGCCCGGCCTGGATCGACTGGTCGGTGGTACGGCCGATCACGTGCCTTGGCACCTTCAGTCTCGCTTCCGGCAGCAGCGCGGTGGTTCGTTTCAACATTCCGGCGCTCGTTTCCAGCCCGGGGAGGATCACGCCGCCGAGGTATTCGCCCGCGCCGCCGATCACATCGAACGTGATCGCGGTGCCGAAGTCGAGCACGAGCAGCGGGCCGCCGTATTTCGCGTAGCCGGCGACGGCGTTGCTGACACGGTCGGCGCCGACCGCGCGCGGGTTGCGGTAGTGGTTCACGAACCCGGGCAGTTCGCCGTGCACGAAGAACGGCTTGTGCCCGAGGTACGACTCCGACATCTCGGCGTACACCTGGCCGGTGCGCGGGGCGACGCTCGCGATGCCGACGCCTGCGAGTTGCTTCGGATCGACTCCGCTGTCGCGGCACAGCAGGGTCACCAGAACCCCCGCCTCGTCCGAAGTGCGTGTCGAATTGCTCGAGAGCTTGCGCCGGATGCGCAGCGCGTCGCCGTCGAACAGCCCGAGCTGCACGTGCGTGTTGCCGATGTCGAGCGCGAGCAGCGGGCCGCCGGACCGATCACCGCTCATCGAATTGTCTCCTCCCTTAGCTCCGCCGGCGCATGCCGGGGACGCTTGCCAGCAAGCGTCCCCCTCCCCAACTTCGCTCACGCGGTCAATATCGCGGTCGCTTGCGCACAATCAACGCCTCCGCGGCGTTGATCTCGCGCACTCCTTCGCCGGTCTCGACGATCAGCGCGCCGATTTCGCTGATCCCTTTTGCGACACCCCGGATCCGTTTGCCCGCCGAGGACGCCTCGACGTGACGGCCTTCGATGTCCGCCGCCTCGAGCCACGCCGCCCGCACCGCCCCGGGGTCGTCCCGCCACACCGCGAGCCAGTGGTGGAGACGGTGCAGGTAAGCGATCAGCACGTCCTCACGCCGCCACGCGACGGACGGATGCTCTTCCGCCAATGATGTCGCCGTCTCCGCCGTCTTGAACCCGGGGAAACTGAGCTCGACCGGCGCGAGGTTGAGCCCGGCTCCGATGATGATCTCCCACTCGCCGTCGTCGCGCGCCGCCTCGCAGAGAATCCCGGCGAGCTTGCCGCGGTCGGTGACGAGGTCGTTCGGCCATTTCAACCGGCCGGGAAACGCGCCGGCGCCGTGCGCGGCGAGCTCGCGTTCGATTCCCTCCTTGAGCGCGAGCCCGGCGAGCAGGGGGATCAGCGTGATCGGCCCGGCGCTGTCCGGCACGCGAAGCAGCACGCTCTGGTACAGCCCGCCCGGCGGCGACGCCCACGGGCGCTGGTAGCGGCCCCGTCCCTTCGACTGCCGCCCGGCGACGATCACCGTCCACGCGAGCGCGCCGAGCCTCGCGAGCTCACGCGCCTCCCGGTTCGTCGACTCCGCACTCTCCATCCACAGCACGCCGATCTCGGGGATCTCATCCCGGAGCGCCCGTTCGACCCGGTCCATCTCGAAAACTCGCTCTTCCACCATCGGGTGTCGTCCCCTCCGATCCGTCAGAATTGCACGGCCCCCGGCACAGCGCAGCCCGCACTTGCTGAACCGGGCGGCCGCCGCGGATTCCATCAGCGGTTCATGTCCGCGTACAGCGTGCGCATCCGCTGCAGATCCTCCGCCGTGTCCACGCCACCGGGCCCGGCGTCGAGAACTAGGTGCACGACAACCACGCGCCCGTCCTCGAGCAGGCGGAGTTGTTCCAGCTTTTCGAGTTTTTCCAGCGGGCTCGGCGGTAGCGAGCAGAACCGGTCAAGCGCCGGCCGGCGGAACACGTAGAGCCCGACGTGCCGGTGTGCATGCCGGGAAGGAAACCGCCCGTCGCGTGAGCGTGGAATCGGCGCGCGCGAAAAGTAGAGCGCGCGCCCGTCCGCGGCGACCGCGATCTTGACCACGTTCGGGTTCGACCACGCGCGCACATCGAGCGGGGAGGCCGCGGTCGCGACTCCCGCGTCCGGGCGTTCGAGCAACAGGCGCACCGTCCCGTCGATCATCTCCGGCGGCATCGCCGGTTCATCGCCCTGCACGTTGACAACGATGTCCGCCTCGCGTCCCGCGATCGCCGCGTGGATCCGGTCCGAGCCGGACGGATGCTCCGGATCGGTGAGCACGGCTTCCACGCCGGCGTCGCGCGCGACCGCCGCGATCCGGTCGTCGTCGGTCGCAACCAGCACCTGATCAGGAGTTCCGCAGCGGAGCACGGTCTCGATCGTGCGCGCGACGAGCGGTTTCCCGGCGACGTCGGCGAGCATTTTCCCCGGGAGACGGGTGGAGGCGAACCGGGCGGGGATCACCGCCACGACGCGGGATGTCGCCTCAGCGGGTGTCACCGGCTCACACCTGGCAGAGCACGACAAACCGGTCCGCGCGCTGGCCGACAAGTTCCGGCCCGTGACGGAAATCCCAGTAGAACGTGTGCGTAACCGGCACCCCCTTCTCCTTCTTCACACGGTCCTGTAGCTGATTCGCCGTCTTCTTCACTGTCTTGACCGGCCCCTCGTGCAGCTCGGAGAACATCCGGCTCGGCTCGAGCTCGAGCACGTTCGCGTCGTACAGATCCGGCTTGTAGATCTCGATCATCATCCTGCCTTTGAGCGAGCCGGGCTGCATCAGCAGCATCGCGTTCTCGCGGATCTTGTAGTCCTTGCTCGCGATCTCCGCCTTCAGCCGCTGCGAGGTTTCGAATACCTTCTGCGGCGTGCCGAACAGGCATGTCATCGGCACGAAGTAGAACACCTTGTGCGTCCACTCGAAACGACGGTCCCGCCAGTAGTCGGGCGAGAGCCAGTTGTCGTCGTTGTTCACAGGTCCCCCTCGGGCGCTGACCTACGTCTCCCCCACAATGCCGCGTAAGATAGCAGGGGATCGCGGAGCGTGCAACGAACCGGGCGGCTGACTGCGGGCTGCGGGCTGCGGACTGCGGGCGGCCGCATCATTGTCATCCCGAACCCCCCGCATGTCTGTTTATGCGGGGGGTGAAGGATCTCGAGAAGCAAACGGCTTGGTCGCTTCATCACCGTCCGTCCTCGAGATCCTTCACGGCGCGCGGCAAACCGACGCCGCGCTTGTTCAGGATGACACTCCTACAGGCCCGCGGTTGCTCGCAACCGCGGATTCGAGGGCGGTGGTGTTCATCATCGCTTGATCACCCGCGCGGGCAAGCCCGCACGGCCGGTACACGGTGGAGTTTCGCGCCCCTGCGACAGCGCGTCTGTTTGCGCTGTCACAGGGTTGCGCCGCGCGGCCCGCTTGACCCGAATCGCCGCCGGGCGTACCTTGCCCGCGATTCCGCGCCGCGTGCGCCCAGGCCTCGTCCGCCCGACACCGGCGGCGAGTTCCGCCTGCACAACCGTTGATGAGGATGAGCATGCGAGCGCTCGGCTATACCGTCAGCTCAGCTACGTGCATCGGGCGGAATCTGAAGCACAGCCGCGCCGGCAGAAGCGTCATTCTGAACCCGGCTTCACGCGTCTGTAAGCGTGAAGGCGGGTGAAGAAGATCCAGCTTATCCAAGGGTTATGTCCTGGTTTCGGGGACGCTTGCTCGCAAGCGTCCCCCATGGTATTTTCCACGCTTGTCGAACCTGGACCTTCTTCCCTTCGCCCGACGAACGTAATTCGGGCTTCGGTCAGAATGACTCCTTTGCCTCCCGCGATATTGGTCCGGGCTGAGCCAAGAGGATAACCGAATGCGAGCGAACCGCAACGAGACCGACCCGGTTGATTGGCCGGGCCCGGCGAATCTCCCCCACAACCCCGAGCCGTACAAGATCAAGATGGTGGAACCGATCCGGCTGCCGTCGCGCGAGGAACGGGAGCGCGTGCTCGCGGAAGCCGGGTTCAACGTGTTCAACATCCCCGCCGACAAGGTGTTCATCGACCTGCTCACCGATTCCGGCACCGGCGCGATGAGCGAACAGCAATGGGCGCGGATGATGGAAGGTGACGAGTCGTACGCCGGGAGCACGTCCTTCCACCGGCTGCGGCGCGCCGTCGAGCAGATCACCGGCTTCCCGTTCATGCTCCCGACCCACCAGGGACGCGCCGCGGAGAACGTGCTCCATTCGGTACTCGTCGGCGAAGGCGATGTCGTCCCGGGCAACAGCCACTTCGACACGACGAAGGCGCACATCGAATACCGCAGCGCGTGCGCGATCGACTGCACAGTCGATGAATGCTTCGAACCCTCGGTGGAGGCCCCGTTCAAGGGTGACGTTGACCTCGACAAGCTCGCGGCCGTCGTCGATGAACACGGCCGCGAGCGGATCCCGTTCGTGCTGATCACGGTCACGAACAACACCGGCGGCGGGCAGCCGGTGAGCCTGGAGAACGTGCGCGACGTCGCCGCGTTCTGCCGCGCGCGCGGGCTGAAGTTGTTCCTCGACGCTGCCCGGTTCGCGGAAAACGCGTGGTTCATCCAGCAGCGCGAGCGCGGCGAGGCCGGCCGCAGCGTGCGCGAGATCGCCCGAGAGATGTTCGAGCTCGCCGATGGCGCGACGATGTCTGCGAAGAAGGATGCGATCGTGAACATGGGCGGGCTGTTGATGCTGCGCGACGAGGACCTGTTTCACAAATGCAGCAGCTTCAACATCCTGTTCGAGGGGTACCTCACGTACGGCGGCCTCTCCGGGCGCGACATGGAAGCGGTCGCGGAAGGACTGTACGAGGGCACGGGCGAAGACTACCTCGCCGCGCGCATCGGCCAGGTGCGCCGGTTCGGCGACTCGCTCACCGACGCCGGGATCCCGATCGTGCGCCCGCCGGGCGGGCACGCGATCTACGTCGATGCGAAGAGCTTCCTGCCCGGGATGAACCAGGAACGGTTCCCCGCGCAGGCGATCGTCTGCGAACTCTACCTCGAAGGCGCAATCCGCGGCGTCGAAATCGGCACCGTGCTCGCCGACCGTGACCCGGAAACCGGGAACAACCGCCCGCCGAAGCTCGAACTCGTGCGGCTCACGATCCCGCGGCGCGTGTACACCGACAACCAGCTCGCGTACGTGAAACAGGTGCTCGTGAACCTGCACTCCCGCAGCGACATGATCCGCGGGCTCCGGTTCACCTACGAGCCGGCCATCCTCCGCCACTTCCACGCGCGGTTCGAATGGGAATCATCACGATGAGCGCGGCCGGAGCGGCCGGATCGACAGTCAATTCGCCCGGCGAATAAACTCCCCGCGGCCCGATCCTGTCTCCCGCTCCCGGAGGGCCACGCCGTGCGGCGGGCGCGCCGATGTTGTACTTTTCATCACAAAGTGACGGCGGCCGGCAGCGCGGCCTGCAGCACAGGCCCGCGGTTGCTCGCAACCGAGGCTCTATACTGGTTCTTGGAACAAATCTCTCATCCGTGTACCGGCCGTGCGGGCTTGCCCGCGCGGATGCAGGCAGGTGGATTTCTCGCACGCGACATTTCTTTCGGGAATCAGTATAACGCCTTGCTGTTGATGACCGTCGCATCTGATGCCGCCGCCGGCCGCCAGCCGGAGAACACATGATCCTCAGCGTATTCGGCTACAATCACCGCACAGCTTCGCTCGCGGACCGCGAACCGTTCCAGCTCCAGCGGGAGGGGCTCGCGGACGCCGTGCTCGCGTTCAAACGGATCAGCGGGGCGGAGGAGACGGCGGTGCTCGCGACCTGCAACCGTGTCGAGTTCTACCGTGTGCAGCCGTCGCGCGCGCCGCTCGCGGATGCGGTCGTCGAGTTCTACCGCGCGCACGGGGTCGCCGAGCCGGAACGGATCGCGGGGTTCGGGTACGGCCACATCGGCGCCGCCGCCGCGCGGCACCTGTTCCGCGTCGCGAGCGGGATGGACTCGATGATCCTCGGGGAGGAGCAGGTGCTCGGGCAGGTGCGGCACGCGTACAGCACCGCCTGCCGCGCCGGCGGGCCGGGCAAGGTGCTGCACAAGCTGTTCCACCACTCGTTCCGCGTCGCGAAACGGGTGCGCGCGGAGACCCCGCTCGGCGAAGGAATCCGCTCGCTTCCCGGCGCCGCCGTCGAACTGCTGCTCGCGGGACTGGAGGCGGAGCGTCCGCGCGCGCTCGTCGTCGGCGCGAACGATACAACCGCGGTCGTGCTCAACCACCTCGCGCGCCACGGCATCGACACCGTGCTCGTGAACCGGACGCGCGCGCACGCGCAAGCACTCGCCGCGCCCGCAGCGGCGACCGTCGCGGACTGGGACGCGCTGGCGGAGGAACTGGCGCGCGCGGACCTGCTGTTCACCGCGACCGCAGCGCCCGGCGCGCTGATCGGCGCGCGGGAACTCGCAGCACGCAACGCCTGCCCGCTGCGGATCGCCGACCTCTCCGTGCCGCGAGACGTCGACCCGGACGCGGCCGCGCGCGCGCCCGGCGTCGAACTCATCGACCTCGACCGTCTCCACGCGCGCCTGAAAGAGGTAAACCGCCGCCGTTACGAACACCTGCCGGAGGCGCAGGGGCTGATCGAGCAGCAGGTCGAACAGTTCCTCGAATGGTTGCACGCGCAACTGTTCGCGGGCGGAATCGAAGCGGTGAAACACGAGATGCATGCGGCCGCGGACGAAGAGATGCGGCGGTTCCGTCCCGCGTTCCACAAGAGTGAAACGAAGGCGCTCGAGGCGTACGGGCACGCGCTGTTGAAACGGTTCCTCAAGAGCGCGACCCGCCACTTCGAGCCGCTCGACTTCTCGCTCTCCGATCCGCCGGCGCCGAAGTTCGACCCGGCCGCGCTCGAGATCGCGTTCCCCGGGATGGACGCCGGAGAAACACGGCCCGTCTCCCCGGACGACCCGACCACCCGCCTCTCCTGCCGCGAACTCCGCGCCCGGAAAGCCTCAACCACGGATGACACGGATGATACGGATAGGAAAACTGATGATCGACCACGGAAGGCACGGAACACACGGAAGAAAAGAATGGATTGATGAAAGAAAGCCTGTTAAATGTTGCAGCCTGTTTCATAGCAGTTCTTGCAAGTCTGGCGCGATGCTGTGGAGGTATGATACCCGAGTCTGAAGATCTGTCTCTTACTCACTTCTCCCGCATGTCGCATGGGTGAAGGCGGAACACCGGCTGTTGATCAGTGATTCAGCCGCGTAGCGGCGACACGTGCATAGCGCGGGGCGTCAGCCCCGCGACGG
>JAANWZ010000147.1 GCA_018263585.1 Calditrichota bacterium | reverse complement strand
ACATGCCCGTGGTTGCTTGCAACCGCGGCTCATCCGCCGGTGGATGACGACTACCCAACTCTTTGATTATCCTTGACTAAAGTCAAGGGCAAGGGTGTGTGATCCGACGCTGCATGAAACCCGGGGCAAGCCCCGGGCCACCCACCGGACGGGGGCTGTGCATGCTGCCAAGGAGGTCGCGTGAAACCGGTTGCCGTTCGGCCCTCCGAACTCCTGTTGACATCCCGCGGCGCGTCGTATCTTCATCCGCGTGCGAAACGTAACCCGACCACAGACTCGGCGAGGAACCATGCCCTACAACGCGCTCGACTACTACCATATCGACGAACTGCTCACCGGCGAGGAGCGGATGATCCGTGACTCGGTGCGCGAGTGGGTGAGCGACCGGGTGATCCCGATCATCGAGCAGTGCTACGGCGACCACCGGTTCCCGACGGACCTCGTCCCGGAGATGGCCGAGCTCGGACTGTTCGGGCCGACATTCCCGGAGGAATACGGCGGCGCGGGGATCGGCGACATCGCGTACGGCCTCGCGATGCAGGAGCTCGAGCGCGGCGACTCCGGGATGCGATCGTTCGCTTCCGTGCAGAGTGCGCTCGTGATGTACCCGATCTTCACATGGGGCTCCGAACAACAGAAACGCGAGCTGCTGCCGAAGCTCGCGGGTGCGGAACTGGTCGGCGCGTTCGGGCTCACCGAGCCGGACTACGGCTCCGACCCCGGCTCGATGATCACGACCGCGACGGTGGTGGATGGCGGCTACCGGCTGAACGGCGCGAAGATGTGGATCACGAACTCGACGATCGCCGACCTGCTCGTCGTGTGGGCGAAGCTGGACGGGGTCGTGCACGGGTTCCTCGTCGAGCAGGGCGCGGACGGTCTCGCCTGCCCGGAGACGAAGGGCAAATGGAGCCTGCGCGCGAGCGTGACCGGCGAGATCGTGATGCAGGACGTGTTCGTCCCCGAATCGATGCGGCTGCCGGACGCGGTCGGGCTCAAGTGCCCGCTGATGTGTTTGAACCAGGCGCGCTACGGGATCGCGTGGGGCGTGATCGGCGCCGCCCAGGCCTGCTTCGACAGCGCGCTCCAGTACGCGCTCACCCGCGAACAGTGGGGGCGCCCGATCGGCGGGTTCCAGGCGGTGCAGGAGAAGTTGACGTGGATGGCGACCGAGATCACGAAGGGCCAGCTCCTCTGCCACCGGCTCGGCGTGATGAAGCAGGCGGGGACGAGCTCGTTTCGCCAGGTGTCGATGGCGAAGGGGAACAACTGCCGGATCGCGCTCGACATCGCCCGGATCGCACGCGACATCCACGGCGCAAACGGGATCACCGACGAGTACCCGATCATGCGCCACATGATGAACCTGGAGAGCGTGTACACGTACGAGGGCACGGACACGATGCACACGCTGATCGTCGCCGCCGACCTCACCGGGATGGAGGCGTACCGGGGATGATTTGCGGGCGCCCGTCGTGATCCGGGGCTCGGCTTGCCCTCCCGCATTCCACCGAAACGCGACGAAACCGGCGCGCAGTTCGCTCATATAACATACAGGACCGCCCACTGGACTGCGATGCAGGGGGACCGATGAGACTGATCGGCGCATGGTTGGCGCTACTGCTGATTCCGCTGCTCGCCACGGCGCGCATGCCCGGAAACTGGTCGATGTTCCGCTCCTATGACGGTGAGTACCCGCGCGTGTACTACATGTACACGCCGACCACGGTCGTGCGCGATGCGCCGCTCGTCATCTGCGCGCACGGCGGCGGCGTGGGCGCGCGCGAGTTCTTCGAGGAGCGCGCGAGACTGTACCAACTCTCCGAACAGTACGGCTTCCTCGTCGCCTGCCCGGAAGCGATGCTGGTCGATGACGACGGCCACTGGGTCTATCGCTGGTTTGTCGGTAACGAGGTCGAGTTCATCGACAACATGTTCGACGACATCGCGGCGAAGCCGGAGTACTCCGTGGACTGGGACCGGGTGTACGCGATGGGCAACTCCGCCGGCGGCTACCTCGCGCAGGTGATCGCCTACGAGCTCAGCGGCCGGATCGCGGCGATCTGTATCAGCAGTTGCGGTGCGCCCTCAAGGATCCCCGCGCAGCGCCCGCCGAAGCGCCCGTTCGGCGTGATGCAGAGTCATAATATCAACGACCCGATCATCGACTACAGCTACGCCGTGCACGCGGACAGACTGTGGTCGTTCGCGTTCGAGTGCGCGCGCGCCAAGTTGGATTCGGCTTTCGTCGATACGCCGCGTGTGGAGAAGAAGGTCAATCGGAACCGGCGCGACGGGGTCGATGTCGTTCTCTTCACCCTCCACTTCGACGGTCAGCCGAGCGAAAACCACGGCTGGCCGCACCGCGAGCCTCAGGGGCTGGAGCTGAACAGGCAGATGTGGGATTTCTTCCAGCGGTACACGCGAAAGTCCGCGCTCAAGCCGAACGAGGACGAGCTCGCATCGAGATCGGAGGTGACCACCACGATCTCGCTCGCGCCCGCGCGGCCGAACCCGTTCAACGCGACGACGACGGTCGCGCTCGAATTGCCCCAGCCATCGCACGTCAAACTGGCCGTGTACGACGTCACCGGACGACGTGTTGCGACACTGTCGAATCAGTGGTATGCGGCGGGCGATCACGCGCTCACCTTCGACGCAACCGCGCTCGCGAGCGGCGTCTATTTCATCCGCGCCGACCCCGCCCGCGGGAAGCCGGCGATGCGGAAGATCACGCTGATCAGGTAGCTTGCAACGGGGGAGGAAATCGTATGTGCCCCTGTGACAGCGCGTCCGTGTGCGCTGTCGCAGGGTTGATCGACCGGTGGATCAGCCGTTCATACCTTTGCCCTTGACTTCAGTCAAGGATAATCAACCAACCGTTCGTACCCTTGCCCTTGACTTCAGTCAAGGATAATCAACCAACCGTTCATACCTTTGCCCTTGACTTCAGTCAAGGATAATCAAACGGTTGTGTGGCGAGGTTCGATCACCCGTTGATCAGCCGCGGTGACGGCCTGCGGCCCGTCCCCGCGGGCATGGCGACGGCGGGTGACCGGGGCTTCAGCCTCGGGTCTCATGCACCTTCGGATCATCCGCGCGGGCAAGGTGCGCGCGCGAGCGCGAAACCGCTGTCGGACGCGACCGCCGACTCGTACAGGCGCAGGATCCGCTGCTGATCGTCCCAGGTGACCGCCTCCCGCTGCGCGNGCCGCGCCTGCAGGTACAGGTCCCCGGCGACCGCGCTGCGCGATGAGTACGCCGCGAGCGCCGCCTCCGCCTCCCCCGAAACCTGCCCGACGAGCGGGAACAGCACGCCCCTGACAATCCGGCTGAGCAACGCCTGCCGGTTGTCCAACGGTTCCCCGTACCGGTTTCATGAGAGCCGATCCAACGTTTCCGTGTTGATCACGTCGAGTACGACAAGCAGGCTGTCCCGTTTCTCCTGAACGCTTCCCTGGACAAGGTATTTGACGCCGAGTGCGCGCCGGATCCCCTCAGCCGTTCTGTTGTTCTCGCTGATCGCAAGCACTTCCGAGAGCGGGTACGCGTACAGTTCACCGGTGCCCGAGAGCCGGAAGATCAGCTCCTCCGCGATCCCTTCGCAGATGTACTGCCTGTCTTCGCTTCCCGTAAGATTTCTCAGCGGCAACACAGCGACTCGATTCTCGGATATCTCAACCCGCTGCAATTGCTGCACAAACTCGCTCACCCCGTCTGAACCGGACAAGAACTGACGCCACACGGCAAACACGAGAACCAGCACAATCGCCAGCAGCAGTACGTAACGAGCAGGTGAACGACGTTTCTTCCATTGTTTCGTCCTGCGTAACTCCTTTAAACCGACCGTATCCGAAAGAAGATGAAAGACTTCAACCGCTTCATTGACGTTCTTAAGCTGCTGAGGGCCGAGCTCGACCGCCTTGATCTCCATCCTCCGCTTGACAATGTCATAGACACTTCGTGTGATGCAGATTCCCCCGGGGTGGGCGAGCGGTTCGACGCGGGATGCAACATTCACTCCATCCCCGAACACGTCGTCCTCTCGGATCACGATATCGCCGAGATGAATCCCGATCCGCACCTGGACCTGATCTTCGAGAGGCTTGTCCCGGTTGTAGTCGGCGTGCGCCTGCTGAATATCGACGGCGCAGAGCACCGCGTTCAATGCGCTGTCGAAACTGACGAGAAACGCATCGCCCATCCGTTTGATGATCTCACCGTCATGATTTCCCACCGCACCCTCAACGATCGCATTGTGATCGTTCAGCAAGCGGAGCATGCGCGCTTCGTCCTCACCCATCTTCCGGGTGAAGCCGACGATGTCGCTGAACATGATCGCTGTGAGGCGATTTTTTTCCATGGACGAACGGCCTCGGTGTGTTTCGCGATGAGAACGGTTGCGGAGACGGTCGGGGAAGCGCGGGGGAACGAACAGCAGACTGTTCAGACAATTGAAACAGTCACGCGTTCCGCAGCGGGTTGTGCACCTTGAGCACGCTCAGGATCTTGATCAGTTCGTCGATGCCGGCGCTGAGGTCGATCTGCGCCCGGTAGCGGAGCGCCTTCAGCTTCGAGTAGTCCACCTCGTAATCACGCGCGTCCGGATCGGTGCCGATGTCGGCCTCGTGCAGATAGTAATCGAGCTTTTCCCTGATCGCGAGCGCTGCTTCCTTCTTTGTGTAGTTCATCGACTCGTCGCCGACGTTGTACGTTTCGCCGGCCATCCGCTCCCAGTTTTCGATCGCGAACGGGTAGATCGCGGCGGCGTCGCGGCTGTGCAGGAATGTGCGCCGGAAGTGGCCCTCGAACAGCACGATCTGCTTGTTGTGCAGCGCCTGGTAGGTGAAATCGTTGATCAGCAGGTCGAGGCGCATCCGCGGGCTCGAACCGAACACGGTCGCGAACCGGAACAGGACGAAGTCGAGGTCGGTCTGCTTGATCAGATCCTCGCAGTCGCGCTTGTTGCGGCCGTACAGGGTGAGCGGGTTGATCGGCGTCTCCTCGGTCGCGATCCCGAGCACCTTGCCGTACGTGGACCCGGTGGAGGCGTACATCAGCTTCTGGCCGGGCTGCATCGCGTCGATCACGTTGCGCGTGCCATCCACATTCACCGTGTTCGCGCGCACCGGGTCGGCGGCGCACGCGGGGTAGCCGACGATCGCCGCGAGGTGCATCACCCAGTCCTTCCCCCGCACCGCGTCGCGGACCTTCTCCGGGTCGCGCACATCGCCCGCGACGATTTCCAGGTTCGGGTGCGCGCTGAACCCGAGCAGCGCGGAGGCGCCGTACATGAAGTTGTCGTAGATCGTGACATGGTGCCCGCGCGCGAGCAGTTCGGGCACGAGGATCGTGCCGATGTAGCCGGCGCCGCCGGTGACAAGGATTTTTTCCACGAGAATCCCCCGGATTGTGTGCGTGCGTTTCACTGTGCCTGTTGCATCGGGAGGCTGGACCGCGCCAAGGTACACCAGCCGCCGCAACGGGTCAACTGCCCGGACACGAAGGGGTGGCCCGGGGCTTGCCCCGGGTTTCACGCACTCCTGCCTGCGCGCTGCGCGCCGGCAAACCTGCGTCGAACCCCGCCCGCTCTCCCTTCCCCCCTGCGTCCCGGCGCACGTTTCCCTATCTTCCACTCCCACGAATACTGAACCGAGAGGAGAGCGATGGCAACTGTCGTGCTGCAGACCGGCGGGCGCGGCTTCTTCGGCCGCCGGATCGCGGAACAGATCGAACACGCGGGCTACGAGCTCGCCACCCCCGGGCGCCCGGAGTTCGACCTGATGGACTACGAGAGCGTCGAGCGCACGTTGAAAGAGGTCGGCCCGGAGATCGTCGTCCACTCCGCGGCGTACTACGGCGGCCTCGGCATCTGCATGAACGAGCCCGCGAACCTGTTCTACCGGAACACGGTGATGAGCGCGCACCTGCTCGAGGCGTGTGCGAACACTGGGGTGAAGCGGTTCGTTTCGATCGGCTCCGCGTGCGCGTACCCCGGTAACGTCGTCGGCGACATGAACGAGGACGATTTCTGGGCCGGGCCGCTGCACGCGAGCGTGGAGGCGTACGGGTTCACGAAAAAGGTGCAGCAGGTGGGCGCGCGCGCGTACGGGAAACAGTACGGGATGCTCGGCCAGTACCCGCAGATCACGAACCTGTACGGCGAGCACGATGTGTTCACCGAGTACCGCTCGCATGTCGTCGCGGCGTTGATCAAACGGTTCGCGGACGCGGTCGCCGACGGGGAACAGCGGGTCGTCAACTGGGGCACCGGCAGCCCGGTGCGCGAGTTCATCTACGCCGGCGATGCCGCGGAAGCGGTCGTCCGCCTGATGGAAACCGACTACGACGACACGATCAACATCGGCACCGGCACCGGCACCTCGATCAAACGACTCGCCGAGCTGATCGCGAAACACACCGGGTTCGAAGGCGAAGTCGCGTGGGACACGAGCAAGCCGGACGGCGTCCCGCGCAAGGTGCTCGACGTGTCGCGGATGAAACAGGTGCTCAACTGGACGCCGCCGACCTCGCTCGACGAAGGCCTGAAGAAGACGGTCGACTGGTACCTCGCGCACAAAGAGGAGGCCGACGCGCGCCGGTAGCGGGAGAGGTAGCCCGGGGTCGCCGACCCCGGGGCTGACGCCCCGCGCTATGCACCTGTCGCCGCTTCGCGGCTGAACGGTGACCAGGGCGGGTTTCATCCACCG
>JAANWZ010000146.1 GCA_018263585.1 Calditrichota bacterium | reverse complement strand
TGGGGCGGTGCTTGCTGGCAGATCCTTCACTCGCGCCGCCCAACAGATACGAACGGCGGCGCGGTTCAGGATGACACTCATACAGGCCCGCGGTTGCTCGCAACCGCGGCTCATCCAACGGTTGATTATCCTTGACTGAAGTCAAGGGCAAGGAGATGAGACCCGAGGCTGAAGCTCCGGGCCACCCACCGAGGGCGCGCCCGCAGACAGACGCGCGCGGTTCTGGATGGCCGAGGCGGCGCCGACTTGAGACAGGGAAACAACCGGACGACACGATGATCCTGAAACAACTCGTCGATTCCCTGCTCGAACGCGGCGAACGGATGTCGTTCTCCGACTGGGAGATGGAGATCGTCACCAGCCTGCGCGCGGAGATCGACCGGTTCAGTTGGGTCGGGATCTACTGGGTGCGCGGGGACGAACTGATGCTCGGCGCGTGGGACGGCCCGGCGGCGACGGAGCACACGCGCATCCCTGTCGGCGAGGGAATCTGCGGGCTCGCCGCGCGCACCCGGGAATCCGTGGTCGTCGATGACGTCGATGCGCACCCGGAGTACCTCGCCTGCTTCCCCGACACACGCAGTGAAATCGTGGTGCCGATCCTGATGGACGGCGACGCGGTCGGCGAGATCGACATCGACGGGGACGAACCGGGCGCGTTCGGCGAGCGCGATGTGCAAGAGCTCGAGCGGCTTGCCGACGCGATCTCCGTGCGTGTGCGACCGGAGTGAGCGGGGCGGGCGATGCCTGAGCTGCCGGAGGTGGAGACGGTCGTGCGCGGGCTGCGGCCGGCGCTGCGCGGCGCGGTGATCGAGCGCGTTCAGTTCCACTCGCCGCGAGTGTGCCGCCACACGAGCGCGCGCAAACTGCAGCGGGCGTTGAAGCGCGCGACGGTGCTCGATGTCACACGCCGCGGCAAGTTCATCCTGCTCGAGTTCGACGGCGAGCGCCCGCCGCTCGCGATCCACCTGCGCATGAGCGGGCGGCTCGTGTTCGGGCGTGCGGCCGCGGACAGCGGCGAGCATCTGCGCGCGACCATCCACCTCGCCGGTCGCGATCCTCTGCACTTCGTTGACATGCGCCAGTTGGGGACGTTTTTTCTCATCGACGGCAGCGAGCCGGCGGGATTCCGCAAACTCGGGGTCGAACCGCTAAGCCGCTCGTTCACGCGCAGGAAGCTGGCGGAGCTGGTTGACGGGCGGAAGGTTCCGGTTAAATCGTTCCTGCTGCAGCAGGAACGGATCGCCGGGCTCGGCAATATCTACGCGATCGAGGCGCTCTGGGAGGCGAAGATCGACCCGCGCCGGCCCGCGGGCGAGCTCACGGACGGCGAAATCCGCCGCCTCCACCGTTCGATCAGATGCGTGCTCCGGTTCGCAATCGATCAGATGGGGACGACGTTCTCCGATTTCCGCCGGCCGGACGGCGAGCCCGGCGAGTTCGGCAACGAGCTGCACGTCTATCAGCGAGCAGGAGAACCCTGCCCGCGTTGCGGGACGACGATTGGACGCATCAGCCAACATGGACGCAGCACCTATTTCTGCCCCCGCTGTCAACACGCCCCGCGCGGCGGTTGAGGGCGAACTCGAACTGCCCGACGGGTCGCATGTGTACTGGGCCCTGTCGCGCAGGGAGTTCGGCCCGATGTCGTTCCGCGGGCGCCCGGAGTGGGATGTCGCGAGCAACCGGATGCAGTTCCTCCGGTTCTGGAATCTGAAGCTCGATCAGCTCGTGTCGCCCGTTCTCGAACACACGGCGAACGTGGAAGTGGTCGGCCGCGAACACGCACGCCGCGGTGCACGCGAGGCGAACAGCGGGTTCCGGGGTGTGGACGCGCTCGTCACCGGCGCGCCGAACCTGATCCTGTTGACAACGCACGCGGACTGTCTGCCGATGTGGCTGATCGCGCCGGAGAGCGGGTGGATCGGGCTCGCGCACGTCGGCTGGCGCGGACTGCTCGCCGGCCTCGTCGGGAACATGATCGAGGCCGTCCCCGAGCGAGCGAGCGCTGGGATCACAGCAATCCTCGGCCCGGGGATCAGCGCGCGCCGTTACGCGATCGGCGAGGACGTGGCCGGCGAGTTTCTCCGCGTCCCCCGGCTCGCGGACGCAGTCGTCGAGCTCGACGGGCGCCCGCACCTCGACCTGTTGCACGGCACGGCGAGCGAGGCGAAGCGCGCCGGCGCCGCGATCGACACGAGCGCCCACATCTGCACGTACGACACCGACTACCTGAGCTCATACCGCCGCGACGGTGATACATTCACGCCGATGGCCGCGTTCATCGTCCGACTGGGAGGCCGCTGATGTTCAGCAAGGTGTGGACGGTCGCGCTGCAGGGGATCGAGGCGACGCTGATCGAAGTCGAAACGCAGATCGAGGGCGGGCTGGAGCAGTTCACAATCGTCGGGCTTGCGGGCGCGTCGGTGCGCGAGTCGAAGGATCGCGTGTCCGCGTCGATGAAGAACGCCGGGCTCATTTTTCCGCGGAAACGGGTTACGATCAACCTCGCGCCGGCGGATCTGCGCAAGGAAGGCAGCGCCTACGACCTCGCGCTCGCGGTCGCTCTGCTCGCCGCGAGCGGCCAGGTGCCGGCGGATGTGCTCGACAGGTACGTGTTCCTCGGCGAGCTCAGCCTCGACGGGCGCGTGCGGCCGGTGAAGGGCGCGCTCCCATCGTCGCTCGCGGTGCGCGCGCTCGGCGGGAAGAAGCTGGTCGTGCCGGTGGACAACGCGGACGAGGCCGCGGTCGCCGAGGGCCTCCCGATCTACCCGATGACCACGCTGCGCGACGTCGTCGATTTCCTCAACGGCGTCGATCAGGTCGAGCCTTACACCGTGGACATCCAGGAGCTGTTCGCCGAGCAGCGGCGTTACGAGTTCGATTTCCGCGAGGTGAAAGGCCAGCAACGGGCGAAGCGTGCGCTCGAGATCGCCGCCGCCGGCAACCACAACGTGCTGATGATCGGACCGCCGGGGTCGGGCAAGACGATGCTCGCGCGCCGGCTGCCGACGATCCTCCCCGACCCGACGCTCGACGAGGCGCTCGAGACGACGCAGATCCACTCCGTCGCCGGCACGTTGCCGAAGGGCGCCGCGCTGCTCGCGACCCGCCCGTTCCGCAGCCCGCACCACACGATCAGCGACGCCGGCCTGATCGGGGGCGGCACTGTCCCGGTCCCCGGCGAGGTCTCGCTCGCCCACCGCGGCGTGCTCTTCCTCGACGAGCTGCCCGAGTTCAAGAAAAACACGCTCGAAGTGATGCGCCAGCCGCTCGAGGACGGCGAAGTCGTGATCGCGCGTGTCGCAGCGACGACGCGGTTTCCGGCGCGGTTCCTGCTCGTCGCGGCGATGAACCCGACCCCGGGCCGCTACCGTGGCAGCGAACTCGTCGAGGGCAGCGTCTCAGGTGCGCAGATCCGCGCGTACCGCTCGCGCATCTCCGGCCCGCTGCTCGACCGGATCGACCTGCACGTGCCGGTCCCGGCGGTGAAGCCGCAAGAGTTATCGCTGAAGGAAGAGGGCGAGCCGTCCGCAGACGTGCGCGGGCGGGTGATCGAGGCGCGCGAACGGCAGCTCGTGCGCTTCCGTGACAGCGAGATCTACTCGAACGGGGAGATGTCGGCGAAGCAACTTCGCACGCGCGGGAACATCACGGAGGCGGCGGAAACCGCGCTGCGGCAGGCGATCGACCGGCTCGGCCTCTCCGCCCGCGCGCACATGCGGGCGCTCAAGGTCGCGCGCACGATTGCCGACCTCGCCGGCCGCGAGGAAGTCGGCGAGTCGGACGTGCTCGAGGCGGTCAGCTTTCGCGAACTGGACCGCGAGGAGTTCGCATGACCCGCCCGCGGCACATCTGCGAGCTGCTCGCGCACGCCGCCGGCGGTGACAGCGCGGACAAGCCGGCGTTCGTGTGGCCGGACCGCACATTCACGTGGGCGCAGTTCGAGCAGGGAGTGCGCGCGCTCGCGGGCCGCCTGCGCGCGCTCGGAATCGGCGGGGGCGACAGTGTCGCCGTGCTGCTGCCGAACCTGCCGCTGCACGCGATGCTCTCGTTCGCGGCGCCGCTGCTCGGGGCCACCTATCTCCCGCTCAACCTGAACCGTACGCTGAGCGCGATTGTCGGCCTGCTCGAGCCGACAGCGCCGGCGATCATCTTCATCCCCGAACAGATCCGCGCGGACTTCGACCGCACGCTGCACGAGAACGGCCTTCCGTTGCGCACCGCGGCGGTGACGATGGGCGGCGAGATCAGAATGGACGGCTGGCCCGGGGACGCGGATCCGTTCGACGGCGACCCGGCCGGCGATCGCGACGCGGTCTGCGCGCGCCGGCTCTCGCCCGGTATGGGCCGGGAGGTGCGGATCATTCCGCTCCGGCACCGCCACCTGCTGCACGCGACCGACGCGGTCCGTTCGGCACTGCAGGTGGTGGAGGGCGACGTACTCTACGGCGCCTACCCGTTCGCCACCGCGCGCGGGCAGCTCATGCAGATGCTCCTGCCGGCGCGCGTTGCGGCCACTGTGCACGCCGACATCGCCTGGGCGCCGGCGCGTGTCGCGGACCTGATCCGGCGGGAGAAACTGACCGCGTTCGCCGGCCTCGCGCCCGATTTCGCCGACGTGCTGGCGGAACTGGGCCGGGAGCCCGCGCCGGATCGCGCGCAGTCGAACGCCGAAACCGGTGAGGGCGAACCCGGCGCGCGGCGGCTTCGATTCGCCCTCTGCGCAGGACCGCACATCGACCGGGCGGTGCTCGCCCGGTTCGAACAGATGCTCGGCTGCCCTGTCGCGACCGCAGCCGGGATGCTCGAGACCGCCGGGCTGCTCGCCGTCAACCCCGCGCACATCGACGGGAGCAACCGGATCGCTTCCGGCCGGCCGGTGTCCGGACTCGATGTCACCGTCCGCGATGACGGCGGGCGCGTCCTGCCCCCCGACACGATCGGGCAACTGTGGGTGCGAGGCCCGAACGTGTTCGACGGCTACGAGAACGAGCCGAACGGAGTCTCTTCCGACGGCTGGTTCCGCACGTCAACGCTCGGGTCGATCGACTTCGACGGGTGGCTGTACCTGAAGTGCCGGAAGGATGATCGGATTCTGCGCGGCGGGTTTCCCGTGTACCCGGAGGAAGTCGAGGCCGTGTTGAACAGCCATCCGTCCGTGTACGAAAGCGCCGTCGTCGGAACGCCCGACCCGGCGATGGGCGAGCGTGTCACCGCGTTCATCGTGTTGCGGCCCGACCAGGCGCTGGTCGAGAGCGACTTGAAACGCCACTGCGAAACGCGGCTTTCCCGCTACAAGATCCCCGGGCGATTCGTTTCGATCTCATCCCTGCCGCGCAGCGCGGACGGCCTCATTCTCCGCGGCGAACTGCGCGAGCGGGAGAAAACACGGTGACCGGAGCAACCCGGGCTCATTCGGTGTTCAGAAGCTCCTCGATCGTGCTCACCTCGCTCTTCGCCAGGTCGAGCAGGCGCTCGATGCTGTGCTGATCGTAACCGAGCCGCCCGAGCGACGACAGCAGCTCGAGGTGCTGGTGCGTGTAGCTCAGGCCCGTGCCGTTCGAGATGCCGTACACGAGGCAGACCGAATTGGCGACGAACAGTGTCTCGTTGACGCTTCGCGTTCCCTGGCCGTCGGGCGCACGCACGTGGTTCTTCACCGCATCCACGATCACCGCGTCCATATCCCACTCGCTTTCGAGGAGAATCGCACCGAGTTCCTGGTGATCGATGCCGAACATCTCCACCTCGACGTCCGACAGGGAACGGGCCGTGTCCCGCGCCTCCTCGAGCGCGCTGCCGTATTCCTTCGGGAACAGAGTCTGAAACACGAGCAGCCCGACGCCGTGCAGCAGGCCGGAGAGGTACGCCTGGTCCACTGACTTGAGCGTGCGTTCCGGCGAGCGGGTCATCAGGTCGCGCGCGAGCATCGCGACGGTAAGCGAATGCCGCCAGAACTGGTAGTGATCCAGATGGGGGGCATTGGTGAACAGGTCCGGCAGCGCGCTCGAGTAAACGAGCGTGCGCACCGTGCGGAACCCCAGCCGGTTTACCGCGAGCGGGATGCTGTCGAGCGTCCTCCGCCCGCCGCCGTAGAACGCGCTGTTCGCGAGCTTGAGCACCCGGCCCGCGATCACCGGCTCGCTCTCGATCAGATCGGCGATCCGAGCCGTGTTAACGTTCGGATCGCTCAGGAGCGTTCGAGATTGCGCAGGATGTCCGGGAGAACGGGCAGGTTCGTGTTCTCCCGCAGCAGCTTGATCACCTGAGCGCGACGGAGTGACCTGCTGCGACTCTGGATGATCCGTTCCACCTGGACAGGCCTGTTTCGTATTCACCGGTACGCAACCGCAGGGTTGCACGATACGCAAAGATAGCCGCTCCGAACAAGGGAGACCTGTCACACGCCGGTGACCACGTGGAGCAACGCGGAAGAAAACGAACCTCCGCTTCCCGAGTGTGTCCATACAACGAAGGTGGTCGGCGCCGGAGTCCCGTTCAGCGACCAACAAATGTCGTCCTGGCTCGATCAACCGCCGACCTGCGATGCCCTGTCATGCTGACGCCGCCGAGAATGGCCGTGAGCAAACCTGGACCTGCTTCACTTCGTTCAGCATGACGGTCGATCACGCCTTCATCAACAGTCTCACCTCAGGTAGATGACTTTCTGAATGTCCTCCGTCGTTCCCGCTCGCACATGCAGCAGATACACCCCGCTCGCGAGCCCGGTCGCGTCGAACACGATCCGGTGCTCCCCGGGCTGCACGCGCCGGTCGGCGACCGAGCGCACCTCCTGACCAAGCGAGTTGAACACGCGCACGTCCAGATCGGCCGCCTCCGGAACGGTCACGGTCAGCGTGGTCGCGGGGTTGAACGGGTTCGGGTACGCGCGGCCGACCTCGAACCGCTGCGGCAGCGCGGCGGTCTCCGCGGCACGCGTGACCCCGTCCCACTCGAACTCGCGCGGTGCGCCGGTCCATGTGCCCTGCTCGTACACCGCATCCACGCGAAACTCGTACGTGCCCGCGCCCGGGAGCACCCCCTCGTGCGCGTCGTCCGCATACTCGCCGGCGAGCGCGCCGTCACGGTACACCTCGAACCCGAGCAGGCCGGTGTCGCCGCCGACGATCTCCTGCTCGCCGAAGGAGGAACGGTGACCCCTAGGGGAATCGAACCCCTGTTGCCAGGATGAAAACCTGGTGTCCTGACCACTAGACGAAGGGGCCGCAGGCGCGCACAGCGCGCCGATTTCGGCAAAACGGGTGGCGCGTACCGCCGCCACCCTCGGGTCCGAGATGGGATTTGAACCCACGACCTCCTGAGCCACAGTCAGGCGTTCTAACCAGCTGAACTACTCGGACCGTTCTCTTCTCCCGGCAGTCGGAGCTGCCGGGCTAGATCCTGCGGAACTCTCGCCCCGCCGTGATCGTACGCCAGCGGGGACTCGAACCCCGAACCCCCGGCTTAGAAGGCCGGTGCTCTGTCCGGTTGAGCTACTGGCGCATCGTGCCGGGTCAACGGGCTGGACCGACGCTGCCCGCCGAACAAGACCGGGGAGTGCCGCGAGCCCCGCCAACCGTCGGGGCGACTGGATTCGAACCAGCGACCCCCTGCTCCCAAAGCAGGTGCGCTACCGGACTGCGCCACGCCCCGCCGTGCGCGCCGCCCCGTCCCCGTCGCCCGCACGACACGCGAGCAGGGCCGTTCGCAGGACACGAACCCGAAAGTACATGGGCCGCCTGCGAGCTGTCAAGGGAGGTGAATCGGGGGCGAGACCGTCCCGGCACGCGCTTCCGGCCGCCCGCCTGTATACGAAAAACGAGCCCGGCGGGGCAATGGTTCCGCCGGGCTCGCGGTTATGCCGATTCTCGAAAAAAATGTCGCATGCGAGAAACCTGCCGGTTTGCATCCGCGCGGGCAAGCCCGCACGGCCGGTACGAGGATGAGGCGTCCTTTCCAGGAACCCGTGGAGTCGAAACACGATCCCGTTCCCGGGTACAGGCCATCACCTCAACAACGTCAGCTTCCGGATCTCGCTGAGCTCACGCGGCACGATCGCGCGCACGAAATAGACTCCGGACGCGAGCTCGGTTCCGTCGAATGCGAGCGCGTGCGCGCCCGCTTCGAAGCGCCCGTCCGCAAGCGTGCGCACGAGCCGCCCGGTCACGTCATACACTTCCACGATAAGCTGCGACGCGTCGGGCAGGCGCACGGTGACCGTCGCGGACGCGTTGAACGGGTTCGGATAAACATCGCCGAGCTCGTAGCGGTCCGGCACGGCCTCCGTGGCGCCGATGTCATCCGCCGCGGTGCTCGCGCCGCCCGCGAGGAACTCGAGCCCGGAGCCGGACCAGTCATCGACCGACCCGTCCGGCGACCACGGTTCGAACTTCGTCATCTCGAAACTGTCGCTCGCGACGACGAGGCCGGGCATTATCCCGACCTTGCCGGTCACCGTGTAAACGCCGCTCGGCGCGAACCCCGGGATGTTCTGCTGCATCTCCATCTCGACGTGCATGTACGGCGTCGCGGTGAACGTCACGTCATAGATCGGGCCGTAGTCGTTCCCGTTCGGGAGCACGAGATCGACCCAGTAGTCCACCCCGGGCACGGTCATGTCACGGTTGAAGTTGAACACGAGGCCGTAGCGCATCAGTCCGCCCTGCGGCGGGATGTAGTTCCAGATCGGGTTCAGGTAGAGCGTCGCCGCGGGCGCTTCGCCGCCGGTCGCGCCGGAAAACACGAGGCTGTACGCCTGCTCCCCGTCCTGCAGCGAGTTCTTGTGCGAGACGACGATCGTGTACGTGCCCGGAGCCGGATCGGAGATGTACACCTGCTCGACGTTGTCCGCGGTGTTATCGTCCCTCTCCACGGGCGCGGTCGGGTTATTGCCGTCGAGCACGTACGGCATGAACTCGTCGCCGGTCGCGTCCTCGATCATGCGCAGGTCGAGGTCGTTGACGAGCGCCGGGTTGGCATTCACCTGTGCGGGCGGATCGGTCCAGCAGATCGTGACACGGAGCGGATCGACGCCGTTCGACTCGACCGTGAGTTCGTTCATCCCGCCGTCGGTGAGGATCTCTTCGCTGATCGATTCGGGGTTCTCGACCTCGTCGGCCGCGATCATGTCGGCGGCGCGGCGCGCGTTCATCAGCCCCCAACCGAAACGGTAATCCGGGCCATCCCAGTCACCACACTCGTCGGCGGTGTGGATGACAACCGCTTTGATCGTCGAAGAGAGCGCAACCTCGCCGTCGTGCGTCTGTTCGTAGAGCTCGTACAGGAGGAACGCTGACCCGGCGACGTTCGGCGTGGACATCGACGTCCCGGACTCAGTCATGTAACTCGTCGGCGTGCAGCTGTACAGGTCGACGCCGTTGCCGACGATGTCCGGCTTGATCCGCCCGTCGTCGGTGGGACCGAGCGAGCTGAAGTAGGCGATGTCCACACTCCCCGGGCCGTCGTAGTTGGGCACATCCTCGACCGCTCCGACGACGATCGGGTTCTTCGAACAGTTCGAGCTGCTGATCGAATCCCAGCCGTAGGCGTTCCCCGCGTTGCCGGCTGACAGGCAGATCGTGTAGTAGGGGGCGGCGTAGGTGATCTCGTCGTATTCGCGCGCATGGCCGATGTACGCGCCGTACGTGTTGCCGGTGTGGTATGAGTGGCTCGAGATCTTCGCTCCGGCGGCGCCGGCCGCGGCCATCTCCGCGTCATCGTTGAACCAGTCGTAGCTGTGGATGATCGCGTCGCTGGCCATTCCCTTCGCGCTCGCGACGACTCCGGCGGCCATCATCGTGCCGGCGGTGTGGTTGCCGTGGTTTTCCCACGTCCCGGCGCCGTCGATCGTGACAACACGCCCGCTGAACTCCTGGTGCGACGGATTCGCGGCGCAGTTGTCCCAGTGGTAGAGGCCGTCCGTCGATGAACCGTCGAGCTCGTAGCCGGTTTCGCCGCCCGGCTGGATCAGATCGGTGCGGGTCGAGATCGCCGCGTTCAGATTGTCGAGCACATAGACGACCGGGTTGCCGTCGTCGTCGATCCCCATCAATTCCCTGTCCGGGTCGGCGTTGATCCGTCCGTAGAGGCCGGTCGTCGCCTGCCGCGCGCGTTCGAACTCAGGCCCACGCCAGCGCTCCCAGCGCGCGTTGAATCGTTCTTCCAGTTCCCGGAGTTTCGCTACGTCGGTGTGAGGCGCCGCGATCACAAGCCCCGCAAGCAGGAGCAGGATCGTGACGCAGGAGAGGAGTGTCTTCACAGTTTCGCCTTCCGTTGGTCAGTGCGTGCCGTCGTCAGAGCATCCCCCACAACGCGCAAGATAGCGAACAAAACGCCGTGAATCTCCGGAAATACCGTTCTCCGCGAAATCGATGGGGTCGAGAGCGACGAACGGGGTTTCGCACTGCGGCGATCCCCCGTTCTCGCACGATTCCGCTGCGCAGCTCCGCCTATCCCGCGAAGAACTCCTTCACCTTCGAGGCGAGCTCGAGGCCGACACGGTCCTGCCCCTCCTTCGTGGACGCGCCGATGTGAGGCGTCACCGACACGCGCGGGTGCGTGATCAGCTCCTTCATCGGCTCCGGCTCGTTGTCATACGTATCGAGCGCGGCGCCCGCGAGTTTTTCCGAATTGAGCGCCTCGAGCAGCGCCGACTCGTTGAGCACCCCGCCGCGCGCGCAGTTGAGCACGTACGCGCCGTCCTTCATCTTCTTGAACTGGTCCGCCTTCATCTCGAACGCGTGCTTGCCCGGCACATGCACACTTACGAAATCGCTGTGCGCGAGCAGATCGTCAAGACCGACCACCTGCACGTTGAGATCCGTCTCGATCGTGATCACATCGTACGCCATTACGCGCATCCCGAGCGCGATCGAGCGTTTCGCGAGCGCGCGCCCGATCCGGCCGAACCCGATGATCCCGAGCGTCTTCCCGTTCAGCTCGATGCCTTTGTACTGCTTCTTGTTCCACTCGCCGTTGCGCATCGTCACATTCGCCGCGTGGATGAACCGGGCGAGGCTGAACATGTGGCCGAGCGTGAGTTCGGCGACGCTGTCCGAAGATGCCGCCGGCGTGTTGATCACCTCGATGCCCTTTGATTTCGCGAACTCGACGTCGATGTTGTCGAGCCCGACTCCGCCGCGGCCGATCAGTTTCAGCTCCGGGCTCGCCTCGATGTGCTCGCGCCGCACCTTGGTCGCGCTCCGCACGAGGATCGCATCGTAGTTCGGCAGCTCGTCCCGCAACCGCGGCTGCTCGACTTTTGTCATCTCGAGCTCGTGGCCGGCGTCGCGGAGAATCCGTTCGCCGTCCGCGGAAATGCCGTCATTCACGAGAATCTTCGCCATCGTTTCTATCCTCCCCGCTGGGATTGTTCGCCGATTCGAACCCGTTCACCCGTTGTGCTGCATGAAGTCCTTCATGAACGCGAGCACCGCCTCTATTTCATCCGGGCCGTTCGCGTTGTACATCGAGATGCGGAGCCCGCCGACGCTTCGGTGCCCTTTCAGCCCGACGAACCCGCTCCGCGTAGCCTCCGCGATCATCCTCCCTTCCAGGTCTTCGTTCGGGAGGCGGAAGCACGCGTTCATCCAGCTCCGGCTGTCACGTTCGACCGGACAGTTGAAGAAGTCGGGGTGCTCGTCGAAGAAGCCATAGACCATCTCCGCCTTCTTCCGGTTGCGCGCCTCCATCCCCTCGACGCCGCCGTGGTCGGTCACCCACTGGAGCACCTCGCCCATCAGGTAGATGCCGAACGTCGGCGGCGTGTTGAACAGCGAGTTCTTCTCGATGTGGGTCGCATACTTGAGCATCGTCGTGAGCGCCTCGTTCGCGCCCGCCGCGAAATCGTCACGGAGCACGACGAGCGTCACCCCCG
The DNA here is from genome assembly GCA_018263585.1 of Calditrichota bacterium. Taxonomy (GTDB): domain Bacteria; phylum Electryoneota; class Electryoneia; order Electryoneales; family Electryoneaceae; genus JAANWZ01. The sequence goes on along the minus strand of JAANWZ010000146.1, from coordinate 11,899 downwards.
ACGGCCCGAGGTTCTTCTGCGCGCCGGCGTAGAACAACCCGAACCGCATCGGGTCGAACCGGTGCGAGAGGATGTCGGACGACATGTCCGCGACGAGCGGCACGTCCCCGGTGTCCGGGTAGGCGAAGAACTGCGTGCCCTTGATCGTGTTGTTGCTCGTGATGTGCACGTAGCGCGCTTCCGGCGTCAGCTTCAGCTCCTCCTGACGCGGCAGCCGCGTGAACTCGACCTCGCTGCCCTCGAACGCGATGTTCACATCGCCGAACAGCTTCGCCTCCTTGATCGCCTTCGTGGACCAGGAGCCGGTGTTCACGTAATCCGCGGTGTCGCCTTCGCCGAGGAAGCTCATCGGGATCATCGCGAACTGCGTGCTCGCCCCGCCCTGGAGGAGAAGAACGTGGAACTCGTCGCCGAGCCCGAGCAGGTCGCGGACACGCTGGATCGTGTCGTTGTGAATCCGGTCGTACTCCTTGGAACGGTGCGACATCTCCATCACGTTCATCCCCGACCCCTGGTAGTTGAACCAGGATTCGCGGACACGCTCCAGCACCTCGAGCGGCACCGCCGCCGGACCCGCGTTGAAGTTGTACACGCGGTCGTACTTCGTCGCCATCATATCCTCCCTCCTCAGATGTCAGATGCCAGATGTCAGATACCAGATTCAGATGCTATACGTCATCCGCCGCAGCCCGCAGCCCGCCAAGAGTGTCATCCTGAACATGCCGGCCGAGTCGTTTACAGTTTCAGAACGGCGCGAATGTGTCATCCTGAACGAACCCGACGTCTGTTTGTCGGGTGAAGTGAAGGATCTCGACCACCGAAGGTGATTCGCAAGAACGCGCCGATTGTTCTCGAGATCCTTCACCCTTCGCGCCAAACCGACGGCGCTTCGGGTTCAGGATGACACGGGAGCGCGCCAAACCGACGGCGCTTCGGGTTCAGGATGACACGGGAGCGCGCCAAACCGCCCTGCACATCAGGATCGGGGTGACACAAACCCACAGGCCCGCGGTTGCCCCTGTCGCGACTAAGCCGCAGGGCGCAGTAGGACGCAACCGCGGCCTCGTCACGCCAACTGCCGGTACGTCCGCGCGGGCGCCCGTCTTCGCCGGACGCTACGACGTGGCAGGAGCCCGCACGGGCGACACGAGGGTTCGACCACGCAGCGCCGGACCATCCGCGACATCCGTGTGATCCGCTGTCAACCCCGCACCCGCTCAATCCCCGATCTCGTGAATCACGAGCCCGCTGCGCAGTTTCGGCTCGAACCACGTCGATTTCGGAGGCATGTTCCGGCCGGCGTCCGCAACCGCGATCAGCTGCTCGATCGTGGTCGCGTGCAGGCTGAACGCGAGCGCCATCTCCCCGCTGTCCACACGCCGCTCGAGCTCGCCGAGCCCGCGGATCCCGCCGACGAAATCGATCCGCTCGTCGGTGCGCGGGTTCTCGATCCCGAGTATCGGGCCGAGCAGGTTGTCCTGAAGGATCGCGGCGTCGAGGCTCGCAACCGCGTCGTTCTCGTCGAAAGTGCCCGGCTTCGCGCTCAGACGGTACCAGCGGCCGCCGAGGTACATCCCGAACTGCTTCGTCTGCTCCGGCTCGAACGCCTCCGCCGCAGCCGCGACCTCGAACCTCTCCCCCACCTTCGCCCGGAACTCGTCCGGTGACAGCCCGTTCAGATCCCTGATCACCCGGTTATACGGGAGAATCTTCATCTGGTCGTGGGGGAAGATCACGGCGAGGAAGAAGTTCCACGGCTCGAGCCCGGAGTAGTCGGGATCGCGCTCGCGGCGCTTGTTGCAGACAATCGTCGCGGCGGCGGAGCGGTGGTGGCCGTCGGCGACGTACAGCGCCGGCACCTCGCTGAACAGTTGCGCGATCGCCTCGATGCGCATCTTCGAACCGACGACCCAGAACGTGTGCCGGATCCCGTCCGCGGCCGTGAAATCGTAGTCCGGCGCCTTCTGCTGGATCGTGCGGAACAGGTTGTCGATCTCCGGCACCGCGCGGTACGTGAGAAAAACCGGGCCGACCTGCGCGCCGAGCGCCTCGATGTGGCGGACACGGTCGCGTTCCTTCTTTTCGCGCGTCTGCTCGTGCTTCTTGATCTTGTTTTCAGCGTAATCCTGCACACTCGCCGCGGCGACAAGCCCGACCTGGCGGTGATAGCCCCATGTCTGCGCATAGAGATAAAAACAAGGCGACTCATCACGCACGAACACGCCGTCATCGATCATCCGCCGCAGGTTCGTGCGCCCCTGCGCATAGACGGCGTCATCGTACGGATCGGTCCCGGGCGGCAGGTCGATCTCCGGCCTGTTCACGTGCAGGAAACTGATCGCGTCGTCGCCGGCCAGCTCGCGCGCCTCCGCCGTGTTGAGCACGTCGTACGGCGGGCTCGCCACTTTCTCCGCGAGCTCCCTGCGCGGGCGCAGGCCGGGGAACGGCTTCACGATCGCCATGCCGTCGTCTCCCTCGGTTTGAAAGGGGCGGCTTATTGATCCGCCGGGGTGAAACGGCAAAGCGAGGTAGAAATGAGTCAACGACCGGTGATATTCAGTCATTCTGAACGTAGCGAAGCGAAGTGAAGAAGGTCCGGGTACGATGGAGGCACGCTCTCGGTCCAGCCTTCGATCTACTCGGACCTTCTTCAGCCGCCTCTGGCGGCTTCAGAATGACCAGTCGCCGACCCTTTCGCTCGACTTTTCCCCAGCGTTCATGCCGCCCGTGGGCTCGTTTGGGTTTTCACGTCGGACGGGGGGACGCTCATCCGCTGGAAGCTACGAAAGACGCGGAGTGCGGACAAGAGACGGCGAGTGTGAGACGGGCCGGCTTGAGAACGGTGTCACATGGGATCCCGGAGTATGCCTGCGGGGACGGCCCGCCGCAGCCACAAGCGAAGGCGGCCGTCACCGCGGTTGCAAGGGATGGCGCGGTACCGGCCGTGCGGGCTTGCCCGCGCGGATGATCAGGCTGGAATGAAAACATTTGAGGCCTGATCGGCGCCTGCGGAGGGGGACGCTTGACAGCAAGTCACCCTCCCCGGGGTCGGCGACCCCGGGCTACACGTCCCCGCAGGTGGAGCTGCGGGGCTACGGTCCCCCCGCCACCCACATCAACAGCGGCCTTATCAACAGCAGCGACGCGTAGTTGCCGACCGCGTACCCGATCAGCGCCATCAGGATCGAGACGGGGACGAGCCGCTCGTCGTGGAACGACGCGACAATCGGCGCGCTCGCGGCGCCGCCGATGTTCGCCGCGGACGCGATCGCGGATGTGTGCACGTCGATCTTGAACAACTTCGCCGCGAACAAGATAAACGCGCCGTGGATGAAAATCCAGATGTAGGCGCCGGCGACGAACGGGATCGCCTGGCCGGCAAGCCCGCTCAGGTCGGTTTTCGCGCCCATCCGGCTCACGAACAGATAGACGAGCGCCATTGCGAGCTCGTGGCTGCCGGGGATCCTCTTCGCCGGGCTGAACGAGAGCGCGATCCCGAGCGTGGTTACGAGCAGAATCTGCCATGTGCTCGCGGTGAGTACGACGCCGACCTCGGGCAGCACGTGCGCGAGGTTGGTCGCGATCCAGGTCGCCCCCATCCCGATCGCGATCAGGTAGAGGTAGTGCCGCATCGCCGGCTTCGGCTTCTTCACCACCATCTCTTCGGCGGCGTCTTTCATCCGGTCGAGCTGCGCGTCGGACACGCCGGTGAACTTGTGGAAGATCGGCGCGAGCCGTTTCAGGTTGAGCAACAGCGGAAGCCAGATCAGGTAGACGACGTTGTCCGCGATCACGGCGAGCCCGAACAGGCCGGCGGTGAGCTCGCCGCTCGGGTCGATCGCGTGCTGCACCGCGGCCATGTTCCCGGTGCCGCCGATCCACGAGCCGGAGAGGATCGCGAACCCCATCCACGCGTCCGACTGGAGCCAGCCGCTCACGATCGCGTACCCGATCGGCGCGCCGACGACAACGCCGAGTGTGCCGACGAGCATCACCCACACGCCCTTGCCCATCACGCGGATCGTCGCGCGGATGTCCACGTCCAGCAGCAGGAGCACGAGGAACGTGGGCAGGATGATGTCGCCCATCCAATCATAGACGCCGCTGTCATTCGTGATCAGGCCGCTGTTCGAGAACACCGCGGGCAGCAGGTAGATGAAGATCAGCGGCGGCACGAAGTTGAACAGCTTCCAACCGGTGCGTTTCTCGAGGAAGAACCAGAGCGCGGCGTTGGCGGCGAGCACGAACAGGATGCCGGCGTCGCCGGTGATCAGAGAGTCGGGCATCGGAGCGTCGGCCTCGTTTCGGGGTCAACGTTGGGGGCGAAATGTACGATCACGGCGGGGGTCACGGGAAATTCGGATCCTCGGGGATGTAGGCGTCGGAGTCGCTGCGCTGGTAGCGGACGATACGGTTGTGGCCGGAATCGGCGATGTAGACGACTCCCGCCTTCGTCGCGACGCCGCGCGGCCTGTCGAGCGTGGGGAAGTTGACCTCGACCGTGGTCGCGACCGGGACGCTCACGGTGACAGTCGTCGTCTCGTCGTAGGTCGCGTTCGGGTCGAGGTCGGCGTTGAGGGTCTCATCGAACTCGTACCCGGCCCGGGCGACGGCGTCGAGCAGGGTCTCGCCGGGCTCGACCTGGATTTCGACGTCTTCGGCGGACTGGTAGCCGATGAGCGGATGGTTGAGTTCGGGGCGCCAGTCGAAGTTCTGCTCGCGGAGCGCGCGTTCGATCGACTGGCCGGGTTCGAGGTCGATGAGTTCGCGGGTGACGGCGACCTGGCGGAACGTCGCGCCGCTCGCGTAGTAGGCGGTGACACGGTTCTGCGCGGAGTCGGCGACGTAGAACAGGCCGAGGCCCTGCTCATCGCCCTCGCCGACCGCGACCGCGACCGGCGCGCCGAAGTAGTCGAGCTCGACCAGCGGAGTGCCGCCCCCGGGGTCGATGTCGAACTGCCAGGCGCCGTCCGTGAACCGCAGCCGCTGGAACAGGAAATTGCCGTCGCTCTGCGTGAAATACAGCTTCACGCTCGCGCCGGAGCCGGCGGTGGCGACGCTCGTCGGATTGTTCGTCGAAACCTGCCCCTGGCCGAACTCGACGGCGTCGTCCAGGTACGTGCCCGTGTACGAGTAGCTGACGGTCCCGTCGGCGAGCTCGAGTACCCGCGACTGTTCCACTCGCACGCGCGCGATGCGGTCGTTGCCGCGGTCGGCGAGGTAGATGACGCCCTCCCCGCGCGGGCCGCCGTCCACGTCGCTGAACCGGCTCGCACGCTCGCCGCTCGCGTCAGCGTAGAACACATATTCGCGCGAAAACGCGGCGATCGTGTCGGGGGCGGTCGTCGTCACAATCGACCCATAGTCGGTGCGCACGCTGTCGATGCCCTGTTCCGCGAGCGAATCGATTTGCGCGTACAGGGGAGCGGAGTTGTCGATCGCGTGCCGGTCTCCGGTGGCGAGGTCGATCACGTCGAACGACTGCACGACGCCGGCGATCCCGATCTGATCCGCGAGCGTATTGCGCGCGAACACGAGGTTCGACCCGTCCACCATGAACAGGTTCAGCTTTGAATCCTGGCCGAGCCCGACCGGCGCGCGGCCGGACGTATCGACGACGGGAACGAACAGGTCGGCGCGCGCGATCGACCCGTCCAGTTTCAGACGGACGACCCGGCCGCCGTCACGTTCGTCCGCGACGTAGAAGAAGCCGTCGTACGCGATGTGCAGCTCGCCCGGATTCACCCAGCCGTAACGTGACGCTGTCCAGTCCGGGCGGACGCGGACAAACGTCGTGTCATTCGCGCCGAAGTCGCCGGGGTCGATCGTCACCGACGTCGGCAGGTCGGGCTCATCCCCGCAGCCGGGCAGAATGAGCAGGAACGCTGCGGCGATGAAGGCCGGGATGCAGTTGCCGGATGTTCCAGTGATCGCCGTCAAAACGTGATCCCCACGCTGAACAGCTGGCTCCATTCGAGGATGCCGAAGTCGGTGTAGCTGTAGTCGGCGCTGAGCGCGATCGTGCCGATCGGCACCCGCACCCCGCCGCCGAACGCGTACCGGTCCTCGTCCGTGTTCAGCTTGTATCCGCCGCGGAGGAAAATGATCCCGCCGAAGCTGTATTCCCCGCCGAGCTTCAGGTTCTCCGCGTTGTCGATCGGGTGGTTGAGCTGGGTGGAGAGCAGCAGCTTGTGCTCGGCGGCGGCGAACACGGTCATCGCCGCACCGAGCCGAAATTCAACCGGCGGACTGTACGCCTGGAAGTCCTTGACGACCTCCTCGCCGTTCGCTTCGATGTCGATGAACGTGCCGGCCGGCTTCGCGTTCGGGCCGAAGTTCATCAGCGCAACTGCGATGCGCAGGTCGCGCCATCCAGTCCAGTAGTACGTGCCCGCATCAACCATCACGTTGTTCATGTACGTGTCGGCGAGCGTCTCGCGCGCGTATTTCGCGGTCAGCCCCCAGCTGAAGTTGTCGGTCATCCGCAGCGAATAGCCGAGCCCGAACAGCATGTCGCCGTAGCTGAAGTACTCGCCGGTTCCCTCCGGACGGTACTCGGTGGTGATCTCCATGTCCGCGGTGGAGAGCGACGCGGCGACGATTCCGAGCGTGCCGAACGGGAGCGGATGCACATACGTGAGCGCGTCGTATGTGATATCCGCGATCCACTCGACACTGATCAGCCCGAGCGCGCGGTCACCGCGGAACAGTGTGCTCAGGCCGGACGCGGGCGCCTTCACGTTCTCCGGCGGCGCCTCCGGGTCAACAACGTACTTGCCGCGCCAGCGCGAACCGACCTGCGACATTCCGGCGGGATTCCAGAAAACGGCGAACGGGTCGTTCGCGACCGCAACGTAGGCGCCGCCCATCGCCTCCGCGCGCGCGCCGACCGGGATCTTGAGGAACGTCATCGACGACGTCCCGACGCGCTGGCCGCCGAGGATCTTGAACCAGTCCTGGGCGGGTGCTTCGCGGGGAGCGGCCACGAGCAGGAGAATCGCCGTCACGGCTGCGAGGTATGTGCTGCGTCCGGTCACTGTCTGTCACCCATCAGGTCAATGATCCCCCGCCGGCCTGGTCCTCGTTCATATCCGGTACGCTCATTCCGTTGTGTCATTCTGACGCCCGAAGGGCGGAAGAAGGTCCGAGTACGATCGGGTAGCCGTTTCGATTGACGGGTGTTGGAAGTGGACCTTCTTCACGCCGCTCATGCGGCGTTCAGAATGACGGACACGCCAACCGAATCTGAACCAGCTCAGAACCGCAGCGACATCCCGAAGAACACCTGCCGCGGCGCTTCGTAGCGACTCGGATCGACGATGATGAACCCCTGCGGGTTTTCCCACTGCCGCGGCGCGGGGTCGCCTTGCTCATACGGCTCGCCGGTGAGCGGGTTGATCTGAGTCGGCTTCTTGAAATCGAACACGTTCAACACTTCAGCGAACAGGCGCAGGTCCAGCCCGTCATCGAGCGTAAACTCTTTCCACAGGCGCAGATCGACGGTATTCCACCATTTCGCGACTTCGCTGTAACGGTCGCCGGTTTCGAGCAGGTCCTGCCCGTTGTTCGTCAGCTTGGCCGGGGTGTAGCGCTTGCCGCTGCCGCCTTCCCAGCGCACACTCCCTCCCCAGCGGGACGGCCACCGGAATCCGAACCAGCGCGGCGGGTCTTTTTCCGGGATTCGCAGCCAAAGCGTGACGCTCGCGTTGAACGGCCGGTCCCAGGCGAGATACTCCTCGCCGAGCGTCTTCTCGCCGACCGTCGTCTCCGCCGCCGCCTGGATCTCGGCATTCGCCGACGAGCTCTTCCCGGTCGCAATCTGGTATGCGAAATCCGCATTCCCGGTCAGATACCTTCCCTGTCGCGCGCGGAAGCGCACCTCGAGCCCCCGCACCCGCGCGTAATCGATGTTGAAGTACTGGTAGTAGGAGATGTTCCCGAGCCGCGGGTTCGTGCTGCGCACGTTGAAGCTGGTCGCGTAGTCGAACAGATCCTTGTTGAACGCGACGAGTTCCACCACCTTGTCTCCGGTGAACCGGTGCTTGATCCCGAGTTCGTAAGCGACCGTCGTCTGCGGGTTCAGGTTCGGATTGCCGAAGAGCTGGTACGTGCTCGGGCTGTACGAGCGCAGCTTCGCATAGACATGCGCGTATTTCGGCCGCTGCGAGAAGTGGCCGTAGCTGAAGAAGAGCACGTCGTTGTCGGTGACAGGGTGGCTGACGCCGAGTCGCGGACTGAGGTGCATCTTGATCCGGCGGTCGAAGATGTCGACGGTCTCCTCCTCGAACAGTCGCCGGGCTTCGGGCGTGAGCGTGATGATCTCCGGGTCCTCGATCGCGTCCTCGACGTACTGCCCCGGCCGCCACCAGTCGAGACGGAGGCCGACGTTCGCGATCATCCCCTTGAACTCGATCCTGTCCTGCACGAAGAACGCGCCGGCTTCGGAGAGCGCGTGGTACATGTCGTAGTCGCCGCCGAACGCAGTGGAGGCGACCCACGGGTCGTGGATGCTCACCAGTTGCAGCTTCGTCTGCTCGTACTCGAGCCCCGCCTTCATCTCGTGGCGGTCGTTGAGCCGGCTTGTGATGTTCCCGCGGAGCTGCCACGTGTCGTTGTAGTGGTCGTGCCAGGTGTCCGAATTGCCGCCGTCCCAGAGGCCGTCGCCATATTTCACGTTCACTTCGCCGTCCTCCCCGACCTCGTAGAACACCGGCTCGAAGTCGACCGGCTCCTCGTATTCGGACCAGTGCTTGCCTTGGGCGGCGGAATGGACGCGGTTGTAGAAGTTGCCGAGCGTGAGCTCGTAGAACGTCGTGTTGTTCAACGTGTGCTTGACGTGGAACGACTGCTGGATCCCTTCGCGGGTGATCGTGTTGTACCTGTTCAGGATCCCCTTGTAGTCGAGCGGGAAGTAGCGGCGGTCCTCGACGACGGCGTCGAAGTAGCCCTGGTTGACCTGCACGCTGCGCCCGTAGCTGTAGATGAACTTGAGCGTCGGCAGCGGGCGGTAGGTGTACTTCCCGAGCAGCGAGTAGTTGTTCTCCTGGCGCAGGGTGAGCGGGTCGTACGCATCCACCCGCGGCACGAGCTCTCGGGACGCCGACGGCAGATGGGTGTCGGTGATGTAGCCGTACCCGTTGAAGAAGATGGACGAGTTGCCGGGGATGTCCACACCGTAGCGCGGAAGCAGCGTCTCCGCCAGCGGATCGGGTCCGCCGAACGAGAACTCGATGCTATTCGTGTTCTGATGGGCCGGCGGCCAGCCGGAGATGTTGTCCGTCTTCGTCGAGAACGAGCCTGTGTATTCAGTTCCGCCCTCTTTCGTTTCCACGTTGACCAGCCCGCTCATCGCCTGGCCGTACTCGGCGTTGAACCCGCCGGTGATCACCTCCAGCTCCTTGATCGACTCCGCGGACAGGTAGATCCCGAGCCCCTGCCCGCTGATCGGATCCTTCACCGAAATGTCGTCGATGATGTAGAGGTTCTCGTCCGCGCGCCCGCCGCGGATGTGGATCTGGTTGTTGTCGCGGACGATTCCGACCTGCTGCTCGAGCACGTCGGTCACGTTCTCCACCGCGAGGTCGCTGATATCCTCGGAACTGATCCGGCGGGTCGTCGCCGTCTCCTCGACGTCGAGCAGAGGTTTCTTCCCGATCACGACGACTTCCTCGCCGAGCGCAAGCACGGTCGGTTCGAGCTGGAGGTCAACACGTGTCCGTTCGCCCGAACCGACCCGGACGTTCGTCTTCAACGCGACCTTGTATCCGACGAACGAGGCGCGCAGGTCGTAGCCGCCCGGGTTGACGAGCGGGATGAAGTAGTTCCCGTCGAGGTCGGTCGTCGCGCCCTTGTGCGTGCCCTTGAGCACGACGTTCACCGACGGCAGCGGCTCGCCGGTTTCCGCGTCCGTGATCGTGCCGATGATGCCGCCCGGTTCCGCCCCGGGTGACGCGAACCCCGCGACGGACACGAGCAGAACCAGCAGCGCCGAGAGTGAAATACGTCCCCCCGCCGCTGCGCATCGACGGGTGCGCGGGATTGCTGCCGAAGTTGTCCGTGTGCCGGAGCTCATCAGCATCTATTCAGCGAAGGTGTTTTCGATGAACTGGGCGACGTCCGCCTGATCCACCGCCAGGTGCAGCGGCAGCGTGATCAGCGTGTACGACTTGTCCGCGCGCCGCATCCCGACGACCGGCTCGCCCTCGTACTGCGGCGGGTCGATCGTGGACGGGTCGAGACGGTATATCACGTTCTCCTCATCCGTCGGGACGAGGCTGAACGTTGTATTGTTGATTACCTCGCCGATCCTGATCTCCGGGAGGTCCACGCCCGCCGGCGGGGTCATGTACACCGGGTCCTCCTCGATCGTGCCATAGATGCGCAGCGCGATCTGCTCGATGTCGCTCGCGAGCTCGAGCAGCATCCCTTCATCGACGCCTTCCGTGCCCGGATCGACCTGGACCGTGGTCAGCAGCATCCGCTTCCCGGGCGTGTTGATAAACGAGTACATCGAGTTGAACGCGTCGGTGAGCAACGGCGTGCCACGGTACGTGTACCAGATCACGCGGTCGAACATGAGCAGCGTCTCGGTGACATCGCGGGCGGAATAGGGCAGCAGGTCGAGCGTCCACACGCTGTACACCTCACCGAGCCCGTCCTCGCCGTCGTTGTACAGGTCGTCGAGGATCTCGCGGTAGAAACTGGTCGTCTCCGGTCCGGACTCGAGACGGTAGTCATCGACGATCAGGTACCCGCCCGGCGCCGGCGCCTTCACGACCCACACCTCCGGGTCGAATTCTCCGTCCGCGTCCGGGAAATGCACCGGCGGCGACTGGAACCCGGCGACATCTTCCGCCTTCACCCAGAACACGTGCTCGCCCGCCTCGAGGTCGAACAGGGTCACGCTCGACTCCGTGCCGGCCAGCTCCTGCCACGCCGTGTCGCCGGGCTCCGGGTCGAGCGCGTACAGGATCTTCTCGACGGTCTCGGCACCGTCCGGGTCGGACACATCCCAGACAAACGTGCGCACCGGGAAGGTCGTGAACGTCGCCTCATCGGGAAGTTCGTAGTCGCGCGGGTTGGAGCCCTCGCGGAACGTGACCGACGGCCGGCTGTTGATGATCGGAAAGCTGATCGAGGCGGGCGACGGGTCAAACGCGCCCGCGTCGTCAACAGCACGCACGAGCAGGGTGAACGTCGCCGACGCCGACCGGATCGGGAGCACGAAATCCACCTGCTCCGCCGTCGTATCCACCCACCGCTGAAGCGAGTCCGGGACGAGGTTCCAGTCGCCGTCGTACCACGCGGTGTCCGCGGGCGCGCCCGCGCTGTCCGCCTCGATCCGGCCCCAGCGGTACTGGTAGCCGACGACCTCGCCGTCGATGTCCTCGCCCCACCAGTTGATCGTCTTCGCCGACCGGCTCGTGTCCGGCATCTCGCCGGGCGGAACCGCGAGCGTGAGGTGCGTCTCCGGCGGCTCGTTCTCGACCGGTCGCTTGCGCGGCCCGGCGATCCCGTCCGCGCCGACCGGCTCCTGCTCGTCGCAGCCGGTCACGAGCAGAATCGTCGCAACGAGCGCGATCGCGAAACGCGTCATCTTATTGATTCCGGCGGAGCTCATAAGTTGGATCAGGTGTCCTCATGAGCGCGAAATCCAGCGCACTTCGGGGACGCTTGCCAGCAAGCGTCCCCTCCACAGGCTGGTAGCAGGGGCAAGCCCCAGGCCACCCGCCGGTGAAAGTGTCATCCTGAACCCGAAGCGCGGTCAGTGTCGGCGCCCACTCCGTGTCATCCTGAACCCGAAGCGCGGTCAGTGTCGGCGCCCACTCCGTGTCATCCTGAACCCGAAGCGCGGTCAGTGTCGGCGCCCACTCCGTGTCATCCTGAACCAGAAGCGCGG
>JAANWZ010000145.1 GCA_018263585.1 Calditrichota bacterium | reverse complement strand
GCGCCCGCAAACAGACGCGGGCGCGGTTCAGGATGACACAGTGACAGGCCCGTGGTTGCTTGCAACCGCGGCTGATCCACTGGTGCGTGAAACCCGGGGGAAGCCCCGGGCCACCCCTCCGCCGCGCCTATTCGGCGAACTTCTCCGAACACCAGGCGAGGATCAGCCTGAACTCCGCCTGTGTCAACTCGATGTGGCCGGCGCGGATGCCACCGAACGGACCCGGTACCCTGTACTGATCGATTTCATCATCACCATCAATATCTACCGGGTCTCCATAGTACCGGTTCTCCTCCGCCGGGAATCCGACACCGTGCAGCACACCTTCACCGTCCGGCGGCGTGCCCGCGAGCACCTGGTGTGCGCCCTGCAGGCCGAGGTCGTCGTCAAGGCCGACGGTCAGGTAGAGCTCGAACGTCGCGAGACTCGCCGCGTCGTTGATGTTCGGGTCCAGACTGATGAGCCGGGTGACGATGTCGCGTGCGAGCCACTGCTCCCACACGGGCATGTAGATCTCGCCGTCGAGGCCGATCGGCAGCTTGACGCCTGTTGCCGCGTGCGCGGTCGGCCCGGGGTCGTCCGGGTTTGTCACCGGGCTGAACGCCGCCGCCATCGCGAACATCATCGAGGTCGGCGGGCCGAGCTCCGGGTTGAGTGAATCCTGGAAGGCCTGCATCACCCCCGGGTTGGGGTTCGCCGGATCCCAGGTCGAGTCGGGGCTGAAGCCGGTCTGGGCGAGTATCGTGGGCAGCAGCTCCTCGATCCCGGCGTATGTATCATCGCCTGGATCGAGGGTTTTTGTGCCCCAGAAGGAGACCGGCGCGGAGGCGACCGCGACGTATCCCCACGTGTCCGGATTGTCCATCGCGAGGCTGAGTGCGCCGTAGCCGCCCATCGACAGCCCCGTGATCGCCTTCAGCTCCGGTGTCGTGCCGACGTTGAACTGCGGGTCGGCCTCGATCTCGCCGATCACGTTCATGATGTGTGTCGCGGCATCGCCGACAGCCTCGTGCGGGCTGTCGGTGTAGAACGAACCGCCGAACGCGTTGTCGCCGTTCGGGAACACGAGCACGATCGGGTCGATCTCGCCGGCGGCGATCATCGCATCGGCGGCGTCGGTGAGCCCGAAGATCGCTGGGTAGAAGTCCTCGTCCCCGCCGTACCCGTGCAGCATGTACACGACCGGGTACGGGTCGCCGGATTCGCTGTACCCGTCGGGCAGATAGACGTAATAGTACTCGTCGTCGCCGTCGTCGTCGTCGCCGTCGTCGTCGTCGCCGTCGTCCGGGTTCATCGCAGTCGCGAACGCGTCCCGTACGGGGACGAGCTGCCCTTCATGGCCCGCCCACGGCGCGGACGGCGCTTCGATTTCCTCGGCGCAGCCGGCGCAGAGAACCAACAGCGCGAGCACGCCGAACAGGAAGATCGCTCTATTCATCATCGTTCAGGTCTCCTTGGTTAGAAGCGGTAGCCGATTTGCAGGCCGAACGTGTCCACGTTGAGCATCCACGCGCCGGGCACGTTGTCATACATCCCGTCGCCGTCGTTGTCGAACGCCTGCGCGTCGTTCTCGCTGCTGAACAGGTGCTCGTAGTAACCTTCGACGAGAAACTTCGCGCCGAGGTTGTACGCGAAGCCGATGCTGAGGCTCTGCTTGTCCGCGACGTCGGAAATCGTCGGCCGCATCGTCTCGTCCGGAATCGGGGTCGGATCGTAGTACCAGCCGGCGCGCAGTTCGAGCTGCTCGGGGATCGCGTGCCAGCTCACGCCGGCGTTGAAGCGGTACGAGTCCTCCCAGAGCAGGATGAGCTCGCTGTCCTCGGCGGGCTGGCCGTCCGGGCCGGTCCCGTCCTGCTTGATTGTAACCTTGTCGAGCGCCTCCCAGTTCGTCCACACGGCGTCGGCGGCGATCGTCCAGCGGTCGCTGAGATCGTACGCGAACCCGACTCCGAGATCCATCGGCAGCGGGAAGTCCGCTTCCGCATCCGGTTCCGCCTCGAGCGTTCCGGCGCCGGCCATCCCGGGCAGGTAAGCCGTCTGCTTCACCGTGCCGCTGATCGGTACGGTGACCGGGCCGGCGTACGCGATGCCGGCGTGGAACCGGTCGCTGATGTCGTAGAGCAGGCCGACGTTGAACCCGAAGCCGACGCCGGTCCCCTCGAGCAGGCCGTCGACGAACATGTGCGAGCCGGGAAGCGGGAGGCGATCGCCTTCCTCGTCGTAAGCAGGCGTGATGACCGGGCTGCGCAGCTCGATCGACGTGTACTTGATCGCAATCCCGGCGCCGACGCTCAGCTTCTCACTTAGCTTGTACCCGACGGTCGGGTGGATATCGACAACCGCCAGGCTGCTCGACCACGCCTTATCCGGGTACTCGGGATTCTCGCCGTAGCCGACATAGGGCCCGATGAACAGGTCGTTCCACTCCGCCCCCAGCGCCGACGGGGTGAACGCGCTCACGCCGATGGTCAGATCCGGCGAGAGCTGGTACTGGAGCGCGAACGACCCGGTCGGGTGCGCGCTCTCGACCGAGGTTTGTTCGACGCCGTTCCGGTAGAGGTAGTAGTCGTACCCGACGACCGTGCTCGGCGAGTTCGGGGTCAGCGTGCTGATCGGGTAGAGCACCTTCCCTTCGAGCCAGATCCCGGAGCCCTGTCCGGCGAGGCCGGCAGGGTTCCAGTACATCGCGCTCCAGTCATCCGCGATCGCGCGGAAGGCGCCGGACATCGCGAGCCCCTTCGCGCCGACCCCCGCGAGGTTGAACCCGCCGGCGAATACGGCGGCCGGCAGGAGCACTGCGAGCATGACCGGAATCCAGATTGTCCGTCTGCGTTCGATCACTGTTTCCTCCTCCGCTAACCGGGGTTGTCTCACGCCGTCCGGGCACTCCCGGACTGCGGTCGTGCACCCCGTTCCTCCCTATGAGATGTTTTACGGTCGCGACAAAGGTAGGGAGTGTTTCCGGTGTCAACCACTCGCACGGCGGAAATTCCGGATTCCGTGCGGAGACAACGGAGACATGCGTAGCGGGACAGCGGCGGGGGCTGAAACCGCCGTGGCAGTTGACCTGCCGCCAGATCGACCACGCGTGAACCGCACGCGTGCAGTCGGAGACGCAACGGCAACGACAGGAGCACCCGCCAGACCTGCGCCGCGAATTCCGCGAGTCGCCTGAATCCGCTTGCCTGCCGCGGGCCGGTGCCTATATTGGCGGCAATGTTCGAGAATCCAACCCGGTGGCAGGGCTCACCAACCGGCGGATGATCCGCGCGGGCAAGGTGCGCACCGCACCCGGGCCGCACGGCCGGTACATCGAGGCGAGAGCACGAGAGGCGGAGGGACACGGATGGCCGAGACGACGAGCGCGGCTGCACCACGCAAACATCCGAAGGGGATGCCGGTCCTGTTCGCGACCGAAATGTGGGAGCGGTTCAGTTTCTACAGCATGCGGGCGATCTTCGCCCTGTACATGATCACGCCGGAGGAATACGGCGGGCTCGGTTTCTCGCCGGTACTCACCGCGAACATCTACGGCGCCTACATCGGGATCGTCTATGTGACGACGCTGATGGGCGGGTACCTCGCGGACCAGGTGCTCGGGATCAAGCGCTCGATCATCACCGGCGGCCTGTTCATGACCGCCGGCCATTTCCTGCTCGGGATGATCATCGTCACCCACTTCGTCGAGGGGCTGAGCCCGCTGTGGTTCTTCTTCAGCGCGCTCATCTGCCTCGTAGTCGGCAACGGCCTGTTCAAGCCGAACATCTCGACGATGCTCGGTAACCTGTACCGCGAGGTGCCGGAGAAGAAGGACGACGGCTACAACATCTTCTACATGGGGATCAACCTGGGCGCGTTCCTCAGCCCGCTGGTCGCGGCGTACCTGCGCGGGCTGCACCCGATCCACGGCTGGCACTACGCGTTCTCCGCCGCCGGGTTCGGGATGATCCTCTCGCTGACCATTTTCCTCAGCTTCCAGCGGTTCGTCAAGGCCGGCGACATCCCGCCCGCGAGCAAGCGGAAGGTGGACCCGGAGACGCAGGAGAAAGCGCGGCTCGACACGGGTGACCCGAAGAAGAACAGGCAGCGCACGATCGCGCTGTTGATCGTGTTCGTAATCGTGATCTTCTTCTGGATGGCGTTCGAGCAGCAGGGCCTGACGCTCACGTTCTGGGCACAGAATGCGACGAACACGGCGCTGCTGCCGGAGACGTTCCAGTCGGTGAACCCGATGTTCATCCTCCTGCTCACGTTCCCGATCGTCACCTTCTGGGGGTTCATGCGCAGGCGGAAGAAGGAGCCGTCGACGGCGGCGAAGATGGTGTTCGGGATGCTGCTCACCGCGGTCGCGTACCTGATCCTCGCGTTCGCCGCGTTCTCCGGGGGCAACGACGGGCATGTGAACGTGCTCTGGCTCGTGTTCGCGTACGCGTCGATCACATCAGGTGAGCTGATGCTGTCGCCGATGGGCCTCTCGCTCGTGTCGAAGCTCGCGCCGCCGGGACGGCTCGGGATGATGATGGGCGGCTGGTTCGTCGCGGCCGGAATCGGAGGTTACCTCGCCGGCGCGGTCGGGATTCTCTGGGAATACGTGAGCCACGGCGTCTTCTTCCTCATCCTCGTCGGATCGAGTCTCATCGTCGCGCTCGCCCTGTTCACCCTGCTCAAGTGGCTGAACCCGGTGATCCACGACGCGGAACAGGAAGCGGAAGCGAAGGCTGCATAGGAGCGGAGGCACCAGCCGATGAAACCCGGATACACAGTCGTTCTCCTGTTGCTGTTGACCGCGATTCTCATCTGGGGGATCACGTACCTGAGCACGCACGACCGGATCGAGGAGGTGGAGGATGTGAGCATGCTCCGCCTCGACCGCGGCCGGCGTGTGTTCCTGCTCGGCGTGCAATCCACGGCGAAGTGGGACTCGGTGGAGGCGAAAGAACTCACGCAAGTGGAAAAGGTGTGGTCGATCGTCGAGGTGGACACGCCGCGCGTGCAACGCCTCGAAGAGCAGGTGGACCGGCAGGGGGTGACGCTCGAGTTCGTCGAGTTCGAGCCGGACTCTTCCTCGCAGGATCTGCACGCGTACGTGTGGCTCGACGACACGCTGCTCAACGCATGGATCATCGAGCAGGGGCTCGCGCGGGTCAATCGCGAACAGTCGCATCCGCAGGCGGAGCAGTTCCTCCGCCACGAACAGGAGGCGAAGGCCGCGGGGCGGGGGATCTGGGCCATGCCCGCGCAGTCCGCGTCCGCTGACAGCGCCGCCGCCCCGAACTGAGATCGGGGACGCTTGCGAGCATCCGGTTATACCGTCAGCTCAGCCACGTGCATCGAGCGGAATCTGAAGCACAGTTGCGCCGGGAGAGGCGTCATTCTGAACCCGGCTTCACGCGTCTGTCTGCGTGAAGGCGGGTGAAGAAGGTCCTGGTTATCCAAGGGTTATGTTGCGAGTTTCATGGTATCCCCCACGCTTGTCGAACCTGGACCTTCCCTTCACTGCGTTCAGGATAAACTTCCCTTCGCCCGACAAAATGACGTCGGGCTTCGGTCAGAATGACTCGTTTGCCACCCGCGATATTGGTCCGGGCTGAGCCAAATGGATAACCGAATGCGAGCAAGCGTCCCCTTCTGAAGCGCAGCGTCCGACCCCGAAAAATAAGCGTCTCATACGCAGGCTCTTCCGAGATGGCGGGAACGAGCGCCCACTGCCCGGGGTGAAAGGGATGATTCTCATTGTGGAACAACATGTTGACCAGCATGCGAGTGCGCACTGTTTGCGGTAGAACGCCATCATTACTCATCGCCGCGCTGCTGGTCGTGGCGGGCGTGTACGCGCAGCCGGCGACGATCGTGTTCACGGCGCGCGCGGACGGTCGCCTCGAAAACTGCCGTTGCCCCGCCGACCCGAACGGCGCACTCGAAAAACGCCTGCCCGAAATCAACCGGCTGCGTGAACTCGGACCGGTTCTCCTGCTCGACGCCGGCAACTTCTTCCCGGAGACGATCGACACGCTCGGCGCGCGCGCGATGCTCGACGCGTACGCATTGCACGGGTACGACGCGGTCACCGTCGGCGTGCAGGAACTGATGCACGGCGCGCCGTGGGTGCGAGAGATCGAGCGCGCGCTGCCGGTCGTGAGCGCGAACGTGCGTTACCGCGACGGGTCCCCGGCCGGGAAGGCGGTGCGTGTGATTGAGCGTGGGGGTACGGCGTTTGCCGTGACCGGTGTCACGAGCCGTGCCGCGGTCCGCCGGCTCGGGCCGTCAGTCTACGAGCAGTTCAGCCTGCGGCCGCTCGACGGGGCGCTCGCGGAGGCGTTTGCGGGCGTGCCCGCGGACGCGAAACGGATCGTGCTCGCGCAAATGCCGCTCGATTCGATCCGCGCGCGCGCAGGGCTGTGGGAAGCCGTGGATCTCGTCGCCGGCGGGCACAATTCGGACGTGGTCGCCGGCTCCGAGCGCGCCGGGGACGCCGTCCTGCTCGAGGTCGGTGCGAAGAGCCGGCGGATCGGGCTCGTGCAGTTCCGCGGCCGGCGCGTGAAAGCCGACCTGCAGGCGATCCACCCGAGCCTGCCCGACGACCCGCGCATCGTCGAGATCGTGATCGAGCTGAAACGGGCGCGCAGGCAACAGGAAACGGCGACGGACACCCGAAGATAACAACAAACACTTTGGACAGTGACAGACCCACTTGGACAGCGATAAACCCCCTTTGCCCCCGACTTCAGTCGGGGATAGGAGGAGGGTGGGAATCACTGGAGTTGTAGCCTTGACTGAAGTCAAGGGCAAGGGAAAGTGTTCGCAAGAGGAAATGGTGTCATCCTGAACCGCCCTGCGTCAGTTTGCGCGGCGGGAAGAGCCTGTCCTGAGCGAAGCGAAGGGATCTGCGCGGCGCACGCGGCCCCTTGTGTCATCCTGAACAAGCGCGGCGTAAGCCGCGCGCACCCGGTGTCATCCTGAACAAGCGCGGCGTAAGCCGCCCGCAGCTTCAGGATGACGGTGAATCACCCGTCTTTCCATGTGAACTGGTCCAGTAGTCCAAGACAAGCGAGCAGATAGCAACAAACCAACAGCCCGATGGAGATTCACCGCATCATTTCCGCCGCACTGGCCCCGCTGTTGATCGCCCTGGCGGCCGGTGGACAGGCAGTCGCCGAGCCGCTCACTGCGGAATCAATCGCGAGGCTGCCCGCGGATTCGAGCATCGTCTCGCTGATCCTGATGCGCGAGCGCCCTGACATCGACCGCCTGCGTGAGCTCACCGCGTTCGCGGAGCGTGATGACCGCGCTGCGATTGTCTGGCGTGAACTCGATGAGCTCGCGAAACGCACGCAGCGCCGGGTCCGTGGTGTGCTCGAGCAGGAGAAGCGGGCCGGATTGATCGACACGATCCGGCCGTTGCGGCTCGCGAACGGGATCGTGGTCGAGGCGAAACCGGCCGCGCTACGGTCGCTGATCGGGCACACGGACGTCGGGCGACTGATCCGCATCATCCCGCGCGCCGGATCGTCGGAGGAGGGCGAAGCCGGCCCGCGCGCGACCGCCGAGCTCGATTCCGTGATCTGGCACGTGACCCGGATCCAGGCACCCGAATGCTGGGCGGAGGGGTTCAGCGGCGAAGGCGTGCTCGTCGCCGTGATCGACACGGGCGTGAACTACCTGCACGTGGACCTGCGCGACCATCTCTGGGACGGCGGCCCGGAATACCCGTTTCACGGCTACGATTTCGCCGACGACGACCTCGACCCGATCGACGAGTCCGGCCACGGCTCCGGGGTTGCGGGCATCCTCGCCGGCGACGGTACCGGCGGGGTGAACACAGGAGTCGCACCGAACGCGACGATCATGTGCCTGCGCGTGCGCCAGGATCTCCAGACCGGAGTCGTCACCGACGCCTGGCTTGCGCAGGATTTCGCGCTCGAACACGGCGCGGATGTGATCAGCATGTCGCTCGGCTGGGGCGAGCCGGGGCCGGAGGACCGTCCGATCTGGCGCGAGAACTACGAGGTGCTCGAGGCGGCGGGGATCGTGTGCGTGAAGTCGGCGGGCAACCGCCGGCCGAGCCGGGAGCCGCCGGACGCGATCTCCGTGCCCGGCGATGTGCCCTCGCCGTGGCGCCATCCCGACGAGGTCGAGCAGGGATCACGCGGCGGGCAGATCACCGTCGGCGCGACGAACTATGAAAACGAGTTCAGCGAGTACTCGAGCCCCGGCCCGGTCACGTGGCAGAACGTCGAGCCGTGGAACGACTGGCCGTACGACGGCGGCGAGGAGCACGTCGGCCTGATCAAGCCGGACATCGCCGCGCCCGGTGTGCTCGGGGTGACACTCACCCACGAGGATACGGTCGGCTACACGTTCTTCAGCAACACGTCGATGGCGCAGCCGCACGGGTCCGGCACGGTCGCGATCCTGCTCTCGAAGAACTACAACCTGATCCCGGCGCAGGTCGATTCACTGCTGCAGACGACGGCGATGGACCTCGGCCCGGAAGGGAAGGACAACAACTACGGCGCCGGGTTGATCCAGGCGCTGGACGCGCTGAACGCAACCCCGAACGTGGGCGTCGCGCCGGGTTCGGCGCCGGACGATTCCGCCTCGCCGCCCGGCGTGCTCGCGCTGGACGTGATCTACCCGAACCCGTTCAACCCGTGGACAACGGTGCGCGTCGTGCTCACCGAACCCGGACAGCTCCGGGTGAGCGTGTTCAATTCGCTCGGGCGGAATGTGCGCACGCTCGCCGACCGCGTGTTCGCCGCCGGCGTGCACGAACTTCGCTTCGATGCGACCGGGCTCGCGAGCGGGACGTACGTCGTCCGCGCCGAACACACCGGCCGCCGCTCGGTTACACGCAAGGCCACGTACACGAAATAAGCTTCCTCCAGGAAAGGGACGATGGCCGAGAGTAAGCACGCTCCGTCACCGGATCCGGCTACCCACACGAAACAGCGAAGCACCTACAAGGTTGGATGACACGAATGGCGGCAGCGAAACCGACCGCGCTGCGGGTCCAAGATGACACGGTTTGCCGTCTGTGGTCGAGATTGCTTCGCTTCGCTCAGGACAGGCTTTTCACCGCTCCGCACAAACTGACGTGCGGGGGTTGAGCGACATTTCCTCCGGCCCGCGATGGGAGGATGACACATTCCGCTTGTGCCTGATTACCTTCCCACATTGTCGCCGCCTTTCGTTTCCTGTTCTCGCGTCGATGGCACGCTCACGACTCGGGAAAGTTGCCCGCGGAGTGGAGATCTGGCACGTCTCTGCGCGGTGCCGCCTGGCACGCACGTTGCTTCTCCCGAGGGTGAGCCGTGAACGGCGGCCGGATAATCCCGACTGTGATCGCGGCAGTGGACGCAAGATACCTGATCGTTGTTGAACGTGAATGGTGGAATAAGACGAAGAAGATCAAGATCGAAGCGTAACGCACACGCGGCGGTGGTTCCGGCGCCGTCCGGAGCCACCGGATGATTCTATCAGAGCAATCCTGTCAAATGACGGGCCGGTTCCACCAGGAGCCGGCNCGGTTCTCGC
>JAANWZ010000144.1 GCA_018263585.1 Calditrichota bacterium | reverse complement strand
GCGGTGTTGTGTTACACTCTGTCACGGCGAAGCTCCTCCCTTGTTGTGGCTGAGATACCAACAATATAAGGGATTTCAGGAGCTTCGCCATTGTCTCTCATGAAATATTGGGGCTAGAGCTTAACAAATAATCTCGCGACCTACCTTCTCCGTAGGGATCATTCCTTACCCTATCTAATCTGTTAAACCTCATATTTCCACTAGCTAGTATTTCCCTGAGTACAGGAATAGATGTTATATGTCCGAGTCTTTCGGGAGCATCTTCCATCCATAAACCTCCATCTCTGAACACAAATTTCATCTCTGTCCTAACTTGTCTTGGTGCTTACCTTTTTCACCGCATCGATCACGGTCCCGTCCACCCACTTGATCACGGCGATGTCTTCGTCCGACAGCTCAGGTTGCGCGGGCGGGCCGCCGGTGAGCCGTTCGACCTCGTGCTTGATCTGTTCGATGGACTTCAAAGGTAGGGCGGCGCCGGCGGGGGCGTGGGCGTTCCAGGCGTTCACGCGGTCGATCAGGTCGTCGCGGCGCGGGTTGATCGCGATCCCGCGTTCGGTGACGATCACGTCGATCAGCTCGCCCGGCCCGACGAGCGTCGTCACCTCATCGACGATAATCGGCATCCGGTCGCGCATCGACGGGATCGGGAGGATCGTGCACCTGCTGAACAGGCAGTTCTGCCAGCCGCCGATCCCGTGCAGCAGCATCCCGTCGGAGTGGGTGACCACGTTCGCGTTGAAGTTGACATCGACCTCGGTCGCACCGAGCACGACCGCGTCCACCATCGTCGCGAAGTTCCCCTTCCCGTGGTAGTTGTATGATGTGAACGGACTCGTGTTCACATGCGCCGGGTTCTCGCGCATCGAACGCACGCCTTCGAGGTCGAACGTCTGCCCGTCGAGGATGTAGTCGGTGAGCCCCTCTTCCAGCATCTGCACGAGGTACTGGGTCGATCCGCCGCGGACGAAGCGCGCCTTGATCCCCAGCTCGCGCATCATGCCGCGGACGAAGATCGCGAACGCGAGCGCCGTCCCGCCCGCCCCCGCCTGGAACGACCAGCCGTCGCGAACGATCCCCGCCGCACGCACGAACTTCGCCGCCAATTCCGCGATCAGCAGACGGTCCGGACTCCGCGTCAACTGCGTCGTCCCGCTCACGATTTTGTCCGGGTCCCCGACACGGTCGAGCTCGACGACCACGTCCACATTCTGCCCCTGGATCTGCCACGGCACGCACGGAAACGGGACGAGGTTGTCGGTGACGACGATCACCTTCTTCGCGTACAGGCTGTCGGCGAGCGCGAACCCGAGCAAGCCGCACGCGGACGGCCCGCGGTCGCCGGTCGCGTTGCCGAACGCGTCCGCGGTCGGCGCGGCGATGATCGCGACGTCGATCTCGACCTCGCCGTCCTGGATCGCCTGCCAGCGGCCGCCGTGGCTGCGCAGCACACCGAGCCCGCGCATCTTCCCGCGCGATGCGTATTCGCCGAGCGGGCCGTTCAGCGACCCCTCGATGTGGTGGATCGTGCCGTCCTCGAGCCGGTCGATCAGCGGCGCATGGCAGGGAAACGACGCGCTCGGGAACCAGGTGAGGTCGCGCACGCCCATCTCCGAGGCAACCTCGAACACGCGGTTCATCACGAGGTCGCCGTTGCGGAAGTGATGGTGGCTGGAAACCGTCATCCCATCGGCGAGCCCGACCGCCGCGAGCGCGTCACGCAGGCTCCCCACGCGCTTGTCACCATCCGCCGGATAGTCCGCGGAACTCACGATCGGCGGAGCCGCTTTCTTCCCTGATGGACGGAACTTCCCGACTCCGGCGAACGGCGTCTGCGGCTTGCCGTTCACATGGGTCGGGACAAGTCGCCCCGCAGCGTTTTCAACAGTTTCCGTACTCATCACACCTTCGCGTTGAAGGGAGAGCTATCGCGACCGCACGCTCGGCGCGAACACGACCGGCGTCGAAGCCGCGGTTGCAAGCAACCGCGGGCCTGGGTGAAGCCGCGGTTGCAAGCAACCGCGGGCCTATGTTACGCCTCCGCCGGTTCCGGACCGCCGGCGGACTCCGCCTCCAGCTCCTTCAACTCCCCGCGTTTCTTCCGGCTCTCGACGTCGAGCCAGCGCCGTCCGAGCAGCAGCATCACCGGGCTCACCATCGTGGATGCGCCGACGAGAATCCACATCAGCTCGCTGTTGCGCGTTGCGGCGGTCGATCCTTCCGCGCACAGATTCGCGAGCAGGATTCCGGCGAGCGGCCCGGCGGCCACCTTCGCGAAGAACATCGGCGCCTTCGAATACGCCATGTAGCTCGACTCTTTGCCCGGCGGCGCGACGTTGGCCGTGTAGTCATAGATCCGCGGAGAGTACAGCGCCTCGCCGATCGAGAGCACGATCTGGAACATCACGATCAGCATGATCGATTCGCCAAAGCCCATGAAGAACACCGAGCCTGCCGCGACGAAGCTGCCGAGCATGATCACCTGGTACGCGTTCATCCCACGCGTGAGCGCGGTCATCACCGGCACGAGGAAGATGATGATCAGCGGGTTGATCGAATATAGCTTTCCGGTCCAGTTGCTGAACCCGATCCGCTCCATGTACAGCGGGTACAGCGAGTGGTTATACTGGAAGATCATCTTCACGAGCACGAGCAGGAAGATGAACACGATGAAGATCCAGAACGTGCGCTCGCGGATCACCTCCTTCATCACTTGCCAGGGCGTCTTCGTCTGCGCCGACTGCTGCGCGATGTCGGCCTCCTTCGCGCGAGACTGCGCCTCGACGTCATCCCTGTCCGCCAGCTCTTCCGCAGGTATCCGGCTGCGGACAAGGAAGAAGACGACAGCCAGCGAGACGAACGTCGCGAGCACCGCGACGAAGAAGATGATCTGGATCGGCCGGATCTCGAGGTTCATCCCGGCGAATGCGAACGCGATCGGCTCGGTGAACGTCGCGCGCAACCCGTCAAGGCTGATTCCGGCAATGAACGCGCCGATGTTCATCACCACGTAGTACCAGGAGAACGCGTATTTCTGCGCCTTCTTCGTACTGAACAGCTTCACCGCGGCTGCGATCAACGGGATCATGTACGCGAACCCGACCGAGAGCACGAACAGGCCGGGATAGACAACCCACGGATTCGTCGTGAACGTGATCGCGACCCGCCCGACGAGTGCGATCAGCAGGCCGACGATCAGCGCCTTCTTGATCCCGAGGCTGTCCGCGATAAACCCGACGAACAGCATGAAGAAAGACATCGACGCCGACCAGACGCCGAACACAGTGCCCGCGAGCTCATCCGACAACCCCATGTCCTGGGTGAGGAAGATCATCAGCACGAGCACGGACGAGAAATACGCGAGGCTTTCCAGCACCTTGATCAGGTAGGCGAACCAGATCTCGCGCGGACAGCGCACGAGGTTCTTCAGCCCCTGCACGTAGTCGATTCCGGCTTCCTTCAGCCCCCGGCCCACTCTCGCAGCAGCGTTCATTGGTCTCCCGGTCGTGTTTTCGCGTGGCGGAATGCGGAGATTGTAGCTACGGCATCGATTCCCGGTCGCGCAAGTGCCAGCGGAGGGAAGAGTGGAGAATCCGGCGGGTTGTGCTCTCGAGCCGGGCATCCG
The DNA here is from genome assembly GCA_018263585.1 of Calditrichota bacterium. GTDB lineage: Bacteria > Electryoneota > Electryoneia > Electryoneales > Electryoneaceae > JAANWZ01. Next base: position 6,657 of record JAANWZ010000144.1, on the reverse strand, counting down.
GCTGCGCGGCCGGCCGACTGTAACTCGGGTGGACCAATGACTCCCACTTCCTCGAAGCCGATGAACCGCCTCCGCATCCTGCTCGCACTGCCCGTGCTCCTCCTCATCGCCTGCGACGAGGACGGCGTCGGAGGCACAGACACGGGCGAGCTGCAGCTGCCGGGGGGATTCTCGATCCACGAATACGCTGACGTCCCCGGCGCGCGCTCGCTGTGTTTCGGCGACCAGGGAACGCTGTTCGCCGGCACACGCCAGCAGGGCGATGTGTACGCGGTGCGCGATCTCGACGGCGACCGGCGCGGTGAGGATGTCACCGTGATCGCCTCCGGCCTGCGCCAGCCGAACGGCGTCGCGTTCCGTGACGGCGCGCTCTACGTCGCGGAGATCTCACGTGTGCTCCGGTTCGACGGTATCGAAGACCAGATCGACGACCCGGGCGATCCGGTGGTCGTGCGCGACGATTTCCCCACCGACGGCCATCACGGCTGGAAGTACATCGCGTTCGGGCCGGACGGGATGCTCTATGTCCCCGTCGGCGCGCCGTGCAACATCTGCAACCCCGAGAACCCGATCTACGCCGCGCTCACGCGGATGAACCCGGACGGCTCCGGCCGCGAGATCTTCGCGCACGGGATCCGTAACACGGTCGGCTTCGACTGGAACCCGGAAACCGGCGTGCTCTGGTTCACCGACAACGGGCGCGACTGGCTCGGCGACAACCTCCCCCCCGACGAGCTCAACCGCGCCCCGGAACCGGGACTTCACTTCGGCTACCCGTTCGTGCACGGCGCGGACATAGAGGATCCGGAGCTGTTCACCGAAATGCCGGAAGGTCTCGAGATCACCCAGCCCGTGCAGGAACTCGGCCCGCATGTCGCCGCGCTCGGCATGCATTTCTACCGCGGAGATATGTTCCCCGCCGGGTATCACAACCAGATCTTCATCGCCGAACACGGTTCCTGGAACCGCAGCGAGAAGATCGGGTACCGGGTCACGCTCGTCCGCCACGAAAACGGCGTCGCCACATCGTACGAGGATTTCGCCACCGGCTGGCTGAAGGAGGACGAGTCTGTGAGTGGACGCCCGGTCGATGTGATCGAGATGGACGACGGTTCTCTGCTCGTCTCCGACGACTACAGCGGCACGATCTGGCGGATTGCGTACGGGGAATGAACGCGGCACGGAGGGCACGACGATGACACGCGCACTCCGGCGACGGCTCCCGGTTGCGGTCTATGACGACGACTGCGCGGTGTGCGTTATTGTCAAGCGCCGGGCGGAAGAGCGACTGCGTTACCCGGTGTGGTTCATCGGTGCGCGGGACAAGCGACTCGCCGAGCTCGCGCCGGAGGTCACCCGCGACGAGGCGGAGAGACAGTTCGTGTTTCGCGAGTCGGACGGCCGCGTTTATCGAGCCGCCGCGGGCGCGGTGCGGTTGCTCGCGAGGATGCGCGCGCCATGGAACCTGACCGGCCGCCTGCTCATGCTGCCCCCGCTCACCCGCCTCGCCGAGCACGGCTACCGCTGGATCGCCGACCACCGCCTCGCATGTCATCCTGAACCCGAAGCGCCGTCAGTATGGCGCGAAGGGTGAAGAGCCTGCCCTGAGCGAAGCGAAGGGATCTCGACCACAGACCGTGTGGTCACTTCATCACAGTTCTCTGTCGAGATCCTTCACTCGCGCCCGCAAACTGACGCGGGCGCGGTTCAGGATGACACAGTTGCGCCCGTACGATTGGGGACGCTTGCCAGCAAGCGTCCCCCTTCTTCGGTCGTCGCGCGGGCAAGGTGCGCACCACACCCCCGGCCGCGCGGCCTGGACCGAAGACCCCTGATTCGCCGCGCATTCAATTTGTCCCTCGGAGCCGGAGGGCGCGTGACGGGATTCACATGCCTATATTCCCCGACGCCCCCGCGGAGGGGACGGTTCTAACCACTGGGAGGCCCCGGAGAGCGGCGCGCATGGCCGATCAGCGTAGTGTCGTAACGACCGGGGTGGAGACCTGAAAAAGAGGAGCGAGTCCCATGTCCGAGTTCGTTGACTCCATCATGGCCCAGGTCAAGGCGAAGAACCCGGCGGAGCCGGAGTTCCACCAGGCGGTGCAGGAGGTCGTGGAGTCGCTGGAGCTGGTAATCGAGAAGCATCCGGAGTACCGGGCGGCGAAGATCGTCGAGCGGATCATCGAGCCGGAGCGGATCATCATCTTCCGCGTGCCGTGGGTCGATGACCAGGGCGACGCGCACGTCAACCGCGGCTTCCGGATCGAGATGAACAGCGCGATCGGGCCGTACAAGGGCGGCCTGCGTTTCCACCCCTCGGTCAACCTCGGCATCCTCAAGTTCCTCGCCTTCGAGCAGGTGTTCAAGAACAGCCTGACCACGCTCCCGATGGGCGGCGGCAAGGGCGGATCCGACTTCGACCCGAAGGGCAAGAGCGACAACGAAGTGATGCGGTTCTGCCAGTCGTTCATGACCGAACTGCAACGGCACATCGGCCAGTTCACCGACATCCCCGCGGGCGACATCGGGGTCGGCGGCCGTGAGGTCGGCTTCCTCTTCGGCCAGTACAAGCGGATCCGCAACGAGTTCGTCGGCGTGCTCACCGGCAAAGGGCTCAACTGGGGCGGCAGCCTGATCCGCCCGGAGGCGACCGGCTACGGGGCGGTCTATTTCGCGCAGGAGATGTTGAAAGCCCGCGGCGAGTCGCTGGAAGGCAAGACATGTCTCGTGAGTGGATCGGGCAACGTCGCCCAGTTCACCACCGAGAAGCTGAACCGGCTCGGCGGGCGTGTCGTCACCCTCTCCGACTCGAGCGGCTACATCTACGATGAGGAGGGGATCACGCCGGAGAAGCTGGCGTACGTGATGGACCTGAAGAACGTGCGCCGCGGCCGGATCAAGGAATACGCGGAGAAGTACTCGAACGTTCAGTACACGCCGGTCGATCCGAGCCTCGACTACAACCCGCTCTGGGATCACAAGGCCGATTGCGCGTTCCCGTCCGCGACGCAGAACGAAATCAACGAGAAGGACGCGCAGAACCTGCTCGACAACGGCGTCTATGTCGTGTCGGAGGGCGCGAACATGCCGACGAGTCCGGACGGTGTCGAGCTGTTCCTCGACAGGAAAATCCTGTACGGCCCGGGCAAGGCGGCGAACGCCGGCGGTGTTGCGGTCTCCGGCCTCGAGATGAGCCAGAACAGCCTCCGGCTGAGCTGGACGCGCGAGGAAGTCGACAAGCGGCTGCAGGGGATCATGGCGAGCATCCACAAGGCGGCGAACGAAGCCGCCGAGAAGTACGGCACTCCCGGCAACTACGTGAACGGCGCGAACATCGCCGGCTTCATCAAGGTCGCCGACGCGATGCTCGACCAGGGCGTCGTGTGAGCGACAGTCTCGCGACAATACCCCGATCGCGGCGCGGGATGACTGAGATCCCGCGCCGTATTATTTTGTCCCGATGGAACCGACAGCCGCGCTGACACAGGAGGGCGCCGTGCCCGATTCGGAGTGGGACAAGAGAACCGCCGCGGAAGAGGAGACGCTGGAGTCGCTGCAGGACCGGAGCTGGCAGGTGCCGAACACCCGGTTCACCGATTTCCAGCGCCTGATGCGCAGGCGTGTCAACAACATCCTGCTCGTGAGCAGCCTCTACGACTCGTTCATCCTCGCGCAGGACGGCCAGCTCGAAGAGCTGATGCTCAGCGAGTTCATGCAGCTCAACCTGTATCACGCGCCGAGCCTGACCCGTGTCCCGACCGCCGCGGAGGCGCTCGAACTGGCTCGCACCGACTCTTCGATCAACGTGATCGTCGCAACCTCGAACATCGGCGACATCAGCGTCGCGGAGTTCGCTCAGCGGGTTGCGGAAGAAGGGCTCGATATCCCGGTTATCCTGCTCACCTACGACAACCGCGAAATCGACCGGCTGCTGCGCTCCGGCGAGGACGAGCTGTTCGACCGCGTGTTCCTCTGGCAGGGCGACTTCCGCGTGCTGCTCGCGATCGTGAAGTACGCCGAGGACCGGATGAACGCCGACCACGACACGCGGGTAATGGGCGTGCAGACGATCCTGCTCGTCGAGGACAACATCCGCTTTTATTCCGTCTATCTGCCGATGATCTACGGCGAGCTGATGCAGCAGAGCCAGTCGCTGCTCGGGGAAGGGTTAAACCTCGCGAACCGGATCCTGCGCATGCGCGCGCGGCCGAAGATCCTGCTCTGCACGAGCTACGAGGAGGCGTGGGACTACTATCTGCACTACGAGTCGAACATGCTCGGCGTGATCACCGACATCGAATACAAGCGCGGCGGAGAGAAAGACCCGCGAGCCGGGGTCAGGCTGGTCGAGAGCATCCACGAACGGCGCGAGGACATCCCGATCCTGCTCCAGTCGTTCCGCGAAGAGGCCGGAGAGTCGGCTCGTGAACTGGGAATCGACTTCGTGCGCAAGGACTCGCCGACGCTGCTGCATGACCTGCGCCGCGTGATGAAGCAGTCGTTCAGCTTCGGCGATTTCATCTTTCGGATACCGGACGGCGAGGAGATCGGGCGCGCGGACGATCTGAAGTCGCTGGAAACGAATATCCGCTCCGTGCCCGCTGAGAGCCTGCTCTACCACGCGACACGCGACCACTTCTCGAGCTGGCTGAAGGCGCGCACCGAGTTCGCGATCGCGGCGAAGTTCAAGTCGATCCGCGCGTTCGACTACGACGATCCGGACGAGCTGCGCCGCGACCTGATCGTGAGCCTGAGCGATTTCCGGATGGAGAAGTTCCGCGGGCTGATCGCGGACTTCCAGCCGCACAACTTCGACCCGCGCACCAGCTTCGCCCGTCTCAGCGGCGGGTCGATGGGCGGCAAGGCGCGCGGGCTCGCGTTCCTCTCCCACCTGATCGACCGGCTCGGCCTGCACGACAAGTTCGAGGGCGTGAGGGTGTCCGTGCCCGCGAGTGTCGTGATCGGCACGGACGTGTTCGACCAGTTCCTCCAGGAGAACAACCTCACCGACTTCGCGCTCAACTGCGAGGACGACGTCGAGCTCGCGGACAGGTTCACCTCCGCCCGGTTTCCGCACGAAGCGCGGATGAAGCTCGATGATCTGCTGCGGATGATGGACTACCCGATCGCGGTGCGTTCCTCGGGGCTGCTCGAGGACAGCCTGTTCCAGCCGTTCGCGGGCATCTACTCAACCTACTTCCTCCCGAACAACCACCCGGTGCCGGACGTGCGCGTCGAGGCGCTCGTGCGTGCGATCAAGATGGTGTACGCGTCCACGTATGCACGCCGCGCGCGCTCCTATTTCCGCTCGACACCGTATCGTCTCGAGGAAGAGAAGATGGCGGTGATCGTGCAGCGGCTCGTCGGCGTGCGGCACGAGGACCGTTTCTACCCGGATTTCGCGGGGGTCGCGCGTTCGCACAACTTCTACCCTTCACCGCCGGCGGGGCCCTCCGATGGCATCGCCAACGTCGCGCTCGGGCTCGGCACATACATCATGGAGGGCGGAGAGGGCGTGCGCTTCTGCCCGAAATACCCGAAACACATCTCCCAGTTCGCGACGATCGACGACTTCCTCAACTACTCGCAGAAAAAGTTTTACTGCCTGAAGCTGCCCGGCAAGGCGCAAATGGACGTCCACGACCAGCTTTCACTCGCGGAGTGCGAACTCGCGACCGCGCTCGCGGACGGCACACTGAATGTGATCGGCTCGATCTACTCGCACGAGAACCGGGCCGTGTACGACGGAGTCAGCAGGGATGGGATGCCGCTCGTCAGTTTCGCGCCGATTCTCAAGCACCGGCTGTTTCCGCTCGCGTCCTTGCTGCGCACGTTCCTCAACATCAGCGAGCGCGGAGTGAGCCGGCCGGTCGAGCTCGAGTTCGCCGTCAACTACTCAGTGGAAAACGGGGAGCGGGAGTTCGTGCTCCTGCAACTGCGCCCGCTCGTGCTCAGCCAGGAGCAGGAGTCGCTCGATCTCGACGGAGTCGATGAACGCGCGGTGCTGTGCCGTTCCGACAAGGTGCTCGGCGCGGGGCGGATCGATGACATCCGCGACATCGTGTACGTCGATCCCGCCGATTTCGACCGCAGCCGCACGCGTGAGGTGTCCGCGGACGTCGCCCGGATCAATTCGACGCTGCAGAAACAGGAGCGGCCGTACCTGCTGATCGGGCTCGGGCGCTGGGGCTCGACCGACCCGTGGCTCGGCATCCCGGTGAACTGGGAGCAGATCAGCGGCGTGCGCGTGATCGTCGAATCGAGCTTCGACGACATCCGCGTGCAGCCGTCCGAGGGCGCGCATTTCTTCCACAACATCACTTCGCTGAGCGTCGGCTACTTCACGGTCAACGAGGGGGACAACGGCGCGGGCAGCCGGATCGACTGGCAGTGGCTGCGCTCGCGGGCGAAACGGACGGACAGCATGGTCCGCCACGTGCGGCTGAACAAGCCGCTGCGGGTGCTGATGGACGGGCACCGGCAGCGGGGCGTGATCCTCAAGCCCGGCGCGAACCCGAAACGCAGGTCCGTTTCAGTCCCCGCCGTGTCATCCTGAACCCCCGCACGTCAGTTTGTGCGGGGGTGAAGGATCTACCGGCAAGTACCGCGCAGGGTGCGTGTCGAATAACCCCGGGTAGTGTACCGCGTAGATCCTTC
>JAANWZ010000143.1 GCA_018263585.1 Calditrichota bacterium | reverse complement strand
GGATGTCCACGTTGTTGTCGGCGTGGGAGCCGCCGTTGAGGATGTTCATCATCGGGGCGGGGAGCACGCGCGCGCCGGCGCCGCCGATGTAGCGGTAGAGGGGGAGGTCGAGCGCCTCCGCCGCGGCGCGCGCGCACGCGAGACTTACCCCGAGGATCGCGTTCGCGCCCAGTTTCTGCTTGTTCGGCGTGCCGTCGAGCTCGAGCATGAGCCGGTCGATCTCGAGCTGATCGGTGGCGTCACGGCCTTCCATCCGCGGCGCGATCACACCGTTCACGTTCTCCACGGCTTTCGTCACCCCCTTGCCGAGGTAACGCCGCTTGTCCCCGTCACGGAGTTCGATCGCCTCGTGCTCGCCGGTGGACGCGCCGGAGGGCACGATTGCGCGCGAGGCGACTCCGCATTCGAGGGTCACTTCGACCTCGACGGTCGGATTGCCCCGGCTGTCCAACACTTCGCGCGCGAACACATCGATGATTCCGGTCATCATCCGCTCCAGGCTGATTTGCCGCGGCCGGATCCCGATTCCGGTCAGATGTCATCCTCGTTCGGATTGATAAGGTAGTTGTCGTCGTCCGGCGGACTCGGCATCGCCTGCTGGATCTCCAGCGCCCGGTCGAAGTGCTGGTCGGGCACGAGGATGTTCGCGGTGTAGCCGGTGACGACATCCCCGCTGTAGATCGCCTCGATGTAGCTGGGAATGTCCTCCTCGTCGAGCGCTTCGAGAATCGTGCTCGCATGAGTGAGAGAATTGACCGGGTCCAGTTCGACCCAGGCATCGTCCGGAATTTCATCGAACATTTCGCGCGCGCTTCCCTCGACAAGCGGTCCGCCACCGACAACACACTCGTCCACCTCGTCATGGTAGTCAATGCGGGTGCTGGGACAATAACGCATTCCTTCTCCAAGCCGATCGTTTGGCCGTCTTCGTCAGATCAATCGGGCAGCTCGACAATCAACGGCGATTGTGTGACCGGCCACTGCCCTTTCGCCACGTTTTCTCCGGCGGAAAACGCCAGGTAGCTGTATTTCCCGTAGTGAGGCAGCTTGCGCGGGAGCTGGTCAAGCGCGTGCGGCGACGCGGCCCACACTTGCATGTTGACCACGGTCGGGTCGTCCGCGCTCCGGCTCGCCCACGCGAGCGCGAGCGCGCTGTTGCGCACGCTCAGCCCATCGGCCTCCGGGGTCTCGAGCACACGCCGCGCCCCGTGTTCGTTCCCGAACCGGAGCAGCGAGCGCTCTCCGGGATCGAACAGCTCGAGCGAATCTTCGCGAACGTATCTCGCGTCCGTGCGGCGGAAGAGTGCTTCGGCGAACTCACGGTACGCGTCCCGCATCGCCTGTGTGCCCCCGGTGGGGAGGACGACGACCGGCTCGTCCGCCGCGTAGAACCCGGAGAGCGTCGGTGGAGCCTCCGCCGGGTCGAGCGCGCGGAACACGTGGAAGTCCGGATCGACGTCAAACCGCACCGGCCGCGCTCCCGCCGGAACGCGGGCATGGTACGTCTCGCCATTCACGTCTCGCAAGACATGTTCAGCCGTCGAATCGCTCGCGAAGTGGAGCCGGATCGGCACGTCGAGCCGAAACGGCCGGGCGTCCTGAACCTGCCGGAGATCGAACTCGAGCAGGTAGCCGGACCCGTCGCCGGCGTGATGCACGAGCTCGTTGGCGACCTCGAACATCGGGGCGCCGTCATCGTCGATCCACTGGCGCTCGTACCAGTCGAGATCCGTTCCCTCGGCCTCCGCGAACCGTTCGAAGAAATGCCGCCAGCCGGTCAATCTGAACCGGCGCTCGTAGTAGAGGTCGCGCAGCGCGCTCTCGAACTCCTCCGTGCCGATCCGACGCTCGATCATGTGGAACACCATCATCGCCTTGCCGTAGCCGATCGTGCGTGTGCCGGCGGTTGTACGGGAGGTGAACTCGCGCAGCGGGAAATCCTGCTCGTCGCCGCGGATCACATAGTCGCTGTAGTCGCGGAGCAGGTCGAGCCGGTACTGCTTCGCCTCGCCCGCACTGCGTTCCAGTTTGAACCGGTAGTCGGCCTGGTACGTAGTCAGCCCCTCGCACCAGTTGCCGCGCTCGTAATCGACGAGCACGCCGTTGCCCCACCAGTTGTGGCAGACCTCGTGGCCGAGCGACGTGTAGATGATGAACGGGAGCCGGAGCACCTGCGAACCGAGCAGCGTGTAGCTCGCCATCCCGTACCCGGTCGGAAACCAGTTCTCGACCACGCTGAACCGCTCGAACGGGTACGGCCCGATCAGCTCCTCGTAGTCGGCCAGGTAGTTCGCCGATGCATCGAGGTACCGTTCGGCGAGCTGCTCGTCGTTACCGTAGTGGTACATCGCGACGGTGAACGAGGAGTCTTCGCGCGTGCTCAGCACGTACGGCCCGGCGACGAGGTAGGAGCCGTCGAGCGGGTGGGCCGAATCGAAGCGGGCGCGGCCGGGTTCGCGGGCGAGCAGGTTCCCCTCGACGAGCGCCTCCCACTCGTCCGGGTGTTCGATCGTCGTCGTGAACCGGCTCAGGTGGTACGCGCCGGGGAGGGCGGGGTAGTAGCCGGTTCCGGGGACGAGGAACGCGCCGCGCTCGTCGATCAGGCCGGTCGTCTCGTCCGCGATCTCCCAGCGGGAGAATTCGGGCACCTCGACCTCGTCGTGGATTACGCCGGTATATGAGAAGCGAAGGGCGACCGTGTCCGCGGTGGAAGCGACCGGGAGCGCGTACAGCGCAAGATGCCCGCCGTCGTCGAACCAGCTCGTGTCGGGCAGATGCGGTCTCATACGGATCGGGATCGACTTTCCTTCCGCGAGTGCGAGCAGTTCGCCGTGGGCGCCGCGTTCCGTGCCGGCCTCCGCGACTTGCAGGTCACGGTGCAGCAGGAAGAAGAAGGTGTCCAGTTCCGCGGGCGCCCAGCGCGCGGTGACCTCGGCGGACAGCGTGTGTCCTTCCGGGTCGAGCTTGTACACCGCCTCGTAGTCCGCGACCTCGCCGACCGGCGACCGTTGCGGGAGCGGTTGCGTGCAGCCTGCGAGCAACAGCGCCGCCGCGAGTGCGGGCGCAAGCGCGGCCATCAATCGTCCGTTCATGGTTCCCCCTCCGCCCTGTGCACGGGCCGGCGTTGCTCACGCGGCTATCAGCCACGCGAGCACGCCCCCCGACGCCGTGGCGATCAAGTTGACGACATCGTTATCGATCCAGCGCACGCCGCGCTGTATTTCGACCGGTTCGCCGGCACGTCGTTCCTCGACGAGCTCACCGCGTTCGGTCCGCCACAGTCCCTGCAGCCACGCGCCGGACAGGCTGTCGATCAGCGACCCGCCGGCGCCGGCGGCGGTCACCGGGAGCGCGAGTTCCCAGCCGATCATTCCGGCCCATGCGCACGCGACCGCGACCGAAGCCGCGCCGGCGACGGTGGCGGCGGTGCCGAGCGCGCTCACGGCGCCGGACTGTCCGGCGCGCGCGAGTCGGAGCGTGCGCAGGTCGAGCGGCCGGCCGCCGAACGCCCCGCCCCATTCGGTCGCCCACGTGTCCGCCGCCGCGGCCGCGTAGCAACCGGCGACCGGGATCGCGAGAAACGCGGCGCCGGTGATGATCGCGGCGAGGGAGAACAGCATCGGCGCGATCCCGTTCGCGAGCACCTGGCGCGCGCGGCGCGTGCGGTCGCGATCATGTGACGCCCCCGGCCAGCGTGTCCACAACCCCGCGAGGAAGAGGAACGCGAGCGCGGGCGCGAGCCAGGACCAGCCGCCGGCGAGCAGCAGGAGGAACGCCATCCCCGCCGCGACGAATGTGGCCGGGACCGTGAGCAGGCGCAATGATGCGATCAGCACGCTCCCGGCAACAACCGCCGCGAGGTAGGCTGCGATGTCCGGCATTCCATTCCTCCACCGGGGTTGCGGGCGAACAAACCCGCGCTCCGGCCGTCCGGCGGAACATAGCCGGAACGGAGAGGTCGGTCAAGGGGCGAGATCGAGCGGCGATCGTTCTATATTCCGGCAATAACGACGGCGAGAGGTCTTCGCAAAGGACGGGAGAGTCGATGACATCCACCGGACCATCACTGGCGACGCTACGCAAGCTGGCGATGAAGAAATACCGCGGGCGCGAGCGCCTGTATCTGCTCGAAGGGGC
>JAANWZ010000142.1 GCA_018263585.1 Calditrichota bacterium | reverse complement strand
TCAGTGTCGGCGCCCACTCCGTGTCATCCTGAACCCGAAGCGCGGTCAGTGTCGGCGCCCACTCCGTGTCATCCTGAACCCGAAGCGCGGTCAGTGTCGCGCGAAGGGTGAAGGATCTACCCGATACACCACCCGACGGCGATTCCAATTGAACCGGGTGCGGATTCCGTTCGCAGATCCTTCACAGCGCGCGGCAAACAGACGCCGCGCTTGTTCAGGATGACACTGTTTGTCGCCAGCCGCCAGCCGCCAGCCGCCAGCCGCCAGCCGCCAGGCGCCAGCCGTCATTTCATCAGCACCATCTTCCGCACCTGCTGCCTGTCGCCGGCGATCAGGCGGAGGAAGTAGGCGCCGGAGGCGACTTCCCGGCCGGAATCGTCGCGGCCGTTCCACACGCCGGAGTGACGGCCCGCCTGCATCGGCGCGTCGATCAGCTTGCGCACCTTCCGCCCCATCGCGTTGTACACGATCAGCTTGACATCCGCCGCCCGCGGCAGCGAGAACGACACGGTCGCCGTCGGGTTGAACGGGTTCGGATAGACCGGGTCGAGCGCAAACTCGTGCGGCTGCGCGACGAAGTTCTCGTCCACGCCGACCGTGCCGAAGTCGTCCGCGAACCGGACCTCGACCTTCCACGTGCCGAAGCTGTACGTGACGATCCCGGTCAGGTCGGAGATAGTGGTGCCGGCGGCGAGGCTCTCGAAGATCTCGAGCGTCTCCGTGTCGGTGTCCGGGATCAGGTCGTCGTCGAGCAGGAACTCCTCGCCGGACCCGTCGGTGAACGACCAGTCGAACTCGTTCACACCGGTGATCGTGAGCTCGGAGAAGCGGACCGCGACGCTTTCGTACTGCTCGAGCGCGGCGTTCACTTCCGCGGCGGTTGCGTCATACACCGAGTAGTCGTTGCCCGACCCGTTGTTCGTCATCTCGAACACGTCGAGGATGCGGGTGTTTCCGCCCCACTTGAACGACCAGCCGAGGCCGGTGTCATCGACGGTCCCTTCGACCGTGACCTCGTCGCCGTACTCGGGCAGCGTGCCGACCGCGGGGGTGAGGTGGACGACGACTCCGCTCCACGGGGCGGTGTCGCCGGTCTGAATGAAGAACGCCGGGCCGTAATCCTCGTCCGCGTAGTAGTTCGCGTTGTCGAGCGTGTTCGTGACCACGCCGGTCACTTCCACGGAGTAGCCGTTGTAAGGGCTCACTCCGTTGTTCCACGGGGTGTACTGGACGACGTTGATCGTCATGTTGTCCGTCGCCTCGTACCCGTAGTACTGCTCGTCGAGGTCGGACGGGGCTGTCGAACTCTGCTCGAGATCGTCAACCGCCTCGACGTAGTACTCGACGAAGCTGCCCTCGGGCTGGCCCTCGATCTCACCCTCGTACTCGATGCCGCCCTGATGCTCCATCTCGACGTCGTTCCACTCGCCTTCATCCACCCGGTAGTGGAGGGTTACGGAGGCGACCTCGTTGTTGTCGGAGACGCTCGCGCCGATCACGACGGGCTGGTACGGGCCCGGCGCGCCGTAGTCACGGGTCACGGAGAGGATGTTCGGCGGACCTTCGCCGATCACGATGTCCTCCGGATACGCCGGGCAGATCTTGTACGTCCAGTCGTTGGCGTCGTTCACGTCCAACGTGCCGAAGTGGTGATAGATCCAGCCGCTGATCGACTCGATGTTCGTCCCGAGTGGCGGATCCTGGTAGTCCGACATCGCGTCCGAGTCGTCATCCACCTTCACGTCCAGCCATTCATCCTCGAGATCGTCATCGATGGTGAACAGCTCGTACGGGGTCGGCTCGAGGTTGGTCACGATCACGTTCTGCAGCTCGACGAACACGTTACCCCAGCGCTCGGCATATTGCGGCTGGCGCAGCTCGGGGACGTCGATCACCGCCGGGGCCGGCATGTCGATGCCGAAGTCCACGTTGTCGAACGGGTCTGTGATCCACAGCTCGGTCATGTGGCCGGGGCCGCGAGAGTACTCGCCGACCTCACCGTAGAATACGATCTCGTCGCCCTCGAACAGGTTGCCGTACGTCTCCGGGTCCGGGTTGTAGCTGAGCACGGACATCCACGGCTCGGCCGTGTCGCCGACGAGATGGTCCGACATGATGAACTTCGCGCCCTCACCGGCGTACCCGAGCTCGGTTGGGTACGTGACGACAGCGCGGATCGTCACTTCCTCACCATACTCCGGATCCTGCTCGAGGCCGTAACGCACGCGCGCGGCATAGGAGGAGTCCCACGTGTACAGGTCGCCGTTGACGTCCTCACGGATCGTCATGTCCATCGGGCGCACCTGCTGGAAATACGCGATCTGCGTGTAGTAGCCGTTATCCGGGTCCTCCTCCACCTTCAGATCATACGCGATCTCCGGTCGGATCTTGTATTCGCCGAAGCTGTAGTTGAGTGCGCCCTGGATGTGTACGTAGCTCTGGCCCTCGAGCACCTTGTGGTAGTAGCCGAAGTCGTCCGTTGCCGGGTCGTCGATCGCGACGCCGTTGCCGCCGGCGTCCTCGACATCCCATTCGCCGAAATCTCCGGGGAGCTCGCTCACGGTCACATCTTCGACGCGCACGAGCACGCCCTCGTACTGCTCGGCGGTCGCGGCTTCGCTCAGCATCGACGCGTCCACGACGGTGTAGTAGTCGAGCGGGTCGTATTCGGACCAGAAATCGACCGCGTCGCCCTGATCGTCGATCAGTTCCACGTTTTCGGCGGCGATCTCGGTGAGCCCGTTGTATTCGCTGACCTCGCCGGTCACCGAGACTTCCCAGCCGAAGCCGTAGTTTTCACCGCCGCCGGTGTACACGTAGATCCCATTCCACGCGCCCGGCGCGTCGGCGATGAAGAACCCGTTCCCTTCGGACATCGGCTCGAACGTGATGTAGCCCTGCACGGTCACCGTCTCGCCGGCCATCGGGCTCGCGTCATCGGACGCGGGATCGTCCACGAACTGGATGTCGTGGATCGGCGTCTGCGCGAACGAAAACGCCGCCGCCACGAACATCGCGCACAACAAAACCGGTAGCCTTCGCATCATCGTCTCTCCTCGTTTCCCATGGATATGCACACGCCTGGTGTTGTCTTGGATTGGGTTTGCGTGCCTCTTGTCATCCTGAACCGCGCCGACCGTTTGTGTTCGGTGAGGCGGCGCCCTCTTGTCATCCTGAACCGCGCCGCCGTTTGTATTCGTTGAGGCGGCGCCCTCTTGTCATCCTGAACCGCGCCGCCGTTTGTATTCGTTGAGGCGGCGCCCTCTTGTCATCCTGAACCGCGCCGCCGTTTGTATTCGTTGAGGCGGCGCGAGTGAAGGATCTCGAGACCGGCCCGCGTTCCCTGACAACACCCTCTGCGGTCGAGATTCTTCACTCGCGCCCGTAAACTGACACGGGCGCGGTTCAGAATGACACAAGTCACCGTCCGTCGTCGAGATTCTTCACTTCGTCCGCGAAACAGACCGCGAACTACGTTCAGAATGACACAAGTGGCTGTTGTTTTCAATGCGCTGCGGGGCATCAGGCCCGCAGCCCGGGGTTATCTCCCGTTCGCCTCACCTCCGTTCACGCGCCGGCGAGCGGGCCGTTTTCATCCCGAACTCGCTCAACCCGAGCAGCCGGGCGATCTTGACAGGAATCATCGTGTTGTCGAATACGCCGGAGAATTCGTACGCGCCCGGCCCGCCGGCGTACACCGGCACGAGTCCGGCCGTGTGATCCCCCGTTGAGAAGTCGGCTTCCATCGCCGAGCCGTCGCGTTCGCCCGCCGTGATCGTGAGCCCGCCGGTCTCATGGTCGGCGGTGACGAGCACGAGCGTGTTCCCGGAGGCGCGCGCAAACGCGACCGCCTCCGCGACCGCCATGTCGAACAGGAGCAGCCGGCGCACGAGCTCGTCCTCGTCGTTGCCGTGCCCTTCCCAGTCGATCTGGCTGCCTTCGACCATGAGGAAGAAGCCGTTCTCGTGCGCCGAAAGTAAGTCGATCGCGGTCCGGGTCATCTCCGCGATCGACGGTTCACCCGGGTCACTCTCGGTGAGCGGCCCGTCCTGGAACAGGCCGACCACGGGCAGTTCCGTCAGGCTGAACATCATGTCGCGATCGTTCACGGCCGTGTAGCCGCGCTCGACGAGCTCGACGATCAGGTCGCGGCCGTCCTCCCGGTCTCCGTCGGGCTCGGGCAGCCAGTGGCCGAGGCCGCCGCCGAACAGCACGTCCACGCCGGACACGGCTATGTCGAGCGCGATCGCCCGCTCCTCGTCACGGTCCGGATGATGGGCGGCGAACACGGCGGGTGTCGCGTGCGTGATCGTGGAGGTGACAACGAGCCCGGTCGCCATCCCCGCCCGCTCGGCCGCCTCGAAGATCGTCGGCGGCTCGCTGCTGTCCGGCAGCGTCGAGATCATCCCGTTGTTCGTCTTCCGGCCGGTCGCGAGCGCTGTGCCGGAGGCGGCGGAGTCTGTGATCAACCGGTCCGCGGACCAGGTTTCGACGAGCCCGGTGACCGGCAAGGTCTGCATGCTCAACCTGCCCTCCGGGCCGACGGCCGCGAACTGCGCCGCCGCTACCTGGTTCAGCCCCATCCCGTCGCCGATCAGCAGGATCACGTTATCGGCGACCGCCGTCGCGTCCTTCCCCGCCGGCGCCGGGCGGTAGAACCCGAAATCGCCTTCGACAGTGCCCGCCGGCGCGGTCTGAACGAACACGAGCAGCGCGCCGATCATAATGAGAGTCGCACGTTTCATTTGATCACCAGGAATTTGCCCGTTTTCACGTCCCCCGTGCCCAGGTTTTCCACGGTGTAGATGTAGAGGCCGGTCGCTATCTCCTGCTCGTCGTCGCTGAGCAGGTCCCAGGCGTGCTCGCCGCCGCTGAACGCGCGGCGCTCGTTCGCGGTCGCGCCGATCTCGATCCGCTGTACGTCGCCGCCGTCGTACGTGGCCGCGTTGTGTTCGAAGCTGTCCACCTGCTCGCCGGCGAGCGTGAAGATCGTCACCTCGCAGCGCGCGGGCAGGTTGCGGAACCAGATCAGCCGGTCGCGGCCGGTGAACCCGTCCCACGCAGCGCGCCCGCGGTA
The DNA here is from genome assembly GCA_018263585.1 of Calditrichota bacterium. GTDB lineage: Bacteria > Electryoneota > Electryoneia > Electryoneales > Electryoneaceae > JAANWZ01. The sequence goes on along the minus strand of JAANWZ010000142.1, from coordinate 33,500 downwards.
CGGGTTCGGATAGACGCCGACCCGCCTGTCACCGGGATCCGCCGGCAGCGTCCCCGGAAACGCGTACGTCAGGTTCGTCTTCGCGTTCGACTCGAGCGACTGCAACCCCGCGTCCGGGTCGCCGTGGTCGTACGAGGTAACCGCGTAGTAAAGGTCACGCGGCCAGCCGTTCGTCACCCCTTCGTTCACCCACCCGTACTGGTACGTGACTCCGCCGATCACCGTGTCCTGCTCGAGGCGCGCCGCGTCGAGCCCGAGGTTGAACCCGACCAGGTTCGTGTCGGTCTCCGTCGTGTCCACGTCGAACTCGGCGAGCAGCGTAAACTCCTGTTCGGATGCCGGATCTTCGATTTTCGTCTTCGGAGAACCGTAGACCTTGTACCCTTCGAAGTCCTGCTCGCCGCTGATCGGATCGATCGCCGCCTCCGGGTCGTCGGTCCAGTACAGTTCGACGCGATGGTCGCCTGCGACCACGGCGAGCTCGGGCGACGGCGGCGGCTCGGGGAGGATGTAGCGCGTGATCTCGCCGTCGCCGTCACGGTCCTCCCCCGGATCGAGCACGCCGTTGCCGTTGCGATCCTCGCCGTTGTACGCGATCTGCGCCCAGTCCGCGTTCGTGTACAGATTCCGCCGCCGCTGCTCGCTGTCCTGACCGCCGCCGTTCCAGCGCGCGCAGACAATCGCATAGACGACGTTGAACCGGTCACCCGGGGCGAGATCAGGAAACGGCCCGCACGAGAGGAAGATCATCCACGACTGCTGGTGGCCGGAATCGTGCGGGATCGCCGCGTAGTTGCCGTGCGTCTTCATCGTCCGGTACCGGTCCGACTCCGTCGCCGGCATCGGAAAGTCGTTGCCGAACGTCGAACCCTGCCACGTCCACTGGTGGTAGTAAGCGTCCCAGTCGTCCGGCAGCGAATCGCCTTCGACCATTTCCGCGCCGAGCGCCTTGACTCCGAGGTACGACTGCGCCCAGCCGTCGTCACCGTCAAAGTCATACTGGAGCGCGAGGTGGCGTTCGGGCACGTAGTCGTTCAGGTTGTCGTACCAGTTCCAGCGCCCGCCCGGCGTGTTCTCGCCGTAGTTCGAGGTGTAGTTCATGTTGCCGATCGAAGAGTCGATCCAGAGCCCGAAGTAGGGCGCTTCGATCACCGGGCCGGTGAAGATCGTGTCGCCGGCCGAAAACTCGCGGACAACGCCGAGCCCGTAGTCCACCGTCGTGTCCGCCTCGGCGATGATCCACCCGCGCGGCACGTTCGTGATCGTGTAGTTGAGAATCGAGAATGCGTCCGCGAACCCGAAGTTCCACGCGTAAGTTTCCTGATAGACGTGCACCCCGAGCGGGTCGTGATTCGGGATCGAGACGCCGGTGCCGGGGACATGCACGTTCGTGTCAGTGTACGCGCAGATCAGGTCCTGGTGGCTGATCGCCGCGGGATCGAACTGGCTGCCGTACGGGTTGCCCGGAGACGTCTCCCGCAGCGAAGACTGAGTGACCACCGTGTCCCACGCGCTGTTCGCGCGGTAGTCCACGCCGACGTCCCCCTCTCCGAAGTAGATCTTGCTGTCCACGATCTGTGCCGTGAGCGCGTTCGCGAACTCGATCTCTCCCTCGTCGATGCGGGACAGGTCGAAGCGGCGGTCGATCTCAGCGAGGTGACGCCAGATCGGGGTGTCCGCGATCGAATCGGCGAACGAGGAGGTGTACTCCCAGCCGCCGTCCTCGTAGCCGAACACGCCGTCGGTGATTGCCGTCGAGACCTTCTCGCGCCCGTCCGGATCGATCCCCCCGACCCAGATGCCGGCGTACGAGAAATGTTCGACCTCGTCCTTGCGCGAGTCGAGCGTGCTGCGGAACTTGTACTCGCAGGAGGGCTGGTCCGGGTTGTTGTAGCCCTGGCCGAGGATGCCGAAGTTGGTGACCGTCATCCCGAGGTTGCCGACGCTCGTATAGTGCCAGTAGTCGTCCTGCATGATGCGCGGAGGCTGCGAGCGCGGCCCGGCGGCCCGCACCGCGGCAACTCCTGCAAACAGGCCAGCCGCAATGAGAAGCGCAGCCGTCTTGAACGGTGCTTTGTGCGGGGGGCGCGTGAACGCTGTCACAGGCGTACCTCGCCTTCCTGTCGCCGGACCTGAGGGCGGCGTGCGGCGCGTCGTTCGGAGCGTGGATGCGCCGGCGGCCGAAAACACGGTTTCCGTCTCCGGAGGGGATCACCTCGCGGGAGCTGCGGATACGAACTGAAAAGCACGCGCGAGAGCAGTGGCGTCACTCAGTGTCGCGAGTCGTGCGGAAGATAAGACAGGAGATCGACCGGCGCGAGGCGTCCGCGGCGGAGGCTCTGCGGCATGTTCAGCGCATGTTGGAATCGTGTCACGATTCGATCGGGATTGCAGTCTAAGTAGTTGTGTGTGAAAGGGTTATTAGATGAAGAGCGATGCGCGCCGCTGTCTCTCGGAGAACCGGCGCGTGTGGCTCGTGACCGATCCACGCGCCGGGTGTCTCACCCGGTGAGAAGACGGTCCGGATCGTTCACTCTCCCGGGCAGGCTGTGTGCGCACTCGCGGTCGAACTTCGCATTGACCGGGCCGGGTTCACGGTGAGACGACCCGAGAGCCGCCGATTCAGACGGCAACCGGCGCCGGTCCTATATTGCCCGAGACAACGAGTGAAATGGGATGAACTGCTCGACGCGCACACGGACGGGACGATGATTCTGGCGGCGATCTGGAACAACGGCTGGCTGCGCTGGGGGCTCGGCGCCGCCGGCCTGCTCATCATCCTGCTGATCGCGCTGCTCGTCGGCGGCGGCGCGAGCGGCGGCGACCTCCCGAGCTACCCGGTGAAACGCGGCGACTTCGTCGTCTCGATCACCGAGACCGGAGAGCTGCGCGCGAAGAACTCGATCGTCGTCCGCGCCCCGCGCGTGCGCACAAACCTGCAGGTCGTCTCGCTCGCGGAAAAAGGCTCGATCGCGGACAAGGGCGACACGCTCGTCGTGTTCGACGGCACCGAGCTCCAGCAGCGGATCGACGAGCGCCGGAACGAGCTCGAGAAGGCACTCGCCAACCTCGAGAAAAGCAAGTCGTCGATGGCGAGCACGATGGCCGACCTCGAGGCGAGCCTGAAATCCGCCGAGGCGAGCTATCGCCAGGCCGAGCTTCGCCTCCAGCAGATGCAGTTCGAGGCGGAAGTGGTAAAAGAAGAGCAGGAACTCGCGCTCGAACAGGCGGAAATCCAGCTCGAACAGGCCGAGAAGCGGATCGAGCAGCAGAAGATCATCAATCACGCCGAGCTGCGCACGCTCGAACTGAACGTGAAACAGGCGCGGATGAGCCTCGAGCAGGCTAAGCGCGAGCTCGGGGAGCTGACGATCACCGCGCCGCAGCCCGGACTCGTCGTGTACATGAAGATCTGGAACGGGTCGAACCGGAGCGAGCTCAAGGTCGGCGACACACCGTGGCGCGGGCAGGGCCTGATCGAGCTGCCCGACCTGAACGTGATGGTCGGCGAGACGTCGGTCAACGAAATCGATGTCTCCCGCGTCGAGAAAGGCCAGTCCGCACGGGTCGTGCCCGACGCGTTCCCCGACCGTATCTACCCCGGCACCGTCGTCGAGGTCGCCCGCCTCGCCCGCATCGACGAGGAGCGTGAGGCCGAGGTCAAGGTGTTCGACGTCACGATCCAGCTCGACGAAGTTGACGACGTGCTCAAACCCGGGATGACCGTCTCCTCGACGATCATCGTACAGGAAGTCCCGGACACGCTGTACATCCCGCTCGACGCCGTGTTCACCGAGAATCGGAGACCGACCGTGTTCCGCGCGAACGCGGGCTACCGGCGCACGCCGGTCGAATTGGGCGTGCGCAACGACAACTTCGTCGTCGTCGCGTCCGGGCTGACAGCGGATGACCGCGTCAGCCTCGTCGATCCGAACGTCGGGTTCGACCCGACGACGTGGACCGGTCTCGACGAGGACGCGGACGCCGGCGCGGCGACCGTGATGCAGAACAACGGCGACGGCTCATGACCGGCGCGGATCGCCGCGAAGGGCTCGGCGGGGCGTCGGTGACGATGCGCGAGAACCTCCGCATCGGGCTCGACGGCCTGCTCTCGCACAAACTGCGCAGTCTGCTCACCACGCTCGGGATCATTTTCGGCGTCGCCGCCGTGATCGCGATGATCTCGATCAGCGCCGGCGCACAGCACGAGATCCTCAACGCAATCCAGAGCCTCGGCGTGAACAACGTGCTCGTGAACGTCCGCATCCCCGACGACCAGGACGAGCTGCTGAACAACAAGCGCACGAACCCGGACTGGCTGACTGAAGCGGACGCGGACGCGCTGCGCGCGTTGCTCGCCGACGCGAGTCACGTGATTCCCGTCCGCCGCGAGGACGTGAACGCCGTGCTCCCCGAACGCCGGACGACCGGGATTGTCGGCACGATCCCCGAGTTTGCGGACGTGTTCAACGTGAGGCTGACCGCCGGCAGGTTCTTCAGCGCGGACGACGACCGCCGGCAGATGCCGGTCGCAGTGATCACCGAGCCGCTGCGCCGGGAGCTGTTTCCGCTCACGAATCCGCTCGGGAAGCGGATGAAGGTCGAGGATGCCTGGTTCACGGTCGTCGGCGTGATCCAGCCCGTGCTCGGCGGACTGAGCGCGGCGGGGCTCGACATGCCGGACATGAGCCGCGACATCTACGCACCGCTGAACACGGTGAACTCCCGGTTCGCGGTCGGCCGCGGCAGCAGCCCGCTCGGCTCGGTGGTCGTGCGCGTGCCGGATGAGAACAAAGTGCGCACCGTCGCGCAGGCCGCGGAACGGATCATCTCACGCCGCCATCACGGCGTGACGGATTTCGAGATCATCGTCCCCGTCGAACTGCTCGCGCAGAGTCGCGAAACACAGCGGATTTTCAATATCGTGATGGGCGCGATCGCCTCGATCTCGCTGCTCGTCGGTGGGATCGGGATTATGAACATCATGCTCTCGAACGTGGTCGAGCGCACACGCGAGATCGGCGTGCGCCGGGCGATGGGCGCGCGCCGCAGCGATGTCATCTCCCAGTTCCTGCTCGAGGCCGTGCTCCTCTCCCTGATCGGGGGAGTCGCCGGGATTGCGGTCGGGGTTTTGATGGCGTGGGGGATCACTCAGTTCGCGGGGTGGCGGACGACGATCGGCCCGGTCGCCGTCCTGCTCGCATTCGGAGTGTCCGCGACCGTAGGCGTCGTGTTCGGCTGGTGGCCGGCGAAAAAAGCGGCCGAGATGGACGTGATCAACGCACTGCGGCATGAGTGAAGCGCCTTGCCCTTGACTTTAGTCAAGGATAACCGAAGATGGACGTGATCAACGCACTGCGGCATGAGTGAAGCGCCTTGCCCTTGACTTTAGTCAAGGATAACCGAAGATGGACGTGATCAACGCACTGCGGCATGAGTGAAATGGTCGCACGAACGGGACACGGGACGCGGATCCAGTCAACAGCGAAGTCGGTCGCCGCCCGCGTCGCGGCGGCACTTCTCCCGGTTCTCCTGCTCGTGACAGTGCTCGCCGGCGTCGCTCGCGCACAACGGACGCAGGGGGTATCGCAGGGCGACACGCTCGTGCTCGACCTCGAGCGCGCGGTGAAGATCGCGCTCGGATCGTCGCCGGAGGCGTTCTACGCCGACGTCAGCGAGCGACAGTCCTACTACTCGTTCCGCGGCGCAGCGCTCGACCTCTATTCGCCGCAGATCGATCTGAACGTAAACACGCCCACGTTCCAGCAGTCGCTCACCGAGCAGTTGATCTACGACCCGGCGCAGGAAAAGGTCGTGCGCGAGTGGATCGAGGCGGAGAACCGGCGCTGGGAAAGCGACTTCAGTCTCCGCCAGCCGCTGCCGACCGGCGGGCAGCTCCGACTCGAGTCCAACCTCTACCGCCGCTTCTACGCGAGCGACATCACCGCGGACGAAGAGGAGCTCGAGTTCAGCAGCTCTTACCGGCTCATCTTCTCCCAGGAACTGCTGCGCGGCAACCTGCGCCGGATCGCGAAGCAACGCGCGGAGCTGTCGTACGAGCAGGCGACGCTGAACGGCGCGCAGCGTCGCAGCGATCTCGTGTTCAACGTGATCGAATCGTTCTACGGCCTGCTCGCGAGCGCGCGTGAACTGGAGATCAACCGGGACGACCTCGCCGCGAACCGCGAGACCGCCGAGCTCGCGCGCCGCAAGTACGAGGCCGGCCTGCTCCCGGAGGTCGAGGCGATGCAGCTCGAGGTCGAGGCGGCCCGGGTCGAGACCGACCTGCTCAGCGCGGAGGCCGCCTACGAGAGCCGGCTCGACCAGTTCCGCAACACGCTCGGGCTGGAAATGGACGTTCCGGTCAGGATCGCGGGCGAGCCGGAGTTCGACACGATCTCCGTGTCGCTCGACAGCGCGATCTCACGCGCACTCGACCGGAGCGAAGAGGTCCGGCTCGCGCAGATCGAGAAGCAGCAGGCGGAGTTGTCGCTGGACGACGCGCGCCGGCCGTGGCGACTCGGCGCGCAGGTGAGCGGGTTCTACAACCTCGAGCTGCGCGACCCGTCGTTCAATGACGCGTTTTCCTCCGACTACGACGACTATTCGGTGAATCGCGGTTTCACCTTCTCGTTAACCGTGCCACTGTTCAGCGGCGGGCGCAGGAACGCCGAGGTACAGCGGGCGCGTCTCGCGAAACGCCGCGCGGAATTCGACGCGGAGCAGTCCGAGAAGCAGGTCGTGCTCGCGGTGCGCAGTGCGGTGCGCAACCTGCGCGAGGCGCGGATGCGTTACGAGATCACGCTGCGTTCGCTGCGGATCGCGGAACGGTCCTGGGAGATCAGCCGTGAACGGTTCAGCAACGGGCAGATCACGGCGCGCGACTGGATCGACGCGCAGCTCGCGCTCAACCGCAGCCGTGTCAGCGCCACGCGCGCGCTGATGGACCACAACATCGCTCAGGCCCGCTACCGGCTCGTGATCGGGGATGATGTGCTGCCCGGCCTCGAGATCGGCATGCGAAGCGGGAGCGATCGACCGGACCGCTGAGGGGAGTTGTCCCCCGCCGTTTCATTTCGCACTTTGCTCACCATGAAACGCCGTCTCAAATCCCGGTACAAGCACCTGAAAAAACAGGTGCGCAAGCGGCCGTTCCTCTACAGTCGGCTCGCCGGCGTCGAGCTCGAGCTCGGCAAACCGAAGCCGGCGCGCGCCCGTCTGTTCGAAGGTCTTGAAACCGACCCGGACAACCCGACCGCGCATTTCCTGCTCGCGCGCGCCTGCCGGATGCTCAAGGACTACGAAACCGCGCTCCGCGAGTACGAACGCGCATTCGAGCTCGACCGCCTCAACCGTCGCGCGCGCAAGGAATACGCCGATCTGCTCCGTGAGCTCGGACGCAGGGACCGCGAGCGCACGGCCGTGCGAGAACTCTACCTGCTGAGCCCGTTCGATGAGGAAGTCGAAGACCACGAACGGCAGTTGATCGAAGAGGAGCTGCACGAACGGTATCGGGACGATGTCCAGTGGGATGAGCAGTGGCATCCGGCGGACTTCTCCGAGCTCGGCGCGCTCGCGAGAGCAGTCGCCGGGGAGTTGAGCATGACCGAACCGCGCCCGGATATCCCCGACGGCTTCCTCCCGGATATCGACGAATCAGAGTTGACACAGATGCTCGCGCGTCTGCCCGGACGCGCGGAGGATGAGCCTGCGCTGAAACCGGTGGATTCAGCGGAAGAGGAAGAAGAAGCCGAGTTGAAAGAGGCTTCGGTCGAGATCGTTGATTTGCCGGGGATAAAGAAGGCCGAGCCCACCGGCGAGGAGGAGGAACCCGCCCTCAGGCAGGCGGAAGCCGTCGATGAGGAGGACGAGCAGTCGATGAACAAGGGCGGACCGTCGGAGGAAATCGATGAGCCGGCGATGAAGAAGGCGGATGAACAGGAAGAACCGGATGAACCCGCGTCGAGGGAAGCCGCTGCGGCCGAGGCCGAGGAGGAGGCCATGATGAAGCAGGCCGCCGCCGGCGCGGACGTGGATGAACCCGGGTTGAAAGAAGCCGCCGGAGCCGAGCGCGAAGATGAGCCGGGAATGAAACAGGCGGCAACCGCCGGTGAGGTCGATGACCCGGAGATGAAGCGGGCCGAGCCGGCCGAGGGAGAAGAGGAGCCCGCGCTGAAACAGGCCGGCGCGTCTGAGGAGAATGAGGACGCCGCGTTGAAGCGCGCGACGCCGGCCGAAGAGGGCGAAGAAGAACCGGGCATGAAACGCGCGGCGGCGGACGGCGACGAGGAGTCTGAATTTCGCAGGCGCGCAACGGACGCGTCCGACGCGGAAGAAGAACCCGCGTTGAGACGTGCTCCCGCGGCGGAGGCGGAGCAGGAGGCGAAAACCAAGGCGGCGGAAACCCGTTCCCTGACGCCGCTTGAAAAGGCGCTCAAGCGTGGCGGCCAGCCGGCGCGGGATGTGATCGATTTCGAAGCCCCGTTGCAGGAGCTGAAGGCCGATCCGCCGAAGCTTGTCGATACGCCGGAGATCGACACCCACTCTCCGGCCGAGGACACCGGCGGGGCTCCGGTGGAAATCGAGCGGCCGGAAGCGGAGGATGCTGCGGCGTCGCATCCGGAGGGGGACGAGCCCGAGCGCGCGGAGGCGCAAACCACGTCCGGGCGCGGACCCGAGCAGGCCGAACCGGAGCAGTCGCCCGCGCAACCCGCCCCGCAGCCGACCGCCGCCGGCTCGGATCTCGACCACCTGATCCGCCAGTTCGCCGGTCGCTCGAAACATGAAGAGTCGGAGTCGGCGGAAGCGGAGCGCGGCGCCGGGCCTGAATACGAGCCGCCGGAGCAGCCGGCGCCGCAGGTTCCGGACCATCATTCGCTTCGCGAACTCGAGAAGAAGCTCGGTGAGCTTGAGGGCGAGCGGACGCCGGAACCGTCCCCTGGCGAACCAGCCGCTACGCCCGAGGAGCCCGCAGTCGAAGAGGAAGCGGACCAGCATGACGCGGAGCCACCCGCCGAGCCACGGGAAACACCTCGTGACACCGAGCCCTCACCTCCCGCTTCGACACGCGAGCAGGGCCGGGCCGTCGCGCGCGGAGGACCCGAGGATGAAACCCGGCCGGAAGAGTATCGCGGGCCTGTTTCGAAGACGCTCGTCAAGCTGCAGATCGGCCAGGGCAAGTGGAAGCACGCGGAGGCGATGCTCGCCCGGCTGCGCGAACAGTCTCCCGACGATCCCGAGCTGACTGCGCTCGCCGAACGGATCAAGAGCGCGAGCCGATGAACGAACCGCCCGCCGCCCCGTTTCTGCTCGGCGTCACCGGCAACATCGGCAGCGGCAAGTCAACCGTCGCCCGGCTCTGGGCGAGCGAGCACGACGCCGGGATTATCGAGGGCGATGTGCTCGGCCGCGCCGTCGTCAACGAATGCGAACCGTTCCGCGCGTGGCTGCGCGAACGTTACGGCGGCGCGGTGTTTCACGGCGATGAACTTGACCGCACCGCGCTCGGGCGGATCGTGTTCTCCGACCGCGGGCTGATCGACGAGCTCAACCGCGAGATCTGGCCGCACATCCGGGCGCGGCTTGAAGAACAGGTGGGGCGCGTGCTCGCTTCCGGCCGGATCGCGATCGTCGATGCCGCGATGATCTGCGAATGGAAGGACGAAGCGCGCTACGACGTGCTCGTCGCCGTGATCGTCGATCCACGAGTCGGCGCGGAACGTGCCGCCCGGCGGATGCAACTGACCGCGGACGAACTGCTGCAGCGGTACCGGATGCAGCTCCCGGCCGATGCAAAAACGGAGCGGGCCGATTTCACGCTGCGCAATGACGGTACACGGCCGGAGCTGCTGCGGCGGGCCCGCGCGCTCTGGCCGGAGATAGTCGCGCACGCGAACCAGCGCATCGACCGGGGCTGACAGGTAATCATCTCCCGGACAATCCGCCCGCGTCTCGTGAGCCCCGCTTGTTTCATCGACCCGCTCGGCGTACCTTCAGCCAGCCCTTTAATCCCGTCCCGCGAGGCGGGGAAGGGACGCAGCACGGACCGGTGAACGCACCGGCGACAGCCTGATCGTACCGGACGAGGCGGGATTCGGCGGAGCCGGATCAACCGCCCGCCGTTGGAGACTGCACCCGTACGCGCGTCCCGACGAAGGGAAGCGCGTTTCTTTTTTGCACCTGTTCCGCTGACCACGAGGGAGGGAGCGAATGCCTGACCGCGAAGTGCGATTGCTGGACGAGCTCGACGTGCAGCGGTCGATCACCCGGCTCGCGCACGAGATCATCGAGCGCAACCGCGGCGTGGAGAACCTGGGTGTGGTCGGAATCCGCACGCGCGGCGTCGATGTCGCCCGCCGGATCGCCACCGCGATGGGCGAGATCGCCGGCGGCAAGATCGATGTCGGCGTGCTCGATGTCACGATGTACCGCGACGATTTCCGCATCCGCAAGGTCGGACCGCAGATGAAGGTGACCGACATCCCGTTCGAGATCGACAACACGACCGTGCTGCTGATCGACGACGTGCTCTACACCGGCCGCACCGCGCGCGCGGCGCTCGATGCGCTGATCGCGTACGGCCGCCCCGCGCGCGTCCAGCTCGCCGTGCTCGTGGACCGAGGCCACCGCGAACTGCCGATCAAAGCCGATTTCGTCGGCAAGAACATCCCCACGTCGAGCGGCGAAAATGTGCAGGTGCGGATCAGGGAAGTCGACGGCGTGGACGAAGTCGTGCTGATACGAGAACCGGGCGAAGATAGCTGAAACGGCGCCGGAGCGAGTAAATCGGACATCGATGTCCGATTTAGAACCCGCATGAATACATGGTTCCAGTCGACCGATCTGTAGTGGTTCTGGGAAGGAATGTCTCGTGGGACGATCTCCGTGTCCTACATCCGCGCCGGCAGGCCCGCACGGCCGGCCGGTATTGGGCGAGACATTCTCTTCCGGACGTTGTGACTGTGGCCCTAAGGTGGCGGATTCGTCATTCTGAAGGCCGCTCAAGCCGGTCTGTTTCGGCGGAGGCGGCCTGAAGAAGGTCCGAGTTTGATGAAGGTAAACTCAATAATACCAAACCTTCAGCCAATCTGGACCTTCTTCACTTCGTCCGACAAACTGACGCCGGACTTCGTTCAGAATGACGCGCCTGCGCACTTTTCGCCAACGGTCTACACCTCCTTCAAGAACTGCTCTATAGCCACGAGGAGCCCCGGATGGCACTTCGATCCGCTCATCTGCTCGGCCTCAGGGAGATGCCCGCGGAGGACATCACCGCGATCCTCGACGCCGCGGTCGCGTTCAAGGAAATCCTCCACCGGCCGATTCCGAAAGTCCCCACGCTCCGACATGTCACCGTCGTCAACGCCTTCTTCGAAAGCTCGACACGCACCCGGATCAGCTTCGAACTCGCGGAAAAACGCCTCTCCGCGGATGTTGTCAACTTCTCCGCCTCGACGTCCTCCGTGAGCAAGGGCGAGACGCTGATCGACACGATCCGCAACCTCGAGGCGATGAAGATCGACCTCGTGGTGATGCGCCACCCGCTCCCCGGAGCGCCGCACCTGCTCGCGAAACACTGCGACTCGAAGGTGATCAACGCCGGCGACGGCCCGCACGAGCACCCGACACAGGCGCTGCTCGACATGATGACGTTGCGCGACAAGTACGGCGAACTCAACAAGTTGCGCGTAACGTTGATCGGCGACATCGCGCACAGCCGGGTCGCGCTCTCGAACATCCTCGGACTCACGACGATGGGCGCGAAAGTCGCCGTCTGCGGCCCGCCGACGCTGCTCCCGCGCAACGTCGAAGACCTCGGGGTCACGGTGTACTACGACCTCGACGAGGCGATCGCGAAGTCGGACGTGCTCAACGTGCTGCGCATCCAGCTCGAGCGCCAGGATGCCGGCCTGTTCCCCTCATTGCGGGAATATCACGCGACTTACGGCGTGACCAGCGAGCGCCTCGCAGCCGCGCCGAAGCCGCTCACCATCCTCCACCCCGGCCCGGTCAACCGGGGAGTCGAACTGGACGCCGACGTCGCCGACGGCCCGCACAGCGTGATTCTCCAGCAGGTGACGAACGGCGTCGCGGTGCGGATGGCGATCCTGTTCCTGCTCGCGGGAGGTGAGAAATGACCTGGGAAAGCAAGCGCGGAACCGAACTGCTCCGCGGTCACGACTGGGTCGTGCAGCGGAACCGCACCGTACTGTTCGCCGGCGCGCGCGTGATCGACCCGTCGCAGAGCCTGGACAAAGCCATCGACCTGCTCGTTGAACGCGGCCGGCTCGCGGCGGTGGGCGAGGTTGATCAAGAGGAGCTCCCGGACGACACGATCTCGATCGATCTGCGCGGGAAGATCCTCTGCCCCGGGTTGCAGGACATGCACGCCCACCTCGGCGAACCGGGCCGGGAAGACCGGGAGACGCTCGTGAGCGGGATGGTCGCGGCGGCGGCGGGCGGATTCACCGGCGTCGCCGTCGCCCCCGACAGCGACCCGNTCGTGGACAACGCCGGCATCGTGCGCTGGATCAGCGACCGGACGAGCGGCTCACCGGTGACCGTGCAGCCGACCGCCGCGATCGCGCGCGATTCCGGCGGCCGCAGGCTCACCGACATCGACGACATCTACGCCGCGGGCGTGCGCGTGTTCAGCGATGCCGGCCGTCGCACCGCGAACGCCGAAATCATGCGCCGCGCGCTCGAATACTGCAAGCTGCACGACCTGCTGATCAGCAGCCGCAGCTACGACACGAGCCTGTCGGAGACCGGCGTGGTGCGCGAGGGGACGGTCTCGACACGGCTCGGCCAGGCGCCGTGGCCGTCGATCGCTGAATCGGTCGCCGTCGCGCGCAACCTGCTGCTTGCGATGCACACCGGGACGCGAATCCACCTCGAGGCCGTCTCCAGCGCCGAATCGCTCGCACTGATCCGCTGGGCGCGTGAACGCGGCGTCCAGGTCAGCTGCGACACGACCCCGCACCACCTCGCGCTCACCGACGAAGAATGCGAATCGTTCGACGGCGCGTTCAAGATGACACCACCGCTGGGCACCGAGGACGACCGCGATGCGCTCCGCGCGGGGGTGCGTGACGGTACGATCGACGCGATCGCCTCCGATCATTTCCCGCTCACCGACGAGGAGTGCCTCGTCGAGTTCAGCCTCGTCCCGGACGGAGTCGTCGGGCTCGAAACCGCGCTCGGAGTGGTCGCACGGGAACTGGCAACCGGGGACAAGGTGGACTGGGTGAAACTGGTCGAGCTGCTCGCGGTGCGGCCGCGCGAGATCCTCCAGCTCCCGCCGGCGCAGATCCGTCAGGGCGCGCCCGCGGAGCTCGCGATCATCGACCCGGACGCGGCGTGGACGGTGGAGCCGTCACGGTTCTTTTCAAAGGCGCACAACACGCCGTTCGCGGGTTCGAACCTGCCTGCGAAGTCGCTCGGCGTGCTCAATCACGGCTGGCTGCTCGTCGCCCCGGACGCGAGGATGCTGCTCGTGTGAGGGGTCTGTCCCAGTCTCAATGCACTGTCCCGCGGGATGAGATAATGTTGTGTGCGGAGCCGCGGCTGCCGGCGCGGCTGCCCTCTTCGAACAGGTAGGAGTGGACGAGGGTGCGCAGTTCGTCGGCGCCGATCGGCCCGCCGATTGCGATCGCGCGGTCGAGCAGGCGTTCGATGTCGTCGAGATCGAGCATCGAGAGCGTCTGCATTTCGATGAGCTGGCCATACGCTTCGGAGGTGAGCACGGCTCGTTCCGCGGGGTGGAGCACGCGAAACGCCGATTCGCTCGCGCCCGCGCGGTACATCACCTCCGAGGGATCGACCCCGTCGATGCGGTCATAAACCCAGTCGAACGCGGCGTTGATTTCGGAATCGGAGTAACCCTGGCCGCGGAGTTCCTCCCCTATTTCCTCGATCTCATCAAGCGCGATGCGATGTTCGCGGATTTCCTTGAGCAGGTGCATCGCGAGCCCGACGACTTTCCTCGGGACGAAGGTATCATCTGCCGTCATCGCGGAACCCTTGCCTGGTCATGTGCTTCGTCCATGACAATGCTTGAATTTCTTGCCGCTGCCGCACCAGCACGGGTCGTTGCGCCCGATCTTCGGCCGGTCACGGGTCACAGTCTGCTGCCTCGCCGCCTGTCGCTGCGGCTGCGCGCCCGAGCCCCGCGACGGGCGACTCATCGCGCGCTCGACCGTCGCTCCGGCCATCGCCGGTTGCGGCGCTTCCTCACGCCCGCCGAGGCCCATCCCGGCCGTCTCCGACTTGATCTGACGCCCGGCGTCAAGCACGGCCGGCCGTTCCGGCTCCTCGACACGCACTTCCGCGGTGAGCACCATGCGCAGGCTCGTCTCCGCGATCCGGCCGAGCATCTCCTCGAACGCCGCGAGCCCTTCGCGCTTGTATTCGATCAGCGGGTCCTTCTGCGCGTACGAGCGCAGCCCGATCCCCTCCTTGAGACGGTCCATCTCGTAGAGATGCTCCATCCACTGCTGATCGACGACGCGGAGGATGGTATAGCGCAGCAGCCTTTCATAGAGCTCGTCGCCGAGGTACTCGCGGCGGCTGATGAACCGTTGCCGCGCCTCCTCGAGCACACGGGACTCGAGTTCGTCGGCGGTCAACGTGTCCATCTCATCGTCGTCAATTTGGGCATCGACATGGAGCGTGCGCAAGAGCGCTGAGCGCAGTTCATCCAGCTCCCACGCGAACGGCCCTTCCCGCGGTGAGGTGAAGCGGTCGATTGTGATCGCGATGTACTCCTCGAGCAGGTTTGCGAGCTCCTCGTGGATGTCCCCGTGCAGCGCGCTGCGGCGGCGGGCGTAGATCACCTCGCGCTGGATGTTCATCACGTCGTCGTACTTGAGCAGGTGCTCGCGGATCGAGAAGTTGTACTGTTCGACCCGCTTCTGCGCCTTCTCGATCGCCCGTGTCACCATCGAATGAGTGATCACCTCGCCCTCTTCGATGCCGAGCGAGTCCATGATCTTGCCGATCCGTTCGCCGCCGAACATGCGCATCAGGTCATCTTCGAGCGAGACGTAGAACCTGGACCGGCCCGGGTCGCCCTGGCGTCCGGAGCGGCCGCGGAGCTGGCGGTCGATGCGGCGCGCCTCGTGCCGTTCCGTGCCGACAATCTGCAGCCCGCCGACCTGCTCTCCCGGATCGACGCCATATTCCTGCTTGTGCCGTTCGCGCAGCTCGGGGTCGGCCTCCAGCCGCTGGGTGATCACGCCGCGCTCGCCGTGCGCGTCACGCACCGCGGGCGCAATCTTGATGTCCGTTCCGCGGCCGGCCATGTTCGTCGCGATCGTGATCGCCCCCGGGCGGCCGGCGTGCTGGACGATTTCCGCCTCACGCTGGTGCTGTTTCGCGTTGAGCACGTTCACGTAGTCTTTCAACTTCCGCCCGCCGACAGTCTGCGCGCCGAGCATGCGCGCGATCAGCTCGCTGACTTCGACGGAAGTCGTGCCGACGAGAATCGGCAGCCCGAGTTCGTGCAGGCGCACGATCTCATCGATGATCGCGCTGTACTTCTCGCGCTGCGTGCGATAGACCTCGTCCTCCTCGTCGAGACGAGCCACGGGCTGGTTCGTCGGGATCACGGACACGTCCATCCGGTAGATCTTGAAGAACTCCTCCTCCTCCGTCTCGGCGGTGCCGGTCATCCCGGCGAGCTTGCCGTAGAGGCGGAAGTAGTTCTGCAGCGTGATCGTGGCGATCGTCTGCGTCTCGGCCTCGACGCGCACTCCCTCCTTCGCTTCGATCGCCTGGTGCAGGCCGTCCGAGTAGCGCCGGCCGTACATGATCCGGCCGGTGAACGTGTCCACGATCTGCACCTTGCCGTTCTCGATGACGTATTCGTCGTCCTTGTTGTAGAGCGTGTGCGCGCGCAGGAGCTGGGTGATCGTGTGCAGCATCGAACTGCGCTCGGCCATCTGCGCCTCGGCGAGCGCCTTCTTTTCCGCCTTCTCCCGGTCGCTCAGCGTCGTGTCCGACTCGACCTCGTGGAACACGTCCGTGAGGTCCGGCAGCATGTAGAAGTCGGGTTCGACGTGTTCGATTTTCGCGAGTTCGTCACGGCCCATGTCCGTGAGGTCGATCGTGTTCGTCTTCTCATCGATCGTGTAGAACAGGCCCTCGTCGAGCTCGTGCGGGCGCTTGTCGCGGATGAACTCGTCCTCGACCTGTTGGACGAGCGTCTTGATTCCCTGCTCGCTCAACAGCTTGAGCACGCGCTTGTGCCTCGGCGCGCCGCGTTTCGCCTGGTTGATGAGGATGCCCGCCTTGAAACTCGCCTGCTCGCCGGAGAGGTCGGCCTTGCCGTTCAGCAACGACTCCGCGTCGTCGAGCAGGCGAACGATCAGCCTGCGCTGCCGGCCGACGAGTGTCTTCACGGACGGGTTGAGCCGTTCGAAATCACCCTCGCTCGAGCGCGGCACCGGGCCGGCGATGATCAGCGGGGTGCGCGCCTCGTCGATGAGCACGCTGTCCACCTCGTCCACGATCGCGTAGTGGTGACCGCGCTGCACGATCTGCTCCTGCGCGACGGCCATGTTGTCGCGCAGGTAGTCGAAGCCGAACTCGTTGTTCGTCCCGTAGGTGATATCGGCAGCGTAATGCTCTTTCCTGACCTCAGGCGACATCTGCCCGAGAATCACGCCGGTTGTGAGGCCGAGGAATTGATAGACCTGTCCCATCCATTCGGCGTCACGGCGGGCGAGGTAGTCGTTGACGGTGATGAGATGCGCGCCACGGCCGGCGAGGGCGTTGAGGTACAGCGGCATCGTCGCGACGAGTGTCTTGCCCTCGCCGGTCGCCATCTCCGCGATTCGCCCGCGATGCAGCATCACGGCGCCGATCAGCTGCACGTCGAACGGGACCATGTCCCACGTCATCTCCGTGTCGGCGGCGACGAACGTGTGCTCGCGCTCCTTGAGCCGGCGGCACGCCTCCTTCACTACGGCGAACGCCTCCGGGAGGATCTCTTCGAGGTGGACGTTGAGCTCGTCAAGCTCGGCCTTCTTCGCCTTCTTCTCGCGCTCCGGGTCGGCCTTCTCGATGCCCGCGTAACGGTCGAAGCCCTCCATCCGCTCGCGGATGAACTCGCGGAACTCCCCGGTCTTCGCGCGCAGTTCCTCGTCGCTGAGCTCGAGGAGTCGCTCGTAGTGCTCGTTTATTTCGTCGACGAGCGGCTGGATCTTGCGCCGTTCCCGCTCATGCCGTGTGCCGAAAAACTGTGTAAGTACGTTCATCGTGTGCAAAACCGCTCGTGTCGAATCTTGAAGCGACCGCCTGCCGGGTGACGTGCGCGCGCCGCGCTCACAACGGCATCACCAGTTCGATCTCGTCGCGGATCGGGATCCCGTGCTTGCCGATTTCGGGGATCTCGGGCTTGAGTCTGCGCGCAGTGATCGCCGCATCACGGTGCACGGCGACGAACACGAACCCCTTCTTCTGAAAAAAACGCATCGCCTCGGTGTTGTCATTCGTCGTGATCAGCCAGATGCCGCGGCAGTTGTGTTGCTTCGCGGTCTCCCGCAGCCTGTCGAGCAGCGCCCTGCCCGCGCCGATCCCCTGCTCGAGTGTGTTGATCGTGATCAGCTCGCACTCCCGGCCGTAGATCTGGTACGTGAGCAGGCCGACACGGTCGCCGTCCCGTTCCGCGACGTAGCCGGGGATGTTCTCGACGTGATGGACCCGCCCACGGGTGACAATTCTCGTCGAGCCCCAAAGTTCCCCGATCACCTCGGCCACCCAGCCGGCGTCTTTGTCTGTCTTCTCCCTCACCTCGATCATGCGGCTCGTCCTTCATGCTCGCGGCAACGGTGAAATGCGACTGTCGTTCACCCTCAGCCCGGGAGGATCAGGCTCATGCGCAGGATGTCGTGGAATGCGCCGTCGATGAAGATCTCCTCGCGCAGCAGTCCCTCGACACGGAGCCCGAGTTCCTCGTTCAGCCGGATGTTCGCGATGTTTGTGTCAAGCGTGTTCACATAGATCTTGCGCAGGCCGAGAGTGCTCACGCCGTACTCGATCCAGTACTGTGTCGCGATTTTCGCGTAGCCGTGCCCGCGCGCGGCGGGGTCGCCGATCAGCTTGCGCAGCTCCGCCTTGCGCGCCTCCTCGTCCACGTTGAGAAACGCGAGCGCGCCGATCGGCTTCTCATCGTGCGAGACGATCCCGAACACGCTGAGCGGATCGTTGACGAGCGCCTCCAGCTCGCGGTGGCGGACGATGTCGGGACGGGTGGAGAGGAACTGGCGGCCGAGCGGATCCTCGACCCACTGCGCGAGCAGCTCGAAGTCCTCGCGCGCGTACGGGCGGACGGCGATTCCGGCGGCGCGCTCCGCGGGTTCGGACTCCGGCCTCGGCTTCGTGTGCGCCGGCGGCGTGTACACGCCCGACTTGTCAAGCCCGAGGTCGAGGAGAATGTTCACGAAGCGGAGGAAATCCTGCCGCCGGAACCCATAGTTCGCCGCCTCGCGAAAAAACGACTTCGCGACCGCCTCGATCGTCTGTTGCGGCAGTGCTTCGCCGCCGGGTGAACCGCCGTCATCCATTTGACACCCCGTGTCAGCTCCGCGGGTTCGCTGCCGCTGCCCGCATCGTGGATCACGGAACAACGGGTTCGTGAAAATAGCGGAAAAACGGGTCCGCAGTCCACTCACGGCGCCGCGGCCCTGCCACCAGTTCCGTTGCACTAAGCCCGCCGCGGTGAAGATCCGCGAGCCGAATCAGCGCCGGATCGTGCTGCTCGTCAACCGCTCGAAGATGTCCCGGTACGCGCGCGCCGTCTTCTCGATCACTTCCTCCGGCAGATCCGGCGGCGGCGGCCTCTTGTTCCACCCGCTCCGTTCGAGCCAGTCACGGACGATCTGCTTGTCGTAGCTCGGCGGGTTCTCGCCGGGAACAAGCCGGTCCGCGGGCCAGAACCGGGACGAGTCCGGCGTCAGCACTTCGTCGATCAACACGATATCATCATCGACAAGACCGAACTCAAACTTCGTGTCCGCGATCACGATGCCCCGGTTGCGCGCGTACTCGACCGCCCGCGCGTACATCTCCAGCGAGAGCTCCCGCAGCTTCTCCGCATGCTCCGCGCCGACCAGTTTCACCACCTGCTCGTACGAGATGTTCTCGTCATGCCCCTCCTTCGCCTTCGTCGCGGGCGTGAACATCGGCTCCGGGAGACGGTCCGCCTTGCGCAGGCCCGGCGGCAGCTTGATCCCGCAGACCTCGCCCGTCTCCTGATAATCACGGAAACCCGACCCGATCAGCCAGCCGCGGACGACACATTCGACCGGAAACGGGTCCGCTTTTCTCATCAACACCGATCGCCCGCGGATCGTCTCCCGCAGCTCCGCAGGCACGTTCTCGAGCCCGATCATCCGGTCGGGGTCGTTGCCGAGCACGACGTTGCGCACGTCGTCCCGGAAGAACCCGAACCAGAACAGCGACATCCGGTTGAGGATCTCCCCGCGGCCGGGGATCGGCTGTTTGAGCACGACGTCGAACGCGCTGAGGCGGTCGGTCGTCACGAGCAGCAGCCGGTCGTCGCCCGCGTCGTAGATGTCCCGTACCTTACCGCTCGTCACCTTCGGCAGCGGCAGTTCCACGTTCAGCACACCTTCGGCCATCTCTCCTCCTGCGACGATTCGCGGTTTGCACGAGACGCCAATATGTCTGTTCGTCCGCCCGATTCCCCACCGTTTCCCGGCGGACCGGGAGCTCCCTGAGCTCGCATCGAGCGAAACGGGGAGGGTCCGCCGCAGCGAAACCTCCCCGCCCATGGCCGCGTCATATACAAGCCCGGTTTACATCAGATTGTCAGGCTGATCGGCGTCATGCTGAGTCGAAAGCACCTGTTCCGTCACCCCCGTGTATCATCCTGCACCCGCAGCGCCGGTCAGTTTCGCGCCCACTCCGTGTCATCCTGAACCCGCAGCGCCGGTCAGTGTCGGCGCGAAGGGTGAAGGATCTACCAGGAAGAACCGCGTGGGTGCGCGTCACATGACCGGCGGATGATATACCGCGTAGATCCTTCACGGCGCGCGGCAAACGGACGCCGCGCTTGTTCAGGATGACACTCACCACAGGCCCGCGGTTGCTCGCAACCGCGGATCATCCACCGGTGCATGAAACCCGGGGCGAGCCCCGGGCCACCCGGCCGGTTTGAGACTGTGGGAAGGGGACGCTTGCGAGCAAGCGTCCCCTTCCCATCCGCATAACTCTTTGATTGTCCTTGACTAAAGTCAAGGGCAAGGATGTGAAACCCGGGGCAAGCCCCGGGCCACCCGGCCACTCAAAACGGCCGCGCCATCCTATCCGGCTTCACCTTCTCGTCGAACTCCTCCGCCGTGAGCAGCCCGAGCTCCACGGCCGCTTCCCTGAGCGTCGTGCTGTCCGCGAACGCCTTCTTCGCCACCTTCGCCGCGTTGTCGTAACCGATGTGCGGGTTGAGCGCGGTGACCAGCATCAGGCTGTCCTTCAGCAACTGTTCGATGCGCTCGCGGTTCGGCTCGATCCCGGCGACACATTTTTCGGTGAACGAGAGGCAAGCGTCCCCGATCAGCCGCGCGCTCTGCAGGAAATTGTAGATCATCACCGGCTTGAACACGTTCAGTTCGAAGTGGCCGGTCGCGCCGGCGTAGTTGATCGCGACGTCGTTGCCGAACACCTGCGCCGCGACCATCGTGAGCGCCTCCGCCTGCGTCGGGTTCACCTTGCCAGGCATGATCGAGGAGCCGGGCTCGTTCGCGGGGAGCTGGAGCTCGCCGATCCCGCAGCGCGGGCCGGAGCCGAGCATCCGGATGTCGTTGCCGATCTTCATCAGGCTCGCGGCGATCGTTTTCAGCACGCCGGACGCCTCCACGATCGCATCGTGCGCCGCGAGCGCCTCGAACTTGTTCGGCGCGCTCACGAACGGCAGGTCGGTGAGCTCCGCGATCTTCGCCGCCGCCTTCTCCGCGAACTCGGGGTGCGTGTTCAGCCCCGTGCCGACCGCGGTGCCGCCGAGCGCGAGCTCGAACAGGCGCGGCAGCATCCCGTCGATGCGGGCGAGGCCGTTCGTGAGTTGGTGCGCGTAACCGCCGAACTCCTGGCCGAGCGTGAGCGGGACGGCGTCCATGAAATGCGTGCGCCCGATCTTGACGACGTCGTCCCACTGCTCCGACTTGTTCTTCAGCTCGTTGCGCAGCTTCGTCACACCCGGGATCGTGTTACGCGCGACCACAGTCGCGGCCGCGATGTGCATCGCGGTCGGGAACGTGTCGTTCGACGACTGCGCCTTGTTCACGTCATCGTTCGGGTGGACCGGGTCCTTCGAACCCATCGTCCCGCCGGCGAGTTCGATCGCGCGGTTCGCGATCACCTCGTTCACGTTCATGTTCGTCTGCGTGCCCGAACCGGTCTGCCACACGACGAGCGGGAAGTGGTCGTTGAGCCTGCCCTCGATCACCTCGTCGGCGGCGCGCACAATCAGCTCGGCCTTCTCCCCGTCGAGGATGCCGAGCTCGGCGTTTGTCAGCGCGGCGGCCTTCTTGAGGATACCGAACGCGCGGATCAGCTCGCGCGGCATCGTCTCGCCGCCGATCCTGAAGTTCATCAGGCTGCGGGCCGTCTGCGCGCCGTAGTATTTGTCCGCGGGGACCTTGATCTCCCCCATCGTGTCCCGTTCCGTCCGGTACTCCATCTTCTCCTCCTCTGGTGACGGGCGTGCTCACCGCCGTCGCGCCCGCTCGTTTCGCGATAAGAGACCCGATTATGGAGCCCCGGGCCACCCGCAGAGCCCCGGGCCACCCGCGGCCCGGAGTGTCATCCTGAACCGCGCCGCCGTTTGTTATTGTTGGGGCGGCGCGAGTGAAGGATCTCGAGCACAGACGGTCTGGTCAGTCCGTCACCGTTGTCTGTCGAGATCCTTCACGGCGCGCGGCAAACAGACGCCGCGCTTGTTCAGGATGACACGCCCACAGGCCCGCGGTTGCTTGCAACCGCGGCTCATCCGACGGTTGATTATCCTTGACTAAAGTCAAGGGCAAGGACATGAAACCCGAGGCTGAAGCCCCGGGCCACCCGCAGAGCCCCGGGCGCGGTTCTGCCGGGCCACGCAGCCCGCGAGTTTACACACACACCCGGCTTGTTGAACGCGCGCTACGCGGTCGCGCCGACCTGCTTCGCCAGTTCTACCGTCTTCTCCATCGCGGCGCGGATCCCCTTGCTCACGTGCTTGATCGTCGGGCCGAGCATGTAGGCGGGGGTTGTGACGACCCGGTGCTGCTGATCGACGACGGCCTGATCGACGTCCGCCTCGACATGCTCCGCGCCCATCTTTTCGAGCGCGCCCGCGGTCGCCGCGTCATGGCCGATCGTCAGCTTCACCTTGATCCCCGCGCCGCCAAACGTCTTCGCGAGCACTGCCGGCGCGATGCAGAGCGCGGTCACCACCTTGCCCGCGCCGTGGAACTCGAGGATCGCACGCTTCGCCTCCGAGTCGACCTCGCAGTCGGGGCCGTCGACGGCGAACGTGCTCAGGTTTTTCGCGGCGCCGAACCCTCCCGGGAACACGACCGCGTCGAAATCGTCCGCGCGGAGCTCGTTGAGCGGACGGATCTCGCCGCGCGCGATCCGTGCCGCCTCCACCATCGAGTTGCGCGTCTCGCCCTCGGCGGGCCGACCCTTCACGTGGTCGATCACGTGCATCTGCGGCTTGTCCGGCGCGAAGCACTGCACCTCCGCGCCGAGTTCATCGAGATGGAGCAGCGCCAGCGTCGCCTCGTGGATCTCGGTGCCGTCGTTGACACCGCTTCCCGCCATCACAACTGCCACTCTCGCCATCGTGATATCCTCCGTGTCGATCCACTGATCTGCCGCCCATGCTTGTGCAAAACGTAACGCACGGGCCCGCGGCGGTCAAGGGAGCGCCGCGCCCGGCGCGCCCGGATCGTACCGGAGCCGCGTTCGCTCAACACGGCGCGAGCAACGGGTTCGGCAGCCTGTGAAGCAGCCACGCCGCGAGCAGCCCGGTCACCACTCCGCCCGCGACGGCGAGCAGCAGGCTCGGCCCGGCGAACAGGAACAGCCCGCTGTGACGCGCGATGATCCAGCCCGCGAGCGCGAACTGGACGAGCATGTGCGCGAACGCCCCCGCCGCGGAGACGCCGACCGGGCCGACGTGCCCCCGCCCGATCGTCTTCACTCCCGCCATCACCGGCACCGTAACAACCGCTCCGCCGAGCGAGAGCACGAACACGGGCGACGCCCACGTGCCGAGAAACAGCCCGACGACGACCACGCGCGCGACATTCACCGCGAGCGCCGGCTTCCACCCGTACACGTAGAGCACGATCAACGCGGCGACGTTCGCGAGTCCCGGCTTCACCCACGGCGCCGGCTGCGGGAGCATACGTTCGAGCCCCGCGATCACCGCACCGGCGGCCGTCCACAGCGCGAGCCGCGTGAGCGTCCTCGCGCGGGTGAGCGCGACCGGGGACCGGGACTCCCCGCCGATCGAGGCTGCTGCGTCTGCTCCACCCCGTTCGCGCATCGTCAGCCGACCACTCCGTCAACACCTGCGCCCGCATCGCCTTCAACTCGCACCGCGACACGGTTCGGGACACAAACCGCCGCCTGCCCGCGCACACGGACCGGTCCCATGCTCACGCACAGCTTGTGCGGGCAGGGAGAGGAGACGATGCGCACGCCGTCCGCGTCGCTGTCGATCACGGTGGTTCCGAGCGGACCCTCGACTTCCACGTGCGCCGGCTCGCCGATCGGGAGCACGGCCTCCGTTTCCCCGTCCACGATCACGACCGCGTTCGCTCCCCCCGGCAGCGCGCCCGCGGCGACCGCCAGCGCGACCGCCGCCGCGACGAGCGCGACGATCACGGCGGCGTCACCGAGACGAACAAAGCGCGTTCCCGCCATCATCCCCCCTTCACGGCCCGCGTCAGCATCACCGAGCCCGGGAACAGCGGTCGCCACTGCACGCGCGAAAACCCGGCCCGCTTCAGCTCGACGGCCATCCGTTCCACCGTGAGAAAGCCGCGCGACGAGTCCGCGAGGTACCGGTACGCGCGCGGCGCGCCGCTCACCAGCGCGCCGACCCGGGGCAGCACGCGCTCGAGGTAGAATGTGACGAGCGGGTGCGCGCCCCAGCGGCCCCGCGCCGACGGGTGAAACTCGAGTACGATCAGCCGCCCTCCGGGCCTGACCACGCGCGCGAGTTCGCCCAGTCCGGCGGCCGTGTCCGCGAAGTTCCGCACGCCGAACGCGACCGTGACTCCGTCGAAGCTGGCATCACGGAACGGGAGCGCCTCCGCGCGGGCGAGCGCACGCGGCACGCTGAGATCCGGCGGCGTCCTTTTCCCGAGCACCGCGAACAGCTCCCGCGACGGGTCGGCGGCGAACCAGCGCGCGCCGGGCTGTTCGCGCAGGCCGGCTATCGCCATGTCGCCGCTTCCCGCCGCGACGTCGAGCCAGCGCTGCCCGGGCCGCGGCTCCCCCGCCCGGATCGCCGACGCGCGCCAGCGCCGGTCGAATCCGAAGCTGAGCAGGCGGTTGAGCAGGTCGTACGTCGGCGCGATCCGGTCGAACATCGCCGCGATCCGGCGCGAACGGGCGGTCGCATCATCTCGCGCGCCGCGGCCGGTCATTTGAGCAGGACCAGCTTCCGCATCCTCGTTTCCCCGCCCGCGCGCACGCGCAGCAGGTACGTTCCGCTGGACACGCCACGCTCCGGCGTCCAGGTGAGCCGGTGCGATCCCGGCCGCAACGGCGCATCGACAACCGTCCCGATTTCGCGGCCGAGCATGTCGTGCACCGTCGCCCGCACCGCGAGCGGCCGGCGGAGCGTGACTCGGAACGACGCCGCCGCATTGAACGGGTTCGGCCACGCGGACGACAACGTGAACGATTCCGGCAGCGGAGCGGCCTGCTCATCAACCCCGGCCGTCGAGTACGTGCACAGAATCCACTGGTCCGGGTCGAACAGGAAGGTGTCCGGCTCGAACTCGAGGCCCGGGAAGACGAGCAACTGCTCGCTCGCCGCGTCAACGTCAACGCGTACCAGTGAATCCGCGCCGTCGCCGTAGAAGTGGAACGGCAGCGGCGTCGAATACAGCGGCGCATCCTCCTGCACCTGCCACAGGCGCAGCTCCGCGGTCCACGAGTCGCCTTCGCTGTACACCTGGTAGTCGGCGAACATGTATTCCGGGTAGCCGGGCTGATAGACCCACTCGTCGAAGAACGGGCCGAGATCGATCCCGCTCGCGTCCTCCATCGCCTGCCGGAACTCGGGCGTGACAGCGGTCTCGTACGCGTGTTCCTCACCGTACGCGATCAGCCCGTCGAAGAACGCCTCGTCGCCGACAACCCAGCGCAGCATGTGCAGCACCCACGCGCCCTTCTTGTAGATCGTCGGCGCGAACAGGTACTGTTGCGGCGGGTCATAGAGCGCAATCCGCACGTTGTCGTCGAAGTTGAAGTACTGCTGCCGGAATGCTGACAGCAGCGCGCGACGGTCGGCGATCGAGAAGTGCTCCGCCCACAATGCCTCGCAGTAGCTCGCGAACCCTTCGTTGAGCCAGATATTCGCGAACGTGCGCGGCCCGACCATGTCCCCCCACCACTGGTGGCCGAGCTCGTGCGCGACGATGTTTTCGTACGCGCGAGTACCCGTGTTCGCGAGATTGACCCCGAACGTGGTCGCTGTCTGGTGCTCCATCGCCCCCCAGCCGCCGAAGATCGCCGTCATCGCCTGGTCGTACTTGACGAACGGATAGACGCCGAACAGGGGTTCGAAGTAGTCGATCATCTCGTCGGTGCGGCCGAAATCGTACGCCGCCTCGTCTTCGTACTCCGGCAGCACCCAGTAGCTGACCGGCGTGTCGTTCACCCCCGCCGGGCCGTCATCGACCTGCACGAACGGCCCGCACGCGATGCTGAGCAGGTACGTGCTCGTCGGCTCGTCGTTGAGCCACTCGTACGTGTTCGTCCCGTCGCCGTTTTCCTGAACGCTGTCGAGCAGACCATTGGAAACGACGTAGTACTGGTCGTCGATCGTGACCCGCATTCGGCTCGTCACCTTGTCGAACGGGAGGTCGTAGCAGGCGAGCCAGCGCCGGGTCAGGTACGGCTCGCCGAACGTGTACAGCGTGTTCGTCCCGGGCGAGTAGATCATCCCGCCGGGCGCGGCGTTCGAGTAGATCGTGCCTGTGTAGCTCGATGCGACGGTGAACGTGTCCCCGGCGGCGATCACTCCCGGCGGTGTCACCGTGACAATCTCGCCGGCGTGCTCGTACTCGGCCGGCTCCCCGTCCACCGCGAGCGACTGCAGCGCGCAGTCCTGCAGGTGGAAGAAAAATGTGGTCAGCTGCTCGTTCGCGACGGCGCTCATCTCGACCGTTCCGGTGAACGAATCCGCGTCGATGTCCGGGGTCAGCTGGATGTCGAGGTGGAGCGCGTTGTAGTCGTGGAGCGAGTCGTCGGCGATTTCACGTGGCGCGATTCCGGCTGACGCCGCCTGTTTCGCGTACGAACAGCCGGCGCGGCCGTCCTCGTTCAGCAGACGCTCGATGAACGGCGCGCGCTGCGAACCATCTTCCGCCGCCGCAACTCCCGCGAATGCGAGCAGGCCGGCGAGCAGGGGGATCGTGACGAAGCGGACGGTGCGATGCATGGAGAACCTCGGTTTTCGAATTGAACCGGCGGACAGTTTCCAATATAACAAGCCGGACTCGCGCTTGAAGTCGCTCCCGGTTACGGGCTACTTTCACGCGGGCGGCGTGTCCCGGGCTGCGCCGCGGCCGCCGCATCCGGTCACTGTTCACGATCCGGGCGATGATGAGAGATTTCTGCCGGCACAGGGTTCGATCGCGCGTGCGAATCGCGGGCCGAACGCTCGCGGCGGCGGCGTTCGCGCTCGCCGTACTTTTCGCCGGCCGCTCCGCCGCGATCATGCGCGAAAACCCGCGCGACCGGCTCGACCGGCTCCGTAGCGAGGTGGACAGTCTCGGCGCTGTGCTCGCCACCCTGCGCGAAAACGAGCGCGGGCTCGACCGTCGCATCCATGCGCTCGACCGGCAGATCGCGGCGCGGCGCACGTTGATCGATGAACTCGCCGCCGAGAAGAAGCGTCACGAGCGCGAGCTCGACCGCCAGGACCGGCGCATCGACGAACAGCAGGCGGTGCTCGCACGTGTCGAGCGACGGCTTGCGGACACGGAACGCGACATGCGCGTGCTGCGCGACCAGGTCGCCCGGCGCGCGGTCGCGCTGTACAAGCAGGGCGACACGCGCGCGCTCGCCTATCTGCTCGGATCGGCCGGGCCGAACGAGTTGCTGCGGCGGCAGGTGTACGTGCGCAGAATCCGCGAGCAGGACAAGGCGAACCTGAACGCATTGCAGGCGGCGCGACGTGAACACGAGGACGCTCTCTCCCAGCGCCGGCGCACGATCGAGACGCTCACCGACGCCCGCGAGCGAAAGGCCGCGGAGGTTGCGCGGGTTCGCGATCTCGTCACCGAAGCGACGCGTGAGCGCGACAGGCTCGCGGACGACCGCAGCGAACTGAACAGCCTGCTCGCTCAGTTGAAGTCGGACAGGGCCGCGGTCGCGCGGCGGATCGAGACACGCAAAGATGCGATGGCCGAGGTCGAACGGTGGATCGCGTCGCTGGAACGCCAGCGCACCAGCGGCGGTGTGCAGGAACTGGTGGTCGCGACCCCGTCCGCGCGCGTGCTCGTGCGTGACGTACCCCGGTTCGCGAGCTTCGCCGGCGCGCGCGGCAGGCTGCCGTGGCCGGTGCGCGGGCGCGTGATCGCGGAGTTCGGGTTGCAGCGAAACGAAACGACCGGCACCGTCACCGAAAACCCCGGCATCGACATTCAGGCCGGCGAGGGATCGGAGGTGCTCGCGGTGCAGTCAGGGATCTGCACCCGGATCACGTACGTTCGCGGATTCGGGAACACGGTGCTGCTCTCGCACGAACACGGCTACTACACCGTGTACGCGCACCTGGCGAGTGTATGGGTGGGAGAGGGAGAGCGTGTCGAAGCCGGCCGCGTGCTCGGGACCGTCGGGCGCTCAGGTGGCGCCGAGACCCCGCGCCTCCACTTCCAGGTCTGGCACAAGCAGGAAAAACAGGATCCACTTTCGTGGCTGAACTCATAGAATCGGAGGCGGGCTCCGGAAAATCGGACATCGATGTCCGATTTACGCAGCTCGTCGGCCAGGAACGCGTGCGCGACGTGCTCACCCGGGCTTCCCGCACCGGCCGGATCGCGCACGCCTACCTGTTCCTCGGCGATCACGGCGCCGGTAAGGAAGCCGCCGCGCTGGATTTCGCCCGCGTTCTCCTCTGCCGCTCGCACGCGCAGCGGCGGGGAAGCGAGCCGGACACATTCCCCTGCGAACAGTGCGAGAGTTGCGCCCAGAGCCGCCGTTTAAGCCACCCCGGGCTGCGCATCCTGTTTCCGCTGCCGAAGCCGCAATCGCCGAAGGAAGGCGAGGACACCGCGGAAGCGGTCGAGCAGTACACGGCCGCGCAGCAGAAGCAGATCGAGGGCGTGCTCGCGGCGAAGGCGGAGGACTTTTACGCGCCGCTGGCCGTTCCCGGCGGCCAGGAGATCCTCGTCGATCACATCCGCTCGCTGCGGCAGGAGTTCCGGCTCACCAGCTATTCCGGAGGGTGGCGGGTCGTGCTCGTGAGCCAGGCCGACCGGCTGCGCGTGCAGGCCGCGAACGCGTTCCTCAAACTGCTCGAGGAACCACCGCCGAACGTCGTGTTCATCCTCACCTCTTCACGCGAATCCCGGCTGCTCTCTACGATCGTGTCCCGCTGCCAGGTGCTGCGGTTCGCGCTGCTCGACCGGGATACGATCCGGCGCAACCTGCAGGAACGGCTCGCGCTCGACGGGCGGCGCGCGGACGCGGCGACCCGGCTCGCGAACGGTTCCTGGCGGCGCGCGGTGGAGTGGGCGCAGGGTGATCCCGCAGCGGAGACGGAGCGGGCGGTCGATTTGCTGCGCGAGCTCGTGCGCGGGGATCCCGGGACGTTCGACGAGCTCGTCGATCGCTGGAGCGCGCCGGCGAAGACGAGCGAGTTCGCCGCTTTGCTCGACGTACTCACACTCTGGCTGCGCGATGTACAGCGCTGGGACGCTCACCCGGAGGGCGAGCCGGAGCTGTCTCGCGACGAACAACTGGTCAAGTTCGCTACTTTCACCGAAGGCCGGCCGTTCGAGGACGCGCTCGCAGCGCTCGCGGAAGCGCGACTCGACCTCGAACGCCGCGTGCAGCCCGCGCTCGTCGCGTACACGCTGTTCCGCTCGCTGCAGCGGGTGCTTTTCGCACGAGCGGGCGCACGCACGGATTGACCGTGTCCCCCGTGCGCGCTCGCCCCCGCGTCTGGTCCGACCGTGCGGGACAATACCGGCGTGCGGGCCGCGGTTGCAAGCAACCGCGGGCCTGTTCACGGGCCTGTTCGGCCCCCTCAGCATACTGGAGTGATAATGCAGCTCGTGGAAATAGAGTTCCGCGGGCGCCGCCGCGCGGTGTTCGCGAACCCCGAAGAGTACCCGCTCGCGAGGCTGGATCCCGTGATCGTACAGGCCGACCGCGGCATCGACCTCGGAGTCGTGAATCTCGTCGGCCCGGAGTGGGAGAAATACACGAACGGCGCGGTCGCGAACGGCCGGGAGCCTGCCCCCGTGCTCAGGCTCGCCACGGGTGAGGACCGGACGCGCGTGAAGGATAACCGCGAATTCGAGCGCGGCGCGCGCGTGTACTTCCTCGAACAGGTCGAACGGCTCGGCCTCGAGATGAAGCTCGTCGAAGTCGAGTGCCAGCTCGACCGGCGCAAGCTCACGTTCTACTTCACCGCCGACGGCCGCGTAGATTTTCGCGAACTGGTCAAGGTGCTCGCGTCCAGGTTCCGCACCCGCATCGACCTGCGTCAGATCGGGGCGCGCGACGAGTCGAAGCGGCTCGGCGGGATCGGCATCTGCGGGCGCGAATTGTGCTGCGCAACGTGGGTCCGGGAGTTCAAACCGGTGACCACGTCGATGATGAAAGACCAGCACATGATCCTCAACCCGCAGAAAAACACCGGCCCGTGCGGAAAGCTGCGCTGCTGCCTCCGATTCGAGGTGGAACAGTACCGCGAGCTCGACCGGCAGTTTCCGAGCGTGGACACGAAGGTGAAGGGCCCGCGCGGACAAGGCGTCGTGACCAGGTTCAGCTACCAGTGGGAGCACGTCGGGATCGCGTGGGAGGACGGCACGAAGTACTCCTACGGCCGCGAACACCTGGACGAATGCAGCGACTGGGATCCGGAGGGCGGGAATAACGCGGATCTCGTCGTCTTCCACGAGGATCCATCCCTCGAGCAGCAGCGCAAGGAGGAGCAGGAGGGCGAGCTGGTCGCGCGAGGAGTGCCGCGCGACAACGACGATCCGCGGGTGTCGGTGCGCAGCGTCCCGAAATCCGGGACGGCCGCTGCGGGCGAACACGGCCGCGCGTGCGGGAAGAAGGATGAGGGCGGCGGCGGGGGACGGTCGCGTGGCGGAAAACCCGGGCGGAAGAAGGGAAAACCCGGCGGCGGAGAGAAACCGCGGGGATCCGGCAAGAGCGGGAAGAGCAACCGGCGCCGCCGCGGCGGACGCTCCCGAAACCGCGGGCGCGGCGGAGGCAAGAACAAGGGCGGCGGCGGAAACCCCGGCGCGGAGACGGGAAAGACCGGCTCGGCTGGCGCGGGCGGAAAGAAATCACGATCTTCCCACCCGGTCAGACCGGAACGGAAACGGCGGCGCGGTTCGCGGTGACATACCCCTTGTCCCCAACTTCAGTCCTGTCTATTACCCACATCTTTCCAGAACGCGCATCACGGTGGGGTTCCGGGGGTGTGAAGATGGGTCCGTTGATGGGGTTTCGACCCCGGCAGGGGTCGCATGTGCATAGCCCCGGGCGTCAGCCCGGGGAACCGCGCGACGCCAGGAACAGGAACCCCGAAGGGGTGACATATGATTGTTATTATTGAGGATACCTGTAACCCCTACGGGGTTCAGACGGTTGAAAAAGGCGTGATCGTCCGTCATGCTGAACGAAGTGAAGCAGGTCCAAGTTTGCAAAGGGTCGGTCTCATGAGCCAACCTGTTGATAACTCGGACCTTTCCTTCACTGCGTTCAGGACATGCTTCCGCCGCCTGCGGCGGCGTCAGAATGACATATCACCGGCGGCCGGCGGTTCATCAAGCCTGAAGTACTTTATTAACAGTCTCCATCCGTACGGGGTTGGCGGAAAACGTATCGGGGGAAGCGGCGGGGCGAAGACGGGAAAGACCGGCTCGACCGGTGCAGAGACGTTGTTTCACGTACTGATCTAACTGCGAACGGACTCAATGAGCAAGCCATTCTACATCACCACCCCGCTGTACTATGTGAACGACGAACCGCATATCGGACACGCGTACACGACCGTACTCGCGGACGTGATCGCCCGTTATCACCGCCTGTTCGGAGATGATGTCCACTTTCTCACCGGAACCGACGAACACGGGCAGAAGGTCGCGACCGCCGCGGAGAAGATCGGCCGCGATCCGCAGTCACACTGCGACATCACCGCGCAGTCGTTCGTCGGCGTCTGGGAGAAACTGGGAATCTCGTACGATGACTTCATCCGCACCACTCAGCCGCGTCACATCGAGGTCGTAAAGCAGATCCTCCGGCGCATCTACGACGCCGGCGACATCTACCAGGAAGAGTACGAGGGCTGGTACAGCGTGTACGAGGAGCGTTTCTTCACCGAGAAGGACCTCGTCGATCGGAAAGACCCGATCAGCGGCCGGCCGGTCGAGCTGATCAGGGAGACGAACTACTTCTTCCGGATGTCGAAGTACCAGGAGTGGCTGCTCAAGCACTACGAGGAGCATCCGGACGCGATCATCCCTCCGTTCCGCCGCAACGAAGTGCTCGGGTTTCTCCGCGAACCGCTCGGCGACCTCTGCATCAGCCGCCCGAAGAGCCGCCTGAGCTGGGGCATCGAGATCCCGTGGGACCCGGAGTACGTCACGTACGTGTGGTTCGACGCGCTGCTCAACTACTACACGGCGACTGTGTCTCCGCCGGACGGGGTTCAGGTCGGGTGGCCGGCGCAGTACCACCTGATCGGAAAGGACATCCTCACCACGCACGCCGTTTACTGGCCGACGATGCTGAGAGCGGCCGGGCTCGACCCGCCGGAGCACATGCTCGCGCACGGCTGGTGGCTCGCGAAGGACGCGGCGAAAATGTCGAAGACCTCCGGCAACGTGGTGAAGCCGCTCGATGTCGTCGATCTCTACGGGCCGGATGCGTTCCGCTACTTCCTGATGCGCGACATGGTGATCGGCCAGGACGCGAACTTCAGCGAAGAGAACGTGATCAAGCGGCTGAACAGCGACCTCGCGAACGACCTCGGCAACCTGCTCAACCGTGTCACGAAGCTGCTCACACAGCATTTCGACGGGATCGTGCCGGAAACCACCTGGGAGCCCGAAGACAGCCTGATCGAGTTCGCCGCTGCAACGGCAATGAAGGTGCGGCGCCTGATCGAGGAGGTGCAGATCCACGCCGCGATCGAGGAGACGCTGCAGTTCGTGCGCGCGATCAACCGCGACATCGCGGCGGCGGAGCCGTGGAAGACGGTGCAGAGCGACCGCGACCGGGCGGGCCGTGACCTCACGCGCGCCGCCGAGGGGTTGCGGATCGCCGCAGTTCTGCTCGCGCCAGTGATGCCGAACACGATCCCCGAGCTGTTCGCCCGGCTCGGGGTGAACCCGGTGCCCGACCGCGACTGGGACGACACGCGCTGGGGCGACCGCCTGTTCGGGCGCAGGGTCACGCACGGCCCCGCCCTGTTCCCGCGCCACCGGAAACCGAAGAGCGAACAGGTCGGGAAACAGGCCAAGCCGGCGCCCGCGACAACCGGGAGCGAAACCGGCCGGGACGTGCTCACGATCGACGAGTTCCAGCGCGTCGATCTGCGCACCGCGACGGTCGTTTCCGCGGAACCGGTCGAGGGGACCGACAAGCTGCTCCGGCTGGAGGTCGATCTCGGCGGGGAGACACGGCAACTGGTCGCCGGAATCAGGCAGCACTACTCGCAGGATGAGCTCACCGGGAGGACGATCATCGTCGTCGCGAACCTGCAGCCGGCGAAGATCCGCGGCCTCAAGAGCGAAGGGATGCTGCTCGCGGTGCGCGACGGGAAGGAACTGCACCTGCTCGGCCCGGACGGCGACGTCTCCCCGGGGATGCGGATCAGCTGAGCGCGGGCACGAGTGGGATCGGAACAGGCCCGCGGTTGCTTGCAACCGCGGCTGATCAGCCGGTGCATGAAACCCGGGGCAAGCCCCATAAGCGCTCAGATAAGCTTGGCGCCGCAGACTCGAATAGACTGAGCTGTATGGTGCGCTCGCGCGGGGGTTCGCGCAACTGCCACGAGATCTGATCCCAGTTCG
>JAANWZ010000141.1 GCA_018263585.1 Calditrichota bacterium | reverse complement strand
AGCTTGCGCATTTGCAGATCTCGCAACATTGAAATCTCTCGCTGCCAACCAACCGGCGACTAGCTGCTCGCTTATCTTTCCCCTTACGCGGCTCGGATGATGTCTAATCCAGCCAAATGGACTATTAGCCCATTCCAGCTCCTTCTCATCATAATCAGCCGCCAGAGTCGACGCGATGGATGCCAACAGCCTGACCTCGGGATCTTTAATATGCATGATGATTTCTCCAGATTCACTCTTAGAAAAGTCGTCCTTGATCACCAGCATGACGTTCTGGAGAATCCCCATCAACTTCACCGGGGTCGGTATCCAGGTGCACCGGGTCTAAATCCTCCTCTGCAATACCTTTAAGAGAGGGATTATATTTACGAAGACGTTTCCACATGACACTGACAGCCGCCTTACTGTTGTCAATAAGCACTGAATGCCTTCCGCAGTATGCGCATACGTCGCCTAACGTACCACTTCCAGCAAAGAAATCAAGAGCTCGATCCTCTGGCTTGGAGTGAGCCAGCACTAGACGTTTCAAAACGCCGAATGGTTTCTGCGTTGGATACCCTGTTCTTTCTTTACTGTTGGTTGGCACGATCGTATGCCACCAGACATCCGTAGGGGCCTTGCCTCGGCTGGCCTTTTCCCTACCGACCAAGCCTGGCGCCATATATGGGATTCGGTCAACTTCCTCATAGTTGAAGGTATACCGGTCGGGAGTCTTTGCATACCACAGGATCGTATCATGTTTTGTAGACCATTTGCTTTTGCTTCTTGCCCCGTAGTCGTATGCCCAGATGATCTCATTCATGAAACATTGTCGTCCGAATATCAGGTCCAGTAAGACCTTCACATAATGTACTTCTCTGTAATCGATGTGTACGAAAAAGGAACCTTCCGGTTTCAACATTCTATATGCTTCAAGGAAGCGTGGCTCAAGAAAGGAGAGGTAGTCATCGAACACATCGGCATAGGACATGCTTCCGAGCTTCAGCGTACGGTACTTTTTATCTTGAAACCCTACTCGATCGCCTTCTGTATCTTGGACGACGCGGATACTCTGTCTTTGCTGTGCTTTGCCTGTATTGAACGGCGGGTCGACGTAGATCAGGTCGAAGGAAGAATCGGACATTCCAACCATCACGTCCAGATTGTCGCCATAGTGAATGTCAACAGATGGCAGACTCATCGTGACCTCCGATTGAAGCGGCACAATGGGTGGGGCCCGGGGCGTGCGAATGCCTCGTCGAATATTAGTCGCTCACAGGCAGCGAGGACAACAACGGTACTCCCGGCGAAGCGGAGCAACCCACTCAGAAGATACTCGTGAGCGTCACTTTCGCACCTTCGAACGGGGCGACGACGCGGCATTTTCCGCTCGTGCACACGAGCCCGCCGCGCTCCTCGCCGACGGTCACGATCAACTCGTGGCGGTTCGCGACGAACGCCCCGAACTCCGCCTTCAGCCAGCTCGTCTTGTCCTGGTTCGGGTCGTCCTCGGCGGTCTCGAGCACGATCGACAGCGAGTATTTCTGCTTCCACGTCGCCCCGACCAGTGTGAGCGTCTCCAGCGACGTTTCACCGAGATCGACGTCGTTGACCACGCCCGCCTCGAGCTGGCCCTTCACGGACCAGTCGTCCGCGAGCTGCAGCTCGGAGCCGCCGCCGAGCACGCTGCGCCGGAACCAGCCGGTGCGCGCGCGCACAGTCCCCTCGTTCTTGTACGTGAGGTCCTCGTCCATCCCCGCCCACGCCTGCAGGTACCAGTCGTAGTTCGGGTAGCCGTTGAACTCGACGAACAACTGCCGGTACGGGCTGTTTTCCTCCTCGAGGCTCGGGATGAACAGGTCGTCGGCGATAAACGACGAGCTCTCGCTCACGTTGAGGATGATGTTGTTCGACCCGGCGAACGTGTACGTGATCTCCGCCTGCACACCGACCTCATCGTCGAAGCGTACGATGTGCGGGTGCTTGCTGAACAGGGCGCTCGTGAACTCGCGCTGCACGATCGGCGGGCTGTGGAACGGGAGGATGTCCACCGAGCGCGCGTACCGGCTGCCCGCGCCGGTGAGCCCGCCGCCGAATCGGTAGTAACGGTACCGCTTGTAGTCAACGACCACGCCGAGGTTCGAGCCGAACCAGCTCAGCGACCCGTAGAACGCGTCATGGACGTCCTCGACGCCCGTGACGTCCTCGTACGCGTATTCCGTCCACAGCGAGAACGAGGGGTTGTCCCACGCGAGGAGGCCGGTCCAGGTGCGGTTTTCGTCGTAGGTCGGCACATCCTCGACCGGGGTCACGATCATCCCCTGCAGGCCGGCGGTGACGCCGAACTCGCTGTAATATGTCGCCTGCGCGGCGGACACCTGCGCCTCGCGCACGAGCCCGAGCTGGCCCGCCTCGCTGCGCCCGGCGAGCGCTTCGACTTCGAACGGCCCCGCGCTGACACGGCCGTGCAGCCCATCGAGCCCGGAATCGAACCCCTGCACGACATCCTCGATCAACGAGAGGCCGAGCCCGCGACCCCACACGGTGTAGAAGTCACCGATTCGGAGGTGCACGTTCGCGTCCGCGTCGTCGTACTCGATGAACCGCTTGTCCAGCGTCTGCGAACCGACCCGGGTTTCGCCGAATTCGGACGGCTGCAGCATCTCGAACCGCGTGCCGAGCCGGATGTCGGCGTAGTAGAGGTTGAGGTAGAGACGGTCCTCGAGGTAGCGCTTGGTCAACTCCTGACCGCCGAGGCTCTCGCGGCCGTCCGCCCAGCGCAGCTCGTTGGATCCCTGCAGGTCGATGTCCTGCGCGGCGGCCGCGCCGGCGAACAGGGCGGCGAGCGCGGCGGCGCAGGCGAAGCGGTGGAGGTTCACTCGCTCCCCTCCTCCGCCGGCGGCAGCAGCGCAACCACTTCCCGTTCGATCTCCTTTTCCTCGCCCGGGTGGTATCCGATCCACACCTTCCTCACGAGTCCGTCGGCCCCGATCAGCACTGTATGCGGGACGTTGTTCCCGCGGTACTGGCGCAGCACCTCGGAGTCTGTGTCGAGCGCGACCGGGAACTCGAAGCCCTGCCCGCGCACGTACGGCCGCACCTTCGACACGCTGCGCGTGTTGTCCACGCTGATCGCGAGCAGGGTGAACCCGCGGTCCCTGTACTGTTCGTACATCCGGTCGAGATGCGGCAGCGCCTGTTTGCACGGCTGGCACCAGGTCGCCCAGAAGTCGAGCAGCACCGGGCCGTCCGCGAGCAGCTCCGAGAGGCGCACACGTTTCCCCTCGACCGTCTTCAACGTGAATTCCGGCGCCCTGCTCCCGGTGAAGTCGGAGGCGTGTGCGCCCCCGGCGGCGAGCAACAGCGCCAGGGTGACCAGCAGCCTCCCGCTTAGTGTGTTCACAACATGCCTCCCGTGTGTCGGTGGATACGGTGAAGAAGATGCCTTTCTGGAGTCCGGAGTCTGGAGTCCGGAGTCTGGAGTCCGGAGTCTGGAGTCTGGAGTCTGGAGTCCGGAGTCCGGAGATAGCTATGTGCCCCTGTGACAGCGCGCAGCGATGTCGCAGGGCTGCGCTCGCGTGGCCCGGGGCTTGCGCCGGGTTTCATATCATATACCGCCCTCTCAGCCGCGCGGGCAAGCCCGCACGGCCGGTACACGGCGCGGCCGTCCCCGCGGGCATATCCCGACTGCGGGGACGCTTGCGAGCAAGCGTCCCCGTTCCCGTCCGGCACGCCGCAGTCGGCGCAAGTCATTTCAAGAGCAACAATTTCCGCGTCGCGCGGACATCCCCCGCGTCGAGCACCGCGAAGTACACGCCGGACGCGAACCCGCCGGCGTCCCAAGTCACAGCGTGCTCTCCCGCCGGGCGCAGTCGTGTCTCCAGCCGCGCGACCCGCCGGCCGAGCACGTCGTACACCGCGAGCCGCACCTGCGCCGCGCGCGGCAGCGTGTACGAGAGCGTGACCGACGCGTTGAACGGGTTCGGGTACGGCTCCGCGAGCGCCACCCGCGACGGCAGCGCGGTCTCCGGCACCTCGTTCACGTCAACGTATTCGGTGAACATGGTTACGGCGGAAGTGTCGGTCCCACCCTCCGGGGTTTGCGTGAATACGAGCGTGAACGCGCTCTCGTCCTGCTCCGGCAGCAGGCTCGTGTCGAACGTGATGTTCATTTCCCCGCCGCCGGGCTCGATTTCCGCGGACGCGCCCGCCTCGACGAACCCTGCGGGCAGCTCGCGTTCGTAGCCGTGGACCGTGGAACTGCCTTCGCCGGCGACGACGAGCGTGTTCGCGGCGCGGAACATGTGGCCGAGCGTGCCGAGCGCGACCGGGTTGAACCCGAGATCCTCGCGGAAGTAGGGGTGCAGTTCGAGGTTGCCCTCATCCAGGCTCAACGTCGCAGGCAGGGTCGCGCCGGCGAGATCCTCGCCGAGCACGTGCACCGCCGCCGGACCGTACGCCGCATCCCGGTACGAGAGCGCGACGACGCGCAGCGAATTGAGCGCATATTCCGCGAGCTGCGCGCCGTTTTCGTCGAACTCGACCACACGCCGCTGCTGGTTTTCGCCGACGAACACGTGCCCGTTCCCCCACGTGAGCCCGGCCGGGTCGGCGAGCGCGCTCACATCGAGGCTGTCGCCGATCACGAGCCCCGCGCCGGGCTGGTACTGCACAGTGAACACCTTCTGGTCGTAGAACATGAGCAGCGCGCCGGCGGCCGCATCCCACGCGATCTCCTGTGCCCCGTCCGCCTCGAACCGCGCCGGCTGGTTCAGCGATACGGAGGAGCCGTCCGCGAGATCGTACGCCCAGACGCGCGGTTGCCCGCCGGCGCCGATCCCCGCGAGCAGCAGGCCGTCCGCCCCGGCCTCGAGCGCATGGATCTCCTGCGCCGCGGTCGCGAACGACCAGTCCGCAACCCAGTCGAGCCCGCCGGCCGGTTCCGCGTGCGCGCGCAGCTCGAACGCCGCGTCGCCGTCGTTCGCGACCGTGAACGGGACCGTGTACGACTGACCGGCGTAGGCGGTGATTTCGACCTCGTCCGGGGAGACTGCGAGCGCGGGGGCGTTTGGATCGAGCTCCAGAGCGGTTGTGTCGCCGGCCGCGATCTCGACGCCGGTGAACACGCGCGTTTCGCCGCCGTCGAGCTCGACAGTGACCGTGTACGTCCCCGGCAGCACGCGCTCGATCAACGGGTCTGTGTCCCCGGGGAACCGGCGCACGATCTCGCCCGCGCCGACGGTGACCGTGACCCCACCGGGCAACTCGCCGGCGATCGTGATCGAGAGCTGGCCGTAGTCGTACAGCCCGTCGAGGTAGTCGTGGGCGAAATCGACGCGCACTCGGCCCGCGCCCCAGTCGTTGTCGAAACCGGGGTCGCCGCCGTCCTCCGCGGTCATGTACAACGCCTCCGCGATCGCCGCCGGCGGCGCCTGCGGGTGAATGTCGCGCAGCAGCGCCATGCACCCGGCGACCGCCGGTGACGACGCCGACGTTCCGGAAAACGTCGTGTACCCGCCGCCGTAATGAGTCGTCGGAATTCCCGACGGGCCGAGCAGATCCGGCTTCAACAGCCCGAACTCGTTGCCGTCGTCGTACGGATAGTCCTGGTAATGCGGCGGGTAGAAGAACTCCTCCCACGAGCACGGCCCGTTCCCGGTGAACGTCTCCAGATCGCCGGTGATGTCGAACGCACCGATCGCCATCACGCCCGTCAGCCCGCCGGTGATCTGCTGGTCCGGATGCAGCCACGGCGGCGGGCAGTTCGCGGGCGCGGCCACGTTCCACGGCGGCGGCATCGTGTTCGTGTTACCCGTCGAGTTCGTGCTGATCACGCCCGCGGCGAGCAGGTACTGGTACGTGTAGCGGTGCGTGACATAGTCAGGAACGTAGCCGTCCGTGCGCTTGTAACTCATCGAGCAGGAGATCACACTCGCGCCGTTTGTCACCGCGTACTGAACGGCTGCGGCGCGCGTCGCCTCGCTCGACCACCCGCTCGCCCAATTGCGGATCATGATGAACGTCGCGCCCGGCGCGATCCCGGTCTCCGTGCCGAGCGTGCCGTCGCCGCACACGACTCCGGAGCACTTCGTCCCGTGCCCTTCCGCGTCGGAAATGTCCGAGTCGTTGTCGTAGAAGTTCCAGCCGTTGATGTCGTCCGCGTAGCCGTTGTTGTCGTCGTCGTGGTCGTTGCCCGGGACCTCGTCCTCGTTGACCCAGAGGCTGTTCTCGAGGTCGTCGTGGGTGGTGAGCACGCCGGTGTCGATGATCGCGACGAGCACGCTCTCGCCGGTGTATCCCTGGTCCCAGAGCACGTCCGCGCCGAGTGTCGTCACCGCCCACGATACTTCATCGAGCTCGCCCGGCCCGGCCGGTTCGTCACCGCCGGCGCGTTGCAGCTCGTCGCCGACTTCCGCAAACGGGCGCGGCGGCTCGTAACGCACGCGCGCGACCTCATCCAGCGAGGCGAGCGCCGGAACACGGTCCGCGCGCAGCCGGAGCGCGAACCCGTGCGCGAGCCAGACATCGTACCGCTGCGTCACATTCCCCGCCGCCTGCTCCGCGTCCAGCCAGCCGAGCACCCGCGCCGCGTGCCCGCGAAAATGCCCGCGCAGCGTTTCGATCACGACACGGCGCCGCTCCGGCAATGGCAGCTCACGCACAGCCGCGAGCAAGTCGTCCGGCGGGTACGGGTCGGAGAGCGCGACGAACACGGGGATCTGGTCGCCGGCGCCCGCGGCCGCGAGCGCATCCGCGAGCCCGTTCTCGTACTTCTCCACAGGCTGCGGCGCGGACAGCGAACTCCCGACATAGATGACGGTGAACAGCAGGGCGGTGAGGAAACGGCGGAACATGGAACAAACCCGGTTGATGATCGTGTGTGGAAGCCACGTGCCTGGCAGGCAGTAAACTAGCCGCCCGAGCACGATGAGGCAACGCACGCCCGCGAGGAACCCGAACACGGCTCGCACGGAGGGAACCGTGCCCGCGGCGATCGTGTGTCAGGGCCGGGCGGGAACCGTCACGCGAGACAGCGACCGCTCGCCGCTTGCGTCGCCCGGCGCGCGCGAATAGCTTCCGCGTGCGGCGGCGCTGCCGCCGTCACCGATGCGCCTGTAGCTCAACTGGATAGAGCATCTGACTACGGATCAGAAGGTTCGGGGTTCGAATCCCTGCAGGCGTACAATAAAAACAAGGGCTTACGGGAAACCGTGAGTCCTTTCGTCTTTCCCCGTGCCACATATGGACCACTGAACTTGACACCCGGTGTTTCAGCAACACGGCCCGCACCGTCGGTCGCCGAACCGGCCCACCCCCTGATTCGATTCCCGCCCCGGACATGCAGTGGCGATCCTGAACCTGGACCTGGTTCGAAGAGGACCTGATCCGATCAAAGTACGGTCGGTACTGAAAATCTCTGGTGAGATGGATTGGCGCGTTCAGCGGAAGGAACGGGAAAATATGCCTCAGGCGAATCGCAGCATTGATTCTGCCACCGAATAACGCGCCCCTACCGAACAAGCATGATCTTCTGCGTCAGGTCGATTCTTGATCCTGAGCCTGCGGTCCAACCAGCGGCATGAACCATGTACACTCCACTCGCCAAATCAGATGCATCGAATAGGAACGAATGACGTCCCGCCGGTTTTGGCTGATGATCCGCAAGCTTTGCGACAAGATGACCTTGCAGGTTGTACACGTCCACTGTCAGCTCGGATGATTCAGGCAGGTTGATCAATATCGTTGTTGCCGAGTTAAACGGGTTTGGATATGTTGAAAGATAATAGTCTTCCGGTAATACTGCTTCATCAGCGATCGAAATAGGAACCTGTCTTGATGCCGCCGTCATCACCGCATCAAGCCGATTGAAAACCGCAAGAGCGTCATGTGGTTGTTCGGCGAGCCACCTGCCGTCCGTGAGGAGGCGCGCAATGTGATGATTTGCAGTGCTGGATCCGACATTCGCGCCGGATCGAAGTCTTGTGGTGAGTGGATCTCTGTCGGCAACGCCCGCGAAGGCATTCCTGTGGTCACCTTCCCGAGTCGCAGAGTGAACCCGACCACCTGCACCGTCCCCTTCTTTCACAAATGTGAATTCGTCGAAGCCCATGTTGTTCATCGGCTGACTGTAGGCGCCGAGGTGGACGGCGTAGGTGTACTCTCCCGCCGGAACCCAGCCGGGGACATAGACCGGGACATCTTCGACGGTGAACGATCCGCCGGGCTGAAGAGTCACTGGAACCTGCTGGAGTGGGAGTGTGAATCCACCGGCTGTGGTCACCGACGCCCACGCGTCAAGCGGCGTCGGCGCGACGAGGATGTTGCTCATCGCGCCATCCCACGTCAGTGTCCCGCCGCCCGCCGGCACGATCGTCTGGTCCGGCGTCAGCGTCAGCTCGACCTCGGGGTGGGTTTTAATGATGTGGAAAGCGTCTGATATATCGCCCGGTAACTCTTGATGAGCCCCGCCAAAAACATAATCACCATCTTTTGTCTGGCAACATGAAAATCCTAACCCACCTTCTAAAGACATATGCCACAATGTATTGCCATCTAAATCAAATTTAACAAACCAGTAGCTTAATGGTGCCTGTGATTTCCCAGATACAACTAGACCATCAACGGTAACCCATATTTCATGCGCTCGTTGACTGGACTGCGCATCTATAGTCCGTTCCCAAATCAGATCACCATCCGGCTCCAACCGAACTACATAGTACGCTCCTCCATCGTAGTTCACATCTTTATAGCCACATGCAACAATCGACTGATCGGGTAGTTCTCGGATGCACTCCGCGACGCTTGCGAACCCATGCGAGAAATCACGATACCAGACTAGATTGCCGGTGGATGACAGTTTCGCGACGACGAAATGCGTGTTGAAGTAATTGACGGCAATGAGAAATCCACCATCTTGTGTCGGTTCAATGAAATTCGCTGCGTTCGCAAACCACTCTGGGTAGGATTGTGTCCACCATATGCTTCCGTTCGGACCGAGCCGAATGACGGTCAGCACGCCTTCAACCGCGCCGAAGGTGACATAACCGCCGGCAGGAACCTCCCGCACGCAGAGCGCATAGTCCAGCCAATCGTCGACACCCAACAGACGAGCCCAAACCTGGTTGCCGTCGGCGTCCAGCTTGCGCACATAGCCGTCCCAGTCGTTGTAGGGAGAGTACGACCACGTCTCGCCGCACTCGATGAAACCGCCGTCGCTGGTTTGCTCGATGTAGTCAGCCGCATCATTTACTCCGCCTGAATTCAACTGGCTCCATATTTCCTCCCCATCCGCATCTGTTCGCATGACCCAGGCAGCGTTTAGGCCTGGACCGGAATGCGTGGCGCCGCACATAATCAGACCACCGTCGAATGTCGGCCGGACACAATAAATGTCTTCATCGTCATCAGGGTAGTCCCACGTCCTGGTCCAGAGCGTGTCTGGTGGCTGGGCTGATGTGATGGACGAGACAATCAGAGTGAGCCATGCGAACCGAGAAAGCCTGCTCATCGCTGACCTCGCGTTTGGACTGGAATCGAATTCAAGTTAGTCTCCGGAGCCATCCGGAGCAACAAGCGAGACGAATCTCGGACGGCCT
>JAANWZ010000140.1 GCA_018263585.1 Calditrichota bacterium | reverse complement strand
CTTCGCGCCGAAACTAACCGGCGCTACAGGTTCAGGATGACACGATTGGTCGCACACACTGACGTGCGGGGGTTAAGGATGACACGAATGGTCGCACACACTGACGTGCGGGGGTTCAGGATGACACGGGGGGCGTTTCAGTACCGGCCGTGCGGGCTCGCCCGCGCGGACATTGATTCACGTGCGCCGGGGCCCTGCGACATCGCAAACAAACGCGCTGTCACAGGGGCACGTTGTGTTCCGGATGCAGGCCGGGGAGTTTTTCACACGCGACATTTCTCTTGGAATCGGCATACTCCCTTGTGTTAGGAGAGCGAAACAGCTTCTGTAATCTGCGGCCGTTCACGGCTTTCCTGAAGCCGATCCGGATGGGCGTAGATCTGCAATTCCAGTAATAGGCAGCGGAACACCCGTCCCCATCATTCCCCATCATTACTTCCCCGCTCACAGTCGGATCTCTGATGGTTCCGGCGCGGAACCAGAAAAATACGCCGATTTTAGCATTTGAATTGATCGCCCGGTTGGACACGGGCTACCCTGACCTGTAATCACCAATGCGCGCCGGTTCTTGTTTTTTTCCGCGCTCTCATCTCCGATGCCGGCCGGTGTCGTTTCGAACGAACGGGACCGAACCCGAACCGGATCCGTTTCCCGGATGCCCGGGAGGGTCGGTCCGAACCTTACCAGCGATCAGCGGAAACACGGAGCGAGCTCAGGAAGGGGGTGATTGGCTGCAGCACTGTTTTGTCCGGGAGTGGATCACGGTCCGCTCCGATCGCCGTGTGGTCCGGTCAGGCGGCCACATAGTCTGGTTTATTCGGCGAATCGAAGTGGAGGAGATGTACGATGAAGAAGCAGCTCCTTGTCTTCTGCGTCGCGGCTGTACTTCTGTTTGCATTCGGCGCCACCGCAACGGCACAGCCCGGTTCGTTTGTCATCGGCTGGGTCACAGATGCCGATCTGGGGACACCGGTGCAGGGCGCCACCGTCATCGTGGGCAGCAACTACACGATGACATCTCCGACCGGTCATTTCATCATCGAGGGACTTGAACCCGGACCGAACCCCTATTACGTGTGCCACCCGGACTACGCGCCGGCAGCGGGCACGACCCAGATCAGCCCCGGGCACAACGAACTCTATGTCGACCTCGAGCCCGACCCTTTCGATGACGCAGTGATCTGGGCCCCGGACCCGACGCCCGGCAACGCGGAGCAAGTCGAGACGATTCTCAATGAGATCGGGATCAATACAGTGTACACCACCCAGTACGACGAGGTCGAGTGGACGAACTACGAGTACCTGTTCGTGTTCCTCGGGATCTACCCGAACGACTACTGGGTGCAGACAGGCAGTGCGGAAGAGAGCGCGCTCATCGACTACCTCGACCAGGGAGGAAACCTCTATCTCGAGGGCGGCAACGTCTATGGCTACAACCCGCCGGAAAACCTGCTCGACATGCTCAACCTGACCGACATCAACGACGGCAGCGACGATCTGACCGGCGTGTACGGCGTTGACTGCACGTGGATGAGCGGTGTGAGCATGGACTACGACGGCGAGAACAACTACATCGACCACATCAGCGCCGGCGGCGGTGCGATGGACCTGCTCTACAATCCGGCCGACATGGCGGGCTGCGGCGTCGTCGACAACAGCATGGACTTCAAC
Source organism: Calditrichota bacterium (assembly GCA_018263585.1). Classification (GTDB taxonomy): domain Bacteria; phylum Electryoneota; class Electryoneia; order Electryoneales; family Electryoneaceae; genus JAANWZ01. Next base: position 15,845 of record JAANWZ010000140.1, on the reverse strand, counting down.
ACCGCCTGCTTCAGCTTCGAGGTCGGCGGGCTCGTCGATCAGCTCGCGTTCACCCGCCAGGATCTGCTCACCGGCCTGCTCGCCTTCTGGATCGGCGGCGGCGGGCCCGTTCCGCTCGAGGTCACGCTCACGCCGGTGACGGAGACGATCCCGGCCGAAGGCGGCGTGCTTGAGTACGACGCCGAGATCATGAACTACACAGGCGTGATGCAGAGCGGCCAGGCGTGGACCGAGGTCACGCTGCCGAACGGCAACCTCTATGGTCCGCTCCTGCTCACCTTCGTCAACCTCCCCGCGGGCGGGACGACCGTGACCGGTTTGACGCAGAATGTGCCGGATACCGCGCCGGCGGGCGAGTACACGTTCTGGGGCAGCATCGGCGCGTATCCTTTCGACGTCGCGGTCGCCTGGGACAGCTTCTTCTTCGAGAAGGAGGAGCCTGCCGGAGCGTCCGCCAGCGGCGTCGATGACTGGAGTGCGTCCGACTGGAATCTCGCAGGCAATCTCGCGGGCGATGCGGGCCGGGAGGTCGAGTTGCCGGACCGGTTCAAACTGACCTCGGTCCGTCCCAACCCGTTCAACCCGGCGACCACGATTTCGCTCGCGCTGCCGGAGGGGCGGGATGTGCGCGTTGCGGTGTTCAGCGCGCTCGGCCGTGAAGTTGCGGAGCTGGAGAACGGCCGTCTCGCGGCCGGCGAGCACGCGTTTGCGTTTGACGCGTCCGGGCTCGCGAGCGGAATCTACTTCGTGCGCGCAACCGCCGGCACGGAGAGCGCAATGCGTAAGATTGTGCTCATGAAATAACTTTCGGCGACAGCCGAACGTCATCCTGATGACAGTCCGGTGGACTGTCAGAAGGACTTGCCCGTGCCCGCGCTTGCACCCTTCTCTCGTGCCCGCGCTTGCTTGTCAAGCGCGGCGGACTCCGGGGACGCTTGCCAGCAAGCGTCCCCCTCCTCAGCACCCGCACGGCCGGCACCGCACCGTCTGTTCGGGACACGCCGTAGCGTTCGCGAAGGCGGTTGCTACGCGCAGGGAGGAACCTTTTCTTGTATCTTCCGGTTGTTTCAGGGAAAGATTCCTCAGTTCGTTAGCGAAACAGACCGCGAACTGCGTTCAGAATGACAACCCACTACCCGTCGGTCCACGTGATTCGCTCTGCCAGGAGATCATCCGGGCCTGCCACAGGCAGGCCCGGAGTGTGGTCTTCGGCTGTCGTTTACTGGTAGGTCGTTCAGCCATCCCTCCGGCATGGCTTCCGGATGATTTCCGGCTGTCGCCGCAAGTCATTTGAGCAGCGTCAACTTCAGGCTGACATCATCGACGCCGGGCGCGGTCGCGCGCACGAAATAGACCCCGCTCGCGAGGTGTGATCCATCGAGCACGAACGTGTGCGCGCCCGGGTTGAACGACCCGTCCGCGAGCTCCGCGACCTGCCTGCCTTCGACGTTGAACACGCGCACAGCGAGCTCGCTGCGCCGGCCGAGGGTGAGCGTCACCGACGTCGTCGGGTTGAACGGGTTCGGGGTCGCGTCGATCGCGATCACCGGGTCCGGGTCGCCGCTGCCGCGCGGCTCATCGTACTTGTTGTGACGGTCCGCCTGCGTGCCGGGGACGTAGTAGAACAGCGGCTCCCACGTGCGCTCATCCATGATCAGCTCGTGGCCGTCGTGATCGACGCCCTCGTGTACGAGCAGGTGGTGCCGCTCGACGTCGCCGTAAGCAAACTCCAGGTAGCGATAGAAGAACGTGTTGCGCAGCAGGTTGCTCGTGCCCTGGAGCGCCTCCGGCTGGTTGGCGGCGTTGAGCTGGTTATCGAGCCCGCCGGCGATGTAGAAGAAGTACCGTGACGGGTACCGCTCGCGGATCAGGTGCGCGCCGGAGGCGGCCATGTACTCGTTCAGTTCCTCGAGGCCGTACGGGTACCAGTTGAACTTCGGCGCGTTCTCCTGCCACAGCCTGCCCGGCCGGACGAAGTTCTCCTGCAGGTCGGGTCGGTGCCCGCTGAGATAGACGAACGAGCCGTTGTTCACGGTGATGAGGATCATCGGCGGGCCGTCGATCTCGGCGAGCAGTTCCGGCATCGGGGTGCCGGCGCCGTAGCGCTGCACGTATTTCCCGCCCGCGGAAGCGCCGACGACCACGATCGTTTCGAGCTGCGGGTTGTTCACCGCGACACGGTACACGAGGCTGTCCATGAACGTGAACGTGCTCGCACGCACCGGGCGCGGGTTGTTCTCGGTCGAATCGCTCATCCCGCCGGAATACCAGTAGATGTGCTTCCAGAAGGCGACATCGTCCGCGAGCTCGTGGGCCTCGATATCGACCTCGAACAGGTACTGGAGCCCGGCGATGATCGTGCGCGACTGCACCCCGGCGAGCGTCGCGGCCTCGTTGTACAGGAGCCCGGCTTCCACGACCTCCCGGGTCCCGTTTGGCGAGTAGAGCACAGCCCGGGTCCGCTCCGGGTGCGGCTCATCGATGGAGACGTTTGCCAAGATGGGGACCGCGAGCGAATCGCCGTCCACCGCGATCCGGAACCGGGCGGGCGGCACGATATCGACCGGCTGCGCCTGCGCCGGCAACGGGCTCTGCAGCAGGAGCAACACGGAGAGGGCGGGCAGCGTCAGCGCGCGTAAAAACCTCATCGTTTCCTCCGGGGTGGCTTGTCCATCGGGAACCGTCTTGTTTCCTCGGAATCTACGCACGCCGCACCGGGTTCGCACAAGCCGGGTGGCCGGTTTCGGTCAAGGAAGAGGGGATTGTGTCGTTCGATTTTGTACGGTAGAAGAGACAGTTTGGGCGAATGGGCTCGCTCGCCGCCGGCGCACGTTCGTGGAACTCCGCGCGATACGTCAAGATCGCTCCGCGCAACTTGGAGCCGCCGCCATCCCTGGTGGTCAAGCGCGCGCGGCTCCGGAGCCGGGCGGTACAGGGGGCGAGGCCGACGAGCGTGTCGCAGCACGGTTCAGCGCGTGGCCGGCCGGGGCGCCTGCATTCACCTGCGCAGCCGGTGAATCCGGCCCTCCTCGCCGCGTGTCGCCCACGCCGTGTCGCCCGGGCCGACGTCGATATTCACGAACCCGCTGTCGGGCATTTTCACCCACGCGCCCTCGTCCCAGCGGAACACGGAGTTCTCCTCCGCGCCGGTGCCGACGGCGTAGAGCTCGCCGTTCGGGCCGGCGCCGATGTCCCCCGCGAACCCTGCGAGTTGCTGCCATGTGTCGCCGCGCCAGCGGTAGATGCGGCCCTCCGCGCCGGCGGCGTACGGGTTGCCTTCCGGATCGACGGTGACGCGGCGGTACTGCGTGCCCGGGTAGGGTTTCCAGCCGCCGTCCACCCACTGGTGAATCCGGTGCTTGTCGTCCGCGGCGCCGACAACGAACACCTCGCCCTCCGGGCCGACGCCGATGTCGGTGGCGGCGATGCCGGGGACTTCGAGCCAGTCGCCGTCACGCCAGCGGAACAGGCGGTTGCCGTCGCGGCTGATCGCCCACGCGTCGCCGTCGCCGTCCACATCGATCCGCAGCCAGTTCTTGCGCGGCGCCTTCACCCATGCGCCATCGTCCCAGCGCAACACCATGTGCCCGCGCGCGGCGGAGCCGACGATCCACAGCGTGCCGTCCGCGCCGACGCCGATGTCGGTGGCGAGACCCGGCACCTCCACCCAGACAGGCTCCTCGGCCGCCGCCAGTCCCGCGGCCAGGGCGAGCACGGCGAGGGCGAGCACTGTGTTTCTCATCATGTTGCTCTCCTTCCGGTTGGGATCCCGACTACGGAATGTAAGGTCGGTTCAGCGGCTTCCGTTCTCGAGATCCTTCACTCGCGCCCGCAAGCTGACGCGGGCGCGGTTCAGGATGACACCCTCTCAGTCGCAAGTCGGTGGTACAAGCTCGCCAGCCGCCCGCCGCCGCGAGTGTCATCCTGAACCCCCGCACGTCAGTGTGTGCGGGGGTGAAGGATCTACGCGATAGTCCGCGCATCGGTCATGTTGAAAACTGCACCGTGGTGGTTGTTGCCGGCAGATCCTTCACTCGCGCCCGCAAGCTGACGCGGGCGCGGTTCAGGATGACACCGGGCGGCGCCTGCGCCTGACGAGCAAGCGCGGGCACAAGCAGGGATGAAACCCGAGCCTGAAGCCCCGGGCCGCCCGCCACCCGCAGCCCGCAGCCCGAATCACGGCCGTCTCAGTTTGTCCCGGAACGCCTCGATCCGCCGGTCGTCGAGGTCAATGTAATCCACGCCGATCCCGTGGTAGCCGGGATGGCTCAACGAGTCACGGGCGGGGGGCTCCGGGATCAGCCGCACGCGCGCGTCGCCGATCCGCGGATCGACCTGCCGCGGTCCGTCCGGGTAAGGGACGATCGTGTAGCGGTCCGCGCCGTCGAGGTCGAGAAACGCGCTCACCTGGCGGCTGAACAGGTGGAAGAACGCGCCCGGCGGCGGCGGGTTATTCTTCATGTAATTGTTCCAGCCGTAGTTGTGGCTGTTTCCGCCGGTCTCGTAACGGTCATCGCCTTCCGTGTCGATGAAGAACACCTGCGACATGTTGATCGCGTGCGCGAGCCCGTCGCCGCGCACGCGGTAGAGATCGTCGCCGCCGCGGTTGATGTGGAGGGCGACGGCGTAATCGTGACCGAACGCGATCCCGTAGCCGCTATCCTCCCACAGCCGGACCTCGTCGTTTCCGCCCTCGTCGATGTGGGCTCCGATCGCGAAATGGGCGCCGGCTCCGGACGACCACGCGGCGGCGCGGTAGCGGTCGTCGCCGTCACCGTCCCAGAGCATGCCGATTCCGTACCAGTAGCCGCAGCCGAGCGACCAGTTCGCGCTCACGTACTCGTCGTCGCCGTGCAGGTCGATGAGCACTCCGAGTCCGCCGGCCCAGGAGTGGCCGTCGCCGATGTCGCCGCGCCGTCCGATCCCGCAACCCTGCGCGTACGAGTAGTTGAGCGACCCCTCGCGGGAATGGTAGTCGGGGCGGAACACGGAATCGGAGACGACCGGCTCGGCATAGTACCGGTCGCGCCCGCTGTGGTTGACGAGCGCGCCGGCGCCGCCGACGCCGCCGTACCCCTGCCCGTCGCCGTGGATAAAGTACTCATCGTCGCCGGAGCCGTCGAGCGCGACCCCGACACCGAAGTACGCTCCCCCCTGCCCGGAGGTCCACAGCCGGTAGCTGTCGTCGCCGGCGTAATCGGCGAGCACGCCGTAGCCGAGCATCGACGCGCCCTGGGAGAGACGGCGGGACGTGTAGGAGTCGTCGCCGTCAACGTCGATCAACACGCCCGCGCCGAGGATCGCCGCCCCCTGCGCGGGGAGGAACTCGCGCTCGTTCACGTAACGGTCGTCGCCGGCGAGGTCGATCGCGAGTGAGACGGGGATGTCGAGCGCGGGGGTTGCGCCGGCGGCGCCGGACCAGAGGTCGTTCCCGCCGAGATCGACGGCGAGGCAGGCGTCGGTGTAAGCGTGCTCGTCATCGCCTGTTCCGCCGACGATAATCCGCCCGATCGGCGTGGACAGATTCAGGGCCTGCGCGCGCCAGTCGATGTCCGCCGCGTCACGGAGCGCGCGCAGCGTGTCCGCGAGCAACCAGCCGGACTGGAGCAGTTTCCGGCCGGCGTAATAGACCGAATTGACGTCGAGCGTGCGCGCGCAGTCCTCGAGCTCCGGGTAGTATTCGAGCCCGTCGAACTGGGTCTCGCCGAGCCGGCGGATCCGCCACACTGCCTGCATGTCTGCGGGATCGACGTTCCGCCGCGCGGTGCGCGTCCACTCGTGCGCGTGCAACAGGTGGAGCACGGTGCGCGCGATCACCCCGCGCAACCGGGGGTCGAGACGCTCGATCTCGCGGCGCGTGTCGCGTTCGATGAGCGGGAAGTCGGAAGCGCCGCCCATCGCATTGTAACGCCAGACGGCGCCGGTGGATTCGTAGATCGCACGGATCGCGGCGAGCAACGGCTCGTCGCCGTCGAGTTCGGCCCAGAGGGAGGCGGAATAGGCGCGGAACTGGGCGGTCGCGTGGCGCACGCCGGCATAGTACACGGCCTTGATCAGCGCGTCATCCTGCGTCGCGAGTGCCTCGGGGTTCAGGTACAGTTCGGAGGCGACCGCGATGTTCGCGGTGAAGTCGTAAATGCGCAGCGGTTCCGCGAGCAGGTCGGAGAAGGCGAGGTTGATGTACGGGATGTCATCCGGGTCGGGGTAACGGGTCCAGTAACCCTTCGGATCGAAGCCGAGCTGGTCCGGTTCGATCCCGGCGCTGCGCAGCGCGCGCGCGAGCGGGTCGGGCTGCGGGACCGGCTGCGACGCCGAGCCGGCGGCGACGAGAAACACCCCGACAACAGTGAAAACGGTCGCGGCTCGCCTGTTCATGGACACCTCCCTGTTCGTTCGCGGCGGCGCGTGGCCCGGGGCTTGCGTGTCGCGCGGGGCACGCTCCGGGTCTCATCCACCTTCGGATGAGCCGCGCGGGCAAGCCCGCACGGCCGGTACACGGAATGGATGCAGCCCGGGGTCGCCGACCCCGGGGCTCGCGCAATATCCCGATCGGGGCACGCCCCGGGCCACCCGCCACGGCGTCGCGATGACGGCGGAGTGGCCGTCGTTTCACGCGATCCGGTCCGTTACAAGTCCGCCCCGATCGAGAGGTAGTAGCGCGGCTGCGTGATCCGGTTGAGTTCGTTCTTCCACGCCATGTCCCACTTGAGCAGGAAAATCCCGAGGTTGAGCCGGAATCCCCAGCCGAAGCCGAGGTGGAGATCGCGGAAGCGGGTGTCGCCGTTGGGCGCCTTTTCGGTGAGCCGGAAGTCGTCGCCGTACCACGCCGAGCCGGCATCGACAAACGCCGCTCCCCGGATGTTGCTGAAGTAGAACGGGAGCGGCCAGCCGAACAGCACCTGCCGCACGAGCGGGAACCGGAACTCGTTATTCAGCAGCAGGTAGCGGTCCCCGGAATCCTCGTAGTAGTCGGTCCCGCGCAGCGGGGTCGCGAACCCGGAGAAATAGACTTCGTTGATCTCCCCCCGGATCCGGCCGTTGAACCGGCGGTTGATCCAGTTGCTCACGCCTCCGAGGAAGAACGTCTGCGCCTGCTCGCCGAAGCTGGCCGCGCCGGCGAGACGGAACGCGAACGCGTAGTCGCGGCCGACATGGAAGTACCTGCGCGCGTCGAAGCTGACCGTCTGGAAATCAAACCCCCACACATCCGTCGCGGTGCGCGGGTTCTTGTCATCCAGCTTCGGGCTGTACGCGAGCCCGACCCGGTAGCGGGCGCCGTTCACCGGACCGGTCCAGCCCCAGATCGTGTTGTCGAACACGTAGGCGAGCGACGGGAGGATGAAATGGCGTTTCTGGAACGGGACATAATCGTATTCGGCCCAGTCCCAGATGTCGCGGTCGATGTTCACGACTCCCAGCGAGAAGTCGAGCCGGCGGTTGCGCGAAAACGGGTACGATACCGTCCCGGTCGCGCCCCAGTTGCGGTCGCGGACGTCGACGGTGCGGGGCTCTCCCGAGTGGGAATCGAGGATCTGAAGGCCGTTGAAGAAGTAGACGTTGTGGAACACGCCGCCGCCGAAGTCCCAGCGCTTCGGGAGGTGGTAGTAGTACAGGTTGAAGTTGCTGTTCTCGAAGTTGTAGTAGAGATCGGTGCCGACGAAGATCACGTGGTTGCCGAGCACGTCGGAGATCATGATCTGGCCGTACCCCTGCAACCCGAAGAACTGGCTGTAACCGGCCGCGGCGGAGACGACGTCCGGCGAGAACTTCAGCTTGTACTTGCGCGGGATGAACTTCCCTTCCTCGTCGAAGATCGAATCCGGCTTCGCCTGTTCCTCCTCCTTTTCGTCGGACCGTTCGTCCACGTCCCAGCCTTCCGGGTAGAACACGTAATCGCGGTATTTCCCCGCGCCCTGTTCGGCGGGGCGCTCGCGTGTCCCGGAGACGAGCCGGACCTTCTCCTCCTCCACGGCCGACGTGTCGCGGGAGGTCGTGTCCGGTTCACTTACGCCGACTGTCGTGTCGGAGGGAGCGAACCGCCCGCGCGGGCGGTTCGCGCGCGAGACCGCGGAGTGGGACGTGTGCGCGGCCGTGTCCGCTTCCGCCGGCGACATCTGTTCAGGGGCGGGATCGGCTGTCAGCGTGTCCCCGGCGGCGGGGCCGGACGGGGGCGTGTTCGAATCGGCCGCGTCGGGAATCGTGTCGGCGGGGACGGCCGCCACGGTATCCGCCGCCGCCTCTTCCCCGAGCGCTTCGAGCAGGCGTTTCTCCTGTTCGCTCCCGGGTTCGACCGGTTTGCCGGCGAGCGCGCTGTCGGCCGGGAGTGACGCGGGCGCATCCTCCGCCATCTCGGTCATCGCCTTCAGCCGCGCCTCGAGATCCGCAGTGTTGTCGATCAGGCCGCGCACCTTCTGCTGGTGGTACGTGAGGCTCGGGTCCTTCACCCGGCTCGGGTCGAACGGGTTCTTGTACAGGTACACGTCATAGCCGGCGTTGAAGAAGCTGGCGAACGCGACCGTGCCGCCGCTCGACCAGCTCGGGGTGAACACGCCTGTGAGCACGTCGGTGACCGCCCGGCTGTCCCCGGTGTCGAGCTCGTGGAGGTAGAGGTTGTACGCGCCGGTGCGGTCGGAGACGTAGCTGATCACACCGTTCCGCGGGGTGAACGAAGGCGTGCGCTGCTCGTATTCGTCATTCGTGATGCGACTGATCGTCCCGCTCGCGAGATTATACGCGTAGATGTCATTCTGCAGGTAACTGAGGTTCCACAGTTCGAGCACGGTCTGCTTCGGCTCGAGCACATCGCCGCGGTCGGAGACGAACAGGATGCGGCCGTCCGGTCCCCAGTCCGGGTCGTAATCGCTGAAGCGGTCGTCGGTGAGCTCGCGCAGGCTGTCCGGCTCGCCGACCTCGGCGATGTAGAGATCGGACTGGCCGTCGGCGTACCCGGCGAACAGGATGCGCGACCCGTCCGGCGACCACGTCGGGCTGAACACACCGTCGAGCCCGAACCGGTACGTGCCGGTGATCCGGCTCGACGCAACGTCCAGCGTGTACAGCACATCCTCGCCGTGTTCCTCGCCGACGAACGCGAGCGAACGGCCGTCCGGCGACCAGTCGATCCACGGCCGCAGCCAGAGCAGTTGCTCGAACAGATAGACGCCGCCGCTGCTGCTGATCAGCTTCTCCTCGATCTCACCGGTAACCGTGTTCACGAGGTAGATCGTGAGGTAGTCGTCCTTGTCGGAGAGCATCGCGAGCCGGTCGCCCTCGGGCGAGAGCGCCGGGGACGTGTTCACGAAGTTGTACCACTCCTCGTGGTCGGTGATCTGGACGGCGAAGTCTGAAGGCGCCTCGAACGCGGCCGCGGTCGGCCAGATCTGGCGCTTCAGGTGCTTGTGCCAGCGTTCGGAGAGCTCCTCGAGATCGTAGCCGAGCACATCCTTGACCGCGCCGTTGAAGTTTCGCCGGCTGCGGGTCTTGCGCAGCAGTTCGCCGACCTTCTCCGGCCCGTACCGTTCCTCGAGGAAGTACAGTACCGACTGCCCGCCCTTATAGATGAAATAGCCCTGCAGGTATTCGATCGGCATCAGGTAGTCGTTGATGATCGCGTCGCGGATGTACATCGACGCTTCGTTGCTCCACCCGAACTGGGACTCGTATTCGGCCATTCCCTCGATGAACCAGAGCGGGATCGGGAGCCGGCTGAGGCCGGTGAGAATGCTCTGCACGCCCTCGCCGTACAACATCCGCAGCATCACCGCGTGCGTGAGCTCGTGGTGGATCACGTGACGGAACATCTCGTTCGACCCCTGGTACGGGATCACGACCCGGTTCTTGAGGAATTCGGTGAATCCGCCGGTCGATTCACTCGGCGTGCTGCCGCCGACGTTGTTGTTCTGAAAGGAGTTGTGGCTCGGGAACACGATGATGATGATCCGGCCCTCGAGGCTGTAGTTCCACGAGTCCTCGATGCTGATCAACGCCTCCTCCGCCTCCCAGCCGGTGAATTCCGCAACCTCGTAATATTCCTCCGGGTAGTAGATGTCGAAGTGCTCGGTCTGCAGGTAGTACCAGTTGAAGTCACGGTAGTTGACCTTGTTCTGCCCGAAGTACTGGGCGGAGGCGTTGATGGGCAGGAGCAGGAACGCAGCCGCGAGCAGGAGAGCCGCCAGCGGGGAAAGCGTGGCCGCGCCGGGACGGGCCGCGTGCATCTGTTGCGCGATGTTCTCTCCAGCCGGAACGTGGTCGTGCTGTCGGGGGTGCATCGGGTAGCTCGTCGCCGTGTTTGAAACAAGCAGGGTCGTCTCTGATACGCGCGGTCCAGACCGCGAGATCCCGGAGAACAAGGTAAGCGAAGAAACGAGAGCCGCGGCAGCCCGATGCGAGACGGTCGCGTACGGGAGCCGTCCCGGAGTTCGGCTATGCCCCGAGCCTGCTCGCAGGCCGGGTTCTCTCACGGTCAGTCAAGGATGGGATCAACCGCGGTGACGGCTGCGCCGTCCCCGCGGGCATGAGTTAGTAGCCCGGGGTCGCCGACCCCGGGGCCGGTGGCTGTTCGATCAGCCCGCGACAAGCTCATCAGCCTCGGGTTTCATCCGCGCGCACCGTCGCGAGCATCCGCTCGACCCGGTGGCCGATCGTGTGCCGCGCGAGCACGGTCTCGCGCAGCGCATCACCGAGCTCGCGCCGGCGGGCCGGGTTCGACGCGAGCGACCCCGCGAGTTCGTGCAGCGACCCGCCGTCATCGAACACGATCGCGCCCGCGAGCCGATCCCCGAACACGTCCGGCAGCGCCTCGAGGCGGTCGTTGAGCACAACCCGCGCGCACGCGCCGGCGTCGAACGGCCGCAACTGCGCGATCGCGTTCAGCATCTCGACACGGTAGGCGAGGTTCGCCTGCTGCACCGCGAACGCGGGCAGCCGGCGGCGCGCCTCCGGGTCGAGCGTGCGCTCCGGGTCGAGCTCGGCGACCAGTGTTTCGACGCGATTTACGCTCGGCGGACGGCGTGTGCGCTGGATCTCCGCCGCGAGCAAAGCGGCGATCTCATGCGCCGGCCGGGATTCGTCCAGCGCGGCGAAGAAGCCGCTCGCACTCGCGAACCGCGGGCTGCCGACGAACACGACGCGCCCGCGCAGTTCATCATCCCCGCCGCCCGGCGAGAACCGGTCCGGATCGGTCGCGAGCGGGAGCAGGTGCGCGCGCGCGGTTCGTAGAGCGAGTCGATCATCTTCACGCCCGTCGCGGTGCGGAGGCCGTACGCCGTCCACAGCCCGCCGCGTGCGAGCTCCTCGACCATCTGCTCGCGCACATCCTCCGGGAGCAGATCGACGGCGCGCAGGTTCTTCATCCGCCCAGCCCCGGCGGCGGTTCGAACGGGACGGACACGGGCAGGGAATCGGCGAACGGCCGCTCGAACCAGGCGCGGTCGCGCAGGTAGCGCTCGTCGTTCGCCGGCACTCCCCCGCTCGCGTTCACGAGCACGAGCGGGATCGTCCAGTTCTTCAACCCGCGGGCGTGCGCAGCGAGGGACAGGGCGAGATCGTAGCCGTGGAAATGGTCTCTGTCGCCGGCGGACGGGGGCATGTCGAGCATCAACGACGCGCGGCAGATCAGGAGGAGCCCGTCGAGCGCGACCACACGCGACCAGCGGCCGTACGGGTTGACACGGAGACCGCCGGCGCGTTCGTGGATCACGAGACCGGACAGGTGCTCGTGCTGCCACCAGGCGCGGCCGGGATGGAGTTCACGCGTTCAGGCGACGCCGAGCAGCCCGGTATCCGGCCGTCGCAGCAACTCGCGCGCGCATTCGAGCCAGCGCGGGGATCGGCTGTCGCGCCCGGGCAGCCACGGGTCGAGGATCTCCGCCGCGCGTGCGGGCGCGCGGTCGAGCACGGTACGTCCGGCGGGCGTGATATCCTCGTGCGCGAAGACAAGAACCGCCGCCGGGTCGTTCACCGCGCGCGCCGCGTTGTCGTACGCGACCCGCAGCGAGTTCACCCGCCCGAGACGGAGCGCCTCCACGCGAACCCGTCCCGCGAGCTGCCCGCGGAACGCGTCCTCGAGACGGGTCAGCCTCGGTTCGTCATCGCCCGTGGTGACAAGTACGAAACGGTCCATCGCGTTCGATCACTCCCTGCCGGCAGGCTGGGAAGGTAGGGAGCGGACGGCGGGTTCGGCGAAACCGGATGCGCCGTGATCGTGGAGACTACCTCGCGGAGATCGGGCGAGCGGCAACGCCGCAGGGCGACCGGCCGGACCGATTCTCATGCATTGAGTCGTCTGCAACGTCATCCTGAACCCCCGTGTGCCAGTCTGCTTCGGCGCGCCCATTGTGTGATCCTGAAGCCGAAGCGGCGTCAGTTTGCTGCGAAGGCTGAAGGATCTACCGGATCAACCGCCAGAAGGTGACGTGAATAGCACCGGCCGGTTGTGTTTACTGGTAGGTCCTTCACTCGCGCCCGCAAACTGACGCGGGCGCGGTTCAGGATGACACTCTCCGTTCCTCGCCCCCTGTGCGCGAGCGGGATCACGCCTCCTCCCCCTCGAGAAACGCGAGCAGGTCGTTGAACAGGGTGTCGTACTCGTTGTGGACGACCGGCGCCACCGGCAGCGAGTCCACCATCATCTTCCCCCAGCGGCTGCGGACGAGGCGCGGGTCGCAGATCACCGCGACGCCGTAATCGCCGGTGCGCCGGATCAGCCGGCCGATCCCCTGCCGCAGCTTGAGGATCGCCTCCGGGACGGTGTATTCGATGAACGAGTTGCCGCCGCTATCGCGGATTTTCTCCGAGCGCGCCTCCACGAGCGGGTCGGAGGGGACATGGAACGGGAGCCGCGCGATCAGCAGCAGCTCGAGCGACTCGCCGGGCACATCGATCCCCTCCCAGAACGAATCGACGCCGAACAGCACGGACGCCCGTTCCGCGCGGAACCGGTCGAGCATCTCCGCCTGAGACGTTCCCACTCCCTGCGCGAACGTGATCCAGCCGGCGCGTTCGAGCGGTTTCGCGGCCTGGTCGTACGCCTCCGCGAGCATCCGCTGGCTCGTGAACAGCACGAGCGTGCCGGCGTCGAGCTCGGTCGGGAGGCGGTAGGCGAGCCGGGCGACGCCTTTCACAAACCGCTCCTCGTTCTCCTTCGGCGTGCCGAGGAAGTCGGCGACGGAGATGAAGAGCTGGCGGCTCATCTCGAACGGGGACGGGTATTTCGCCCCGCGCGCCTTCATCAGCCCGAGCCGGTTGCGGATGAAGTCGAACTCGCCGCGCACGGTGAGCGTCGCGGACGTGAGCACGAGCGACTTCAGCTTCGGGTACAGCATCTCGCCGAGCACGAGGCTGACATCGAGCGGCGCGGCCTGCAGGTTGACGCCGTGCCGGGGCTCGCGGCCGACGGTGTACCAGAGCACGGTGTTCTCCGGCGGCGGGCCGGTGAGCGCGAAGAATGCGCGCGCGAGCTCGGCGAGATCGCCGCGCAAACTGCGGAGCCGAGCGAGTACGTCGTCGCCGCCGAGCAACCCCTCCTCCACATCTTCGAACAGGTCGAGCAGTTTATCCAGTTCCTGAACGAGGTCCTTGAACCTGCGCTTGTGAACGGCGATCGCGTTCTCGATCGGTGCGAACGTCTTCTCGCCGCTGATGTAGCGGACGGAGCGGCCGTATTCCGGCGCGGCGCCGCCATCCCCGTCCTCCTGCTCCGCTTTCGGCCGCAGCAGATCGTCGAGCTCGCGGTGGAACACCTCCGCCGACTTGAGCAGACCGTCAACCGCGGCCTCGATGCGGTCGATCGGGCCGTCCTCCGCACTGTCACCACGTTCGAGCGGAGTTTCGATCAGCCGCTGGAACGCTTTCAGCGAGCCGAGCAGCCCGGGCCGTCTCGCGGACGGATCATGCAGCTGCAGCAGCAGTTGCCGGAGCGGGAAGATGTGATAGGTGAAGCCGAGGTGGTTCGCGGCGACGTCCTCGACGTGGTGCGCCTCGTCGATGATGAGCCGGTCGTATTCGCCGAGCACGCCGCCTTCGCTGGCGAGGTCGCTGAACAGGAGCGCGTGGTTGATGAGCACGATGTCCGCGGCCTGCGCGGAGGTGCGGATCCGGTGGAGGAAGCAATGACGCGCGGCGCGGCAGACACGGTTCGAGCAGAACCCGGAGTCGGCGGACAATTTCTGCCACAGCCCGCGCACGAGCGCCCGCCGCACACCGGGCGCCTCGCTCAGATCGCCGGTGCGCGTGCGGTTGAGCCAGTGCACGAACGGGAGCGCGGCGATCCGCTCCTCGCCCTCGAGCGCGTCGGGCTCGGCGGTGAGAGCTTCGTAACGCCGGTGACAGATGTAGTTTCCCCGCCCCTTCAACAGCACCGCTCGAACATCTCCGCCGAACGCCGCCGCGAGACTGGGCAAATCCTTGTCGAAGAGCTGGTTCTGCAGGTGGCGTGTGTAGGTGCTGATCACAACCCGGCCGTGTCCGGCGCGCGCGTGGATCAAAGCCGGCAGCAGGTAGGCGAGGCTCTTGCCGGTGCCGGTGCCCGCCTCGCAGATCAACTGACCGCCGCGCTCCATCGTCTCGTGCACATCCCACGCCATCTCCACCTGCCCGTGGCGGAGCTGGTAGTCGGACACGTTCCTCGCGAGCGTGCCCTCCGGGGCGAAGTAGCGGGCGTACGTGTCCGCATCGACCTGCTCCGGCTCCGGTAGCTGCTTCCGTTCCCCGCGGTCGCGTGAATAGTCGCCGATCCGGTTGTCGGGCAGCACCGGCGGGGACCAGACCGCTTCCGACCCCGGGCCGATCGCGAGCAGACCGTCGAGCAGAGAGCCGAACGCGAACGCAGCGGTGCCGAGGATGCGCAGCATTTCCCGCAGTTCGCCGGGCGGGAGACGGCGCGCGCGTGCAAGCAGCTCGACGAGGATGCGCCCGGTCGCAGCGGCGTCGTCGGCGGCACGGTGCGCGGTCGAGAGATCCACGCCGAGTTGACGCGCGAGCGCGCCGAGACCGTAGCGCGAAAGGTCCACCGGGAAAAACGTGCGCGCGACCGCGAGCGTGTCGTACACATCCCCCGGCGGTGGTAACGGGCGCGCGTCCCGCGCGATCCGGTCGAGCTCCGCCTCGAGGTAACCGAGGTCGAACTGGACGTTCTGCCCGACGACCGGGTCCTCGGCGAGGAAGTCAACGAGCCCGCGCGCGTGCTCCGCGAACGGCGCTTTCCCGGCGAGGTCATCGGCGCTGATCCCGGTCAGACGCGTAATGAACGCGGGCAGCTCCTCGTCGATGCCGACGAGCTCGCTGAAGCGCGCGACCTCCCGCCCGCCCTCGAAGCGAACCGCGCCGAGCTCGATGATGCGGCCGGATCTCGCGTCGAGACCGGTGGTTTCGACGTCGAATGCGACAAACCGGTTCAACCCGAGCCGCGCGAGCTCCTCCGAACTGAGGGCGGATGGTGCGGGCAAGCTGGCCAACTCGGACGTATCCCTCCCGGTGAAGTCGGAGTCAACGAACACGGCAGGTCCGTCCCCGAAAGCTCCGCTTTCAGGGTCTCACTCGTTGGCAGGTAAGAAAACACCTGTGCAGGGAAGGGGGCAAGAGATGGAACCCGGGGTTCTCGACCCCGGGGAGGTTTGTTGCCTCAACGAGAGCGCGTGCTTGTCACTCCGTCCGCCGTACGTCACCTTAGGTTAATCCGTTAAGACCAACGAATTAGAATGAAGTTTTTAGGACTTCGATATCTTGGTCTTTGCGGCTCCTCCTGAGAATGTATGCATGGCCCGGCTGTGGCAGGAGCGCCTAACACGTAGAAAGCGCACGGCTTATCTCCCGATATTTGGGTTATGAAGACTCAAACGGAACGGAAG
>JAANWZ010000014.1 GCA_018263585.1 Calditrichota bacterium | reverse complement strand
GTATGCCGCACTTATCGGGTCCGCGGTGACGCCCTCCCGGGCGTCCCCGCGGGCATGTGCCGGTTCAATGTTGGGTGGCCCGGCGCTTTCCCCGGGTTTCATGCACACGTGCTCTCACCTTACGAGCATGATCTTCCGCGTCACATCCAACCGGCCGGGAACCGTCGCGCGCACGAAATAGAGCCCGCTCGCGAGCGCGGACGCGTCGAACGTGAACGTGTGACGGCCTGCGTTCAGCTCACCGTCCGCCAGCTCCGCGACCTGCCTGCCCATCACGTTGAACACGGCGACGTGCAGCTCGGCCGCTTCCGGCAGGTTGACCTGCACGGTTGTCGCCGGGTTGAACGGGTTCGGGTACACGTTCGCGAGCTCGAACTTCTCCGGCAGCGTGACAACTTCCTGCTCACCGGCACCCGCGAGCTCGCTGAACCCGCCGGAGGCGGTCCAGCCCTGCTCGGGCAGCGCGGCATCGGTGTTCGCGCCCGCCTTGTTGAACGGGAAGCTGTCGTCGATCAGGCTGTTCGGGAAGAAGCCGAGGTGGCCGGTGTAGGTGTATGTGCCAGCGGGGGCGAACCCGGGGACCATGTGCGTGACTTCCACCGAGACATCCATCCCGGGCACGGCGGTGAACGGCTGGAAGATCACGGGTCCGACGGTGTCACCGCCGGGGCCGGTGACCATCCCCCAGTACGCGACGCCGGGCGTCGGGTTCGGCAGGTTGTACTCCAGCGCTGCGTTGTACACGAGCTGTCCGCCGGCGGCGGGGATCTCGGTCTGCACGCCCTCGAGGTTGAACACCACCGGTCCGCCGCCGCCGATCGCGTCGGTGACGTCGAACACGAGCAGGTTACCCTCGTCGGCGACGTAGCCGAAGTTGCCGTCGATCATCACCCCGATCGAGGAGCCGGGCGTCTGCGAGAAGCCGGTCTCCTGGATGTTGTTCGGGTTGGCGACGTTGTACACGCGGAACCCGGCCTGTTCCTGCGCGACGAACGCGAATGCGCCGGCGACGTCGATCCGCTTCGCGCGCGCGTCACCGACGTATGAACCGATCTCGGTCGGCTGGGACGGGTCGGAGACGTCGTAGATCCGGAAGCCCTGCGTGTCGTCGGCGAGGTATGCATACCCTCCGGTCGCTTTCATCCCGTAGCCGTAGCCGGGGGAATCGGCCTGACCGGCGAGCGTCGGGCTCGTCGGCGTGCTGATGTCAAACGCTGACATCCCGGTTGCGCCGTCGGCGAGGTAAGCGTAGTCGCCGTCCACATCGACGTCGCGCGCGAACCCGGGCGAGTCGAGGCTCGCGGCGAGCGACGGGTTCGTCGGGTTCGAGGCGTCCACGACGACGAGCCCTGCGCCGCTCGCGGCCATGTACACGTAGTCGCCGGCGTTCACGACCCCGCGGCTGTCGCCGCCGACATCGAGGCTCGCGGCGAGCGACGGGTTCGACGGGGAGGAAACATCCACCACGTGCAGGCCGACGGACGACGCGACGTAAGCGTAGTCGCCCGCAACCACCACATCATAGCATGTGCCGTCGAGGTCAACAGATCCCAGCGTCTCCGGCGAGGCCGGGTCGGAGACGTCGGCGACGATGAGACCGCCCAAGCCCGCGGCCACATAGGCAAGGCCGCCGCTCACATACGGGCCGGTCGCGTACCCGTCAGGAGACGGCACGTTTCCGACCATGTCAACGTCTTCATGCGTGTTCGTGAGTTCGAGCGTGACCTCGTGGTTGCCGTACGGGAAGAACTGCGGGTCCGTCTCCAGCGTGATGTAGTCGGTCATGATCACCTGGAACCAGTGCTCGCCCTCGCCGAGGCCCTGGAAGTTGAACTCGCCGTCTTCGTCCGTCATCCGCTGCATTTCCGGGTCGCCGTCGAGACGGACGATCGCGCCCCAGAGCGGGTCGCCGGTGACATCGTGCACCACGGTCCCGGAGATGTTCACCTCGGGCGTGGAACGGTAGCGCGACTGCATGATCTCGCTCGTGCTGTAATTCTGCACGTAGGCGAGCATCGCAATGTTGCCGATCGTTTCGTTGTCGGGGATCGTGAACGTGTACTCGAACGTCAATTCCTCGTTGCCGCCCTCCGAGGTGAACGTCTGCCCGTCGGCGCCGAACGCCATGTCGAGCATGTTCATCCGGTAGTCCTCGATCCCGTTCGGTCCCGGCGGATAGACCTGGTGCTTGTCCATCATCACGAGGTTGAACCGCATGTTCGCCGGCGTTTCCTCCGCGCAGGTGAGCGTCGCGGTCACCGGGAGCTGATCCCCGTTCGGTTCGAGATCGCTGATCGTGATCTCGTACGGCGTGTAGATCCCGATCCGGTCCACCGCCCACGGGAGCACGCCATTGAGCGGGTTGTCGTTGATCAGCCCGTCCGCCTCGAACCACGGCACCGCGTTCACACCGTAATAGAGGCGGCGGTTGTTGTTCTCGCTGATGTTGTTCTGGTAGTACGGGTCGCTGGGACTCGGCCAGCTCACGTGATACGTGATGAACGCGATTTCATCACGCGTGTAGTCCTCGAGCATGTTCACGATCGGCTCGTGCTGGCCGGCGCACGGCCCGCACGCGTCGTTCGAGAAATACTCGATAAGCACCGTTTTCTCAAACGCCTGCACTCCCCCCGCAAGCGAAACGAGGAACAAAACGGCCAACAGCAAACGTAGCGATTTCATCGTCGGTCTCCCGTTGTTTGTGGCCTGCCTGTAGAAGCTGCTCGGATTCGTTCTCAGTTAGGATCAGCTACCTTTGAAACAAGGGCTTGTACTTGAAAAAGCAAACTCCAAAGTAAGCTCGCGAGCGGTCGTTTTCCAGAGTGAATCCGGTTGCGCGGGAATTCGTTCACGTGCGTGCTCGGTCACGCCGCACGGCGCCGCGGGCGGACGCGGATCCATGAGAAACCACGTACTTGCGGCGCGCAACCGGGGACACTACCATGAGCGCCGATGAACGGAATCGAGGCGAGAGGGCTCCACCGTCTCCTCCAACCGGGACTGTACCGTCGCGCGCTGCGGAGAGCGTCGAGACGGGCGCGCGCACGGCCGGACGAGGCGGCGGAAGGGATCACGCTGGTCACGAGCAGCGAGCGCGCGGCCGCGGAACGGCAACTGCGAACCGGACGCGCCGTGGCGAAAACGCTCTCGGGACCGAGCCTGGTCTGGGTCACGCCGCGCACAGCCTGGAACGCGATCGACGACGTGCCGCCCGGCTGGTCGTTCCTCGTGTATGGACCCGAGAACGCGACACGCGCCGGGTTGCCCGAGCCGAGGTTGAGGCGGCTGCTCGCGGAGACAACCCGCCGGCACGCGCTGCTGCTCACACAAACCCCGGAACCGTTCAGCGAGTTCCTGTTCGCGCTCGCGCGCTCCCCGTGGAAGGCGGCGTTCGATGCCGACGGCCGCGCGGAGCTCGCCGACCTGCTCGTGAAACCGAAACCGGAAGCCGGCGAGCGGGAGGCGCTCGAATACCTGATTGACACAGCGCGGCGGTTTCTGATCGCGGGTGGGTGAAGCACGCAGCCCGGCGGGGGATGTGCGCTCCGGGGACGGTTGCCAGCCTCCGGTTATGCCGTTCGCTCATCCACGTGCATGGACCGGAACTGTGGTCAGATCCGGGCGGGCGAGGCGTCATTCTGAAGCCGGCTTCACGCGTCTGTATGCGTGAAGGTGGGTGAAGAAGGTCCAGGTTATCCAGGGGCTGTTTCTTCACTCCGGGGACGCTTGCCAGCAAGCGTCCCGAT
>JAANWZ010000139.1 GCA_018263585.1 Calditrichota bacterium | reverse complement strand
TACATAGCGACCTGAAGAGGGATGATCAGGAGCTATTCAGATTCATCCCCTTCGGGGATGATCGGCGCGTGGGTTTCGGTTCATCCCCTCCCCACGTTTACACGTGGAGCTATTCAGATTCATCCCCTTCGGGGATGATCGGCGCGTGGGTTTCGGTTCATCCCCTCCCCACGTTTACACGTGGAGCTATTCATATTCATCCCCTTCGGGGATGATCAGCGGGCGCGCCTCCGTTCATCCCTCTCCCCACGTTTACACGTGGAGCTATTCATATTCATCCCCTTCGGGGATGATCAAGCGTAATTCAAATTCATCCCCTTCAAGGAAATATGACGTGTTATCGATGCAATTACCCACGGAAAACGACCCGCAAGCCCCGAAGGGGCGGAATCTCAATAGCTCCGGGTGTCAACCCGGGGAAAGGGGACGCCGAACCCCTCTGTTCCACCCTGAAAGGGTGGTACATCAGGCCACGCAATCCATGCCGCGAGGAGGGGCCGACATCTCCTCCCCCTACACCATCTCCACCGCGAGCGCGGTCGCTTCGCCGCCGCCGTTGCAGAGGGAGGCGACGCCGCGTTTCGCGCCCTCGTCCTCGAGGATGTGGAGCAGCGTGGTGAGGATGCGCGCGCCGCTCGCGCCGATCGGGTGGCCGAGCGCGATCGCCCCGCCGCGCACATTCACGTTCGACCCGTCGAGCCCGAGCTGCTGGTTGTTGTACACGCTCACGACCGCGAACGCCTCGTTGATCTCGAAGAAATCGACGTCGCCGACCGTCCACCCGACTTTGTCGAGCAGCTTCTTCACCGCGGAATGGGGGGCGGTTGTGAAGTATTCCGGCGCCTGCGAATGGGTCGCCCAGCCGACAATCCGCGCGATCGGGGCTTTCCCGTTCTTCTCCGCCCAGTCCGGGTCGGCGACGATCAACGCGGCGGCGCCGTCATTGATCGACGATGCGTTCGCCGCGGTCACGGTCCCTTCCTTGCTGAACGCCGGGCGCAGCGCGGGGATCTTCTCCGGCCTGCCGCGGCCCGGTTCTTCGTCCGTGTCGATGATGATCTCCTGCTTCCTGCTCGGGAGCGTGAGCGGGACGATCTCGCTCTTGAACAGGCCGTTCTTGATCGCCTCGTTCGCGCGCCGGTACGACTCGATCGCATACTCATCCTGCTGCTCGCGGCTGATCTCGTTCTCGCTCGCGCACAGTTCCGCGCACCCGCCCATGTGCTGGTCCGTGTACGGATCCCAGAGGCCGTCGTGCATCATCATATCGGCGACATCGCCGTGGCCGTAACGGTAGCCCATGCGCGCGTTCGGGAGGAAATACGGCGCGCGGGTCATGTTCTCCATCCCGCCGGCGGCGACGACCTGGTTCTCCCCGATCATGATCGAACCGGCCGCCTCCATCACCGCCTTCAGCCCTGAGGAACAGACCTTGTTCACCGTCCACGCGGACTTGTCGTCCGGAATCCCGGCTTTCTTCGCCGCCTGACGGGCCGGGGCCTGGCCGGCGCCTCCCTGCAGCACCATGCCCATGATCACTTCGTCCACATGGTCCGCGTCGATCGCGGCCTTCGTGATCGCGTTCATCAGCGCCGCCCCGCCGAGCTGAATCGCCGGGACATCCTTGAACGCCCCCTGGAACGAGCCGACCGGGGTGCGTGTGGCGGAGAGAATCACCGCGTCGTTCATGCTGAACTCCTCGTGTTTGTCAGATCGATTGCGCTACAAACTGTGTTCCGTTTTTCACGTAGTCAAGTGACAGGGAGGCGTTCAAGACGTTTGACCGGCGCCTCTCATCTCACCATCCCGGCGGTTCACCAGTAGTGGGACGAATCACATGGAACGAGCGCTGATACTACGTCATTCTGAACGCAGCCCGATCTCTGTTTATCGGGCGAAGTGAAGTTTATCCTGAACGCAGTGAAGGGAAGGTCCAGGTAGATAAACGGTTGTATATACATACATTACGATCGTCGAACTCGGACCTCTCCTTCACTGCGTTCAGGACATGCTTCAGCCGCGTGCGGCAAACTGACGCCGCCCGCAGCTTCAGGATGACGGTGAATCACCCGTCTTTCCATGTGAACTGGTCCAATAGTGCGATCCCCGTACAGTCTCCACGAGCCGTTCGCCGAGCGCGCGGAATTAGCCTGGCCTGACTCTTGCTCACTACACTTCCAGCGGTAGCATTTTGATGTCGAACTGTTCGATCCCGGTACATGGAGCCGCCGATGGCCGTGAGCCAGCGTGACCAGTACCTGCGGTACAGGAGCCTCTGCGAGTCGATGAAGCGAGCGGTGGATGCGGTCAGCAGCCACATCCACCGAGCCGGTTCAGCCTGCTCCGAGG
This sequence comes from Calditrichota bacterium, assembly GCA_018263585.1. Lineage (GTDB taxonomy): Bacteria > Electryoneota > Electryoneia > Electryoneales > Electryoneaceae > JAANWZ01. The sequence goes on along the minus strand of JAANWZ010000139.1, from coordinate 42,547 downwards.
TGAGCCCGAGCCAGTTCGCGGCGCTCGAGGCGTTGTACAGCCGCGGCCCGTTGCACCAGGGCGAGCTCGCGTGCGCGATCTCGCGTTCGAGCGGAAACATGACGGTGATCGTGGACAATCTCGAACGGCGCGGACTCGTCACCCGCTGCGGCGTGCACGGCGACCGCCGGGTCGTGCAGATCTGTCTCACGGAAAAGGGCGCGCATTTGATCGAGTTGTTACTTCCCGAGCATCGATCTCGTTTGATCGACGTGTTTTCCGGGCTGGACGAAGCCGATTTCGCCCGCTGCGACGCGTTGTTGCGCGAGATCGCGGCCCGGATAGGTGGTTCGGACGCGGAATCATGATCGGCGGCACGCTGTGCGCCGGCGGGTCACCGGCACAGAAGTTGCCTTAGCCGTGCCGATCCTCTCGAATCGAAACACAACGGGAACAGGGCGGCCTCGGGCCACCCTGACCGCGCCGGGCTTCTCACTCGGCGTCACAATCTCGAGCACATAGAACCAGCTTGATGCAGGCAACACATGGAGGCACAGCGATGAGGAAACTACTGATTCTGTTCACGTTGATCTTCGCGTTAGCTGCAACCAACGCCGCGCACGCGGAGAAATGGGAGCTCGACAAGGCGCACACGGAAGTCAAGTTCAAAGTGAGGCACCTGCTGACGGATGTCTGGGGCGAATTCACCGAGTACGATGCGAGCGTGATCTACGACCCGGAGAATCCGTCCCGGTCGGAGGTCGAGGTGACTGTTGACGTCTCCTCCATCGACACCGGCGTCGAGAAGCGTGACAAACACCTGCGAAGTGAGCATTTCTTTCACGTCGAGAAGTACCCGAAGATGACGTTCGCGAGCAAGAAGGTCGAACGGGTCGCTCGGCAGCGGCATCAAATCACCGGCGATCTTACGATCCGCGGCGTCACGCGCGAAATCGTGCTCAACGTCGGTGGCCCGAGCGCGCCGATCGAGTTCATGGGTACGACGAAGGTGAGCGCGCACGCGGAAGCGACTGTGAACCGCACCGAGTTCGGCCTGATCTGGAACCGCACGCTTGAAACCGGCGGGCTGCTCGTCGGCGAGGAGGTCACGATCGTGATCGACGCCGAACTGAACAAGGTGCAGAAGGACGAGAATTGAACGCTGGGACAGCGAAACATCGGGCCGCCGGCGACGGCGGCCTTTTTTCATGCAGCAGCCGGCGGTTTTGAATCAGCCGCGCGCTCAGAAACCCGCGGCGTTGAAGCGGGCGACCGCGTACGCGAGCGGGATCGAGGCGATCGCGGTGCTCGCTGCCGCCTGCCAGATCGTGCACCGGTGCGCGACCGACAGCTTCATCACGAGCTGCGCGAGGCAGAACAGTCGCGTCCCGTAGTCAACGACCACAAGCGCGAGCAGCACCCAGGAGTCCAGCGAGGGGAGGAACGCCGAGTAGGAGAAACCCGAGACTCTCAGTTCGGCGCCGAAGATGAGCACACCGGCAATCCAGAACGGGAGCAGCCAGGAATACGGCACGAACGCCCAGGCGAGAGCGGCGCGGACATCGCGGTAGCGCCCGCGCCCGCCGGCGATCAGCCCGATCAACCAGAGCAGGAGCGCTCCCAGATAGACCGCGAGCACCCCGAACAGCGCCCCCGCGATCGCAATCGTCGCGACCAGCATCGGCACGCTCGGCGTCGCACCGATCCCGTACGCGATCACGGAGTCGAGTACCGGGTGGAGGCCGACGAAGCCCGGCAGCGGATGCAGCCCGTGCACAGCGCTCGAACGGAGCAGCGCGGTTATCCCGGCGAGGATTGCGATCAGCATCACGCCGTAGTTCGGATCGTTCGCGAGGATCCAGCGCATCGTGCTCCGCGGCCGGAGGATCGGTCGGAACGTCGTCTCTCGCCGGTAGGCCATCGCGATTCGCCCCGCTGGCTTACGACACGGCCGCTGATTCGATCAGCCCGAGCGCCCGTCCCAGGCCGGTGTCAAACGCCCGCGCGAGCTCGTGCATCGACACGCTGAACACGGTGCGGAACCCGATCCCGTCCCCGCCGGTCGTGCCGAGCCACTGCGCGGGCACGCCCTCCGCTTCCGCCGCCTGCTCGAATGCATCCATCTCCGCGACGGGGACGGTGACGGCGACCCGGGACGGTCCCTCGCCGAACAGAGCGAGCGCGGTGACCTCCTCCAGCTCTATCATCGCGCCGATCCGCCGGCCCGGGCTCGCGAGCGCCATTTCCGCGATAGCGACGACGAGCCCGCCCTCGGAGAGGTCGTGCGCCGCGCTCACCCACCCTGAGTTGACCGATCGGATCAGGAATCGCTGAAGTACCGCTTCAAGTTCGAGATCGATCGGGACGAGTGCGCCGGCCGGTTCATCGCCCTGCAGCGCCTGCCACTCCGAACCGGCCCAGCCGGTCTCCGACGGCCCGAGCAGAAACACCGCCTCCCCTTCGCGGACGAACCCCATCCCTGTCGTCCGCTCGACATCTTCCGTGAGCCCGACAGCCCCGATCACCGGCGTCGGATAGACCGCCCCGCCCGGGTTTTCGTTGTAGAACGAGACGTTGCCGCCGGTGACCGGGGCTGCGAGCGCGCGGCACGCCTCGCCCATCCCAGCGACCGCCTCCCGGAACGTCCAGTACACGGCCGGCTTGTACGGGTTGCCGAAGTTGAGACAATTCGTGATCCCGAGCGGGGTCGCGCCGGCGCAGGCGACGTTCCGGCACGCCTCCGCGACCGCCTGCCGCGCCCCTTCGCGCGGGTCGATCCGCAGCAGGCGGGCGTTGCAGTCGGTCGCGAGCGCAAGCGCCTTGCGTGTGCCCGGCACGCGGACAACCGCCGCATCGCCGCGGCCGGGCCCGACGCGCGTGTTCGCCCGCACCATGTGGTCATACTGCTGGAACACATGCCGCCGGCTCGCGATGTTCGCGCTCGCGAGCAATGCGAGTGTCGCCGCGGAAAAGTCCTCCGGCTCCCCGGTTCGCGCGGAGAAAGTGACCGGCTCCGGCGCCTCCGCCTCGCGCTCGTAGTGCGGCGCCCCGCCCCCGAGCACGAGCGACTCGACCGGAATGTCGATCACGAGCTTCCCGCCGCTGGTCGCGCGCATCCGCCCGTCGTCCGTGATCGACCCGACCTCCACCGCCTGCAGATCCCAGCGGCGCACGATTTCGAACACCTCGTGCTCGCGGCCCCGTTTCGCGACGACCAGCATCCGTTCCTGGCTCTCGCTGAGCATGATCTCGTACGGCGTCATCCCCGGCTCGCGCAGCGGCACGCGGTCGAGATCGAGCAGGATTCCGGCGCCTCCGCGGCCGGCCATCTCGCAGGACGAGCATGTGAGCCCGGCCGCGCCCATGTCCTGGATGCCGACGAGCGCGTCCGTCTCCGCGAGTGCGAGCGTCGCTTCGAGCAGCAGCTTCTCGGTGAATGGGTCGCCGACCTGCACGTTGGACCTCCGGCTCGTCGATTCCTCGCTCAGTTCCTCGCTGGCGAACGTCGCGCCGTGAATGCCGTCGCGGCCGGTGCGCGAACCGATGTATATGACCGAATTGCCCGCGCCCTCCGCCGTCGCGCGCAGCACCCTGTCGTGATGGACGATCCCGACCGCCATCGCGTTCACGAGCGGATTGCCCCGGTACGCGTCCTCGAAGTAAAGCTCGCCGCCGACGGTGGGCACGCCGACGCAGTTGCCGTAATCGGCGATCCCGCGCACGACCCCGTCGAACAGGTAGCGCACGCGCCTGTCTGACGGGCTCCCGAACCGGAGGCTGTCGAGCAGCGCGATCGGCCGCGCGCCCATCGTGAACACGTCGCGCAGGATGCCGCCGACGCCGGTCGCCGCCCCCTGGTACGGTTCAACGGCGGACGGGTGATTGTGGCTCTCGATCTTGAACGCGACCGCCCACCCGTCGCCGATGTCAACGAGCCCCGCGTTTTCCTCCCCCGCAGCGACCAGCAGCCTGCCCCCGCTGCGGGGAAGCGTCTTCAATTGCAGAATCGAGTTCTTGTAACTCGCGTGCTCGGACCACATCACGGAATAGACGCCGAGCTCGGTGAACGTCGGCGTGCGGCCGTCGAGCAGCGCGAGGATTCGCTCGTACTCCTCGTCGCTCAACTGGTGTGCGCGCGCGAGCTCGAGTGTCACTTCAGGGTCGCCGGGCACAGGTTCCGGCGGGCCGGTGAGCTCGGTCGGGGCAGGCATGCGCGAGTCCATGAAACGGTGACCATGTTCGTCAGATGATGCGATAATCCTTCAAGTGCTGGTAGAGATCGACGATCACCATGTGGATGATCGAATACACGGGCACGGCGATGAACATCCCGATCGGGCCGGCGATCCGCCCGCCGATCAGCACGGCGATGATCACGACCGCGGGATGGATCGACATCGAGTGCGAGAGCAGCATCGGCTTGACCACGATCGATTCGACCTGCTGGATCAAGAACAGCACGATCACCGCCCACACCAGCGGCAGCACGAACGGATCTTCGGTGAGAATGATCAGCAGCGACGTGACGACGATCGTGAGCAGCGGTCCGAAGAACGGGATCACGTTGAACAGCCCGCCGACGACCGCGAGCGCGAGCGAGTAACGGACGCCGATGATGGACAGCCCGAGCCACGTGGTGGCGCCGACGAACAGCGAGGAGATGACCACGCTCACGATGTAGTCGCCGATCGTGCGGTTGACCTTGTACAGCAGCGACATCGTCATCTCGAAGAACCGGTTCGGTACGCGCGCGACGACGCTCCGCGTAAACAGCCGCCCGTCTTTCAGCATGAAGAAGATCAGAATCGGCATGATGCTGAGCAGGCTGAAGAAATTGACGAGCCCGGCGAGCACGTTCGCCGACTGCTGAATCACCGAGGTGACGATGCCGCGCGCGCGGTCGGCGATCATCGCCGCTTCCCCGGTCTCCTCGCGCAGCGATTCCGCGAGCGCGGGGAAGTACTGTTCGATCCATTCAAGCGAGCTGTCGCGGATCTGGCGCACGTCGATCTGGTTCAGCGTCGAACCGATCGCGCTCAACTGCTCGATCAGGCGCGGCACGAGGTACGCGATCGCGAGCGTGATCACGGCCGCGAACAGCACGAACAGGATGAGAATCGTGACGACACGGTTGATCCCGCGCCGCTCGAGGTAGGTCATCAACGGGCGCATCGCGTAGCTGATCACCAGCGAGATCACGATCACGCTGATGATGTCGTCGATCACGGGAAACGCCCGCACGAGCAGGAACAGGAGGAGGACGGTGAGTGCGAGCAGGACAATCCGGCGGATCACGGGGTTGCCGCCGGTCACGCCCGGTTGCGCGGCGGGCGCCGTCACTGCTCCGCCATTCGCTTCGCCTGCTGGAGCAGGAATTCATCCGCGCGCCGCAGGCGTTCGACGAGGATACGCCCGATCCGCTCGTACATGAGCACGCCGAGCTTCGGCCGGTCGCGCAGCAGCTCGCGGAACTGCGGCCGGAACAGCCCGATCAGGCGGGTGGGTTCGGCGGCGGACGCGGTCGCGTTGCGCACGCCTTCTTCGATCACCGCCATCTCGCCGAAGAAATCGCCTTTCTCCAGCGTCGCGAGCACGGTTTCATCGTCCTCCCCGCCGCCGGTTATCTGCACGGACCCTTCGATCACAACGTACATCCCGAGTCCGGGCATCCCCCGTTCGAAGATGATTTCGCCCTGCTCGTAGCTGCGGTCGTGGAACAGGTTGGAAAGCAGCCGCCAGTCCTGGCGGCCGATCCCGTGGAAAAGCGGCGTGGACGCCATCACCTCGCGGATCATCCTTGCCCGCGAACGGTCGCGGATGCGCACGGGCAGCCACTCGAGCGACGGCGGGCGCCGGCGCGAACTGTTGGACTGCATTGTTTCCAGGTCGCGGTCCGCTTTCGGTTTCTCATTCATCACGCTGTCCCGGCGCGGCGGTGTCCGCACCGCGTCATTACTGTACCGTATCACGTGGCTCTAAGAGTCACCAACCCATGTGGCTCGAAGGGTCATCAGGTGTCATCCTGAACGCTCGCACGTCTGTTTGTGCGGCCATCCGTGTCATCCTGAACCCCCGCACGTCTGTTTGTGCGGCCATCCGTGTCATCCTGAACCCCCGCACGTCTGTTTGTGCGGGGGTGAAGGATCTACCAGCAACAACCACCCAGGGTGTGGATGGAACAACCGCCGGGTGGTGTACCGCGTACATCCTTCACTCGCGCCGCCTCAACAGACACAGACGGCGGCGCGGTTCAGGATGACACTCCTGCAGGCCCGCGGTTGCTCGCAACCGCGGCTGGCCGCCGGGAGATGAGACCCGAGGCTGAAGCCCCGGGCCACCCGCGTTCCACTACTCTTCCCACGCCACCAGCCTCAGATCGTGCGGCGATCTCATGTCCGGGTGGTCGGGGAGCACGCGCACGGAAAACGCGTACACGCCCGAGTGATCGCAGCGGATCTCCCCCGAGTATCTGACCGACCCGTCCTTTCCCAGTTCGCCGGGTTGCATCGGGACTCCCTCCCCGGCATCGATGTCCCGTTCCCCGCCGACACGGCCGATGAACGTTTCGACGCGGACGTCATCCGGTTGCAACGCGCCGAGCTGGATCGTCGCGGCGACCGGGACGCGGTCGCCGACAGTCAGCTTGCGGTGGGTGTCAACATCGACCGCGCCCAGCTTGACGTCCTGCCACGCGTTCGCCAGCCGCTTCTTCCACGCGCACAGCTCTTTCGCGCGCGCAAAATCGTCCCCGGTCACCCGCTGCATGTGCCGGTGGTTCGGCAGGTACGCCTGTTCCACGTATCCGCGCACCATCCGGCCCGTGCTGAACTGCGGGCAGATCCGCACCAGCGAACGCTTGATCGTTTCCGTCCACTCGCGCGGGATCCGGCCCTGATTGCGGTGGTAGAAGAGCGGGATGATCTCCTTCTCGAGCAGGTCGTAGAGCAGCTCCGACTCGATCTGATCCTGTTCATCGGGCTCTTCGTAAACTTCGCCGTGGCCGATCGTCCACCCGATCTCGGGGTGGTACCCCTCCGCCCACCAGCCGTCGAGCGTGCTGCAGTGCAGCGTGCCATTGAGCGCCGCCTTCATCCCGCTTGTGCCGGAGGCCTCCATCGGCGCGCGCGGCGTGTTCAGCCACACATCGCAGCCTTGCACGAGGTGGCGGGCGACGTTGATGTCATGGTCCTCGAGGAACACGATCCTGTCGCGCACGCCTTCCTCGCGTGCGAAGTGGATGATCTCGCGGATCAGGTTCTTGCCCGGTTCGTCGCGCGGGTGGGCCTTGCCGGCGATGATCACCTGCACCGGCCGTTCCGGGTCGGAGAGCAGGCGCACGAGCCGCTGCTTGTCGCTCAACAGCAGGTTCGCGCGTTTGTATGTCGCAAACCGGCGCGCGAACCCGATCGTGAGCGCCTCCATGTCGAGCGCGTCGGCGGCCCGTTCCACCGTCGCCCGCGTCTCCCCGCGGCGTTCGAGCTGGCTCGCGAGCCGCTCGCGCGCGAACGTGATCAGGCGTTGCCGTGCGCGCTCCTTCGCCCGCCACAGTTCCTCGTTCGAGATCTTCTCGATCCGCGACCAGTATTCGAAATCCCGCCCGTCCTGCTGCCAGTCGGGGCCGAGATAGCGGTCGAACACGTGCGCCATCTCAGGCGACAGCCAGCTGCTCGCGTGCACGCCGTTCGTCACAGAGTCGATCGGGATCTCGTTGAGCGCGAGCGAGGGCCACAGGCGCCGCCACATCCTCCGCGACACTTCGCCGTGCTTGCGGCTGACGCCGTTCACGCACGCCGACAGGTTGATCGCCATCGTAGCCATGTTGAACGGCGAGCTCGGATCGTTCGCATCGGCGCCGCCGAGCGCGAGGAACGCCGTGCGGTCGAGCCCGATCAGCTCGCGGTACGCCCTGAAGTACTTGTCCATCAACTCCTGGCTGAACTGGTCGATTCCCGCGGGCACAGGAGTGTGGGTTGTGAACGCGTGGGAGACGCGCGTCGCCTCGCGGGCTTCATCGAACGTGAGCTGGTGCAGCTCCATCCGCCGGCGGATCCGCTCGAGCGCGAGAAACGCGCTGTGGCCTTCGTTCATGTGGAACACGGTGCAGTGCAGCCCGAGCTCGACGAGCGCCTTCATCCCGCCGATCCCGAGGATGATCTCCTGGCGGATACGCATCTCCGTGTCGCCGCCGTAGAGGATCTCCGTGATCCGGCGGTCGTCGGAATGGTTGTCGAGGTGGCTCGTGTCGAGCAGATAGAGCGGAACCCGGCCAACCTGCACCTTCCAGATCTGAACGACCACCGGGCGTCCGGCGAGATCCATCGTGAACTCGACCGGGTCGCCGTCATCGCCGAGCACCTGTTCGACGGGGAGCGTGAACGTGTCGTAGAGCGGGTAGTTCTCCTGCTGCCAGCCGTCGGCGTTCAGGTACTGGCGGAAGTAGCCGCGCCGGTAGAAGAGCCCGATCGCGACGAGCGGAATCCCGAGGTCGCTCGCCGCCTTCAGGTGGTCGCCCGCGAGCACACCGAGCCCGCCGGAATACATCGGCAGGCACTCGTGCAGCCCGAACTCCATCGAGAGGTAGGCGACACGCATGTCCCCGTCTTCCGGATGCTCGGCCTGGAACCACGCGCTGTCCGAACGGTAGCGCGCGAAATCCTCCCAGACCTGGTCGAGCAGCGCGAGGAACGCCTTATCCTGAGCCGCTTCCTGCAGCGTTTCCTGCGGCAGTTCCGCGATCTGGCGGATCGGATTCTGCCCGACCTCGCGCCAGTGGAACGGGTCGAGCCGGCGAAACAGGTCGATCGCCTCGTGGTTCCACGTCCAGTGCAGGTCGTGCGCGAGCGTGCGCAGGCGCTCGATCGGTTCGGGCAGGGATGGAATTACGCGCAGGGCGTGGAGGCGGCGCATCTATTCGTCCTTGACGGATTGCTGTGATTCCCGGGTGAACGGCATCCGGCAGGAGGTGAATATACGGGTGCGCCGGGCGGGGGCAAAACACGGGGTGTACTGCTACACTGATACTCGAAAGGAATATCCCGATCCAACATGCTGAGTTCGCTTATCCGCGCGGGCAAGCCCGCACGGGCGAACATCCACACGGGACAGGAGATGCGAGCATCGCTGTATGCCCCGCGCCTGCTTGCAGGCCGGGCTCCCGGCGCGTGGCCCGGGGATTCAGCCTCCGGTCTTACACTGTCGGATCAGCCGCGGTTGCAAGCAACCACGGGCCTGCCAGACTGTCATCCTGAACCGCGCCGCCGTCTGTATTTGTTGAGGCGGCGCGCTCAGTGTCATCCTGAACAAGCGCGGCGTCTGTTTGCCGCGCGAAGTGAAGGATCTACGCGATATACCATCCCCCAGTCATTCGACACGCGCCCTGGGCGGTACCGGCCAGTAGATCCTTCACCCTTCGCGCCGAAACAGACCGGCGCTTCGGGTTCAGGATGACACCGAGGGCGCGCCGCACTGACGGCGCTTCGGGTTCAGGATGACACCGAGGGCGCGCCACACCGACGGCGCTTCGGGTTCAGGATGACACGCACGTGTGGCCCGGGGATTCAGCCTCGGGTCTTACACTGTCGGATCAGCCGCGGTTGCAAGCAACCACGGGCCTGTTCCGGGTCCCCGTCGGCCGATTCCCCCCGCAGAGCGAGAACAGGCCGCCCGCGTGCGCCCGCCGGCAGCCTGTTGCTGTCACTCCCGGGTGCGAATCAGACAGGCGCCTCCACGGTGAGCACCTGCTCGATCCGTTCCAGCGCCCAGTCGATCTCGTCCTGCGTGATCACGAGCGGCGGGGCGAACCGGATCACGCTCTCGTGCGTCTCCTTCGCGAGGATGCCCTTTTCCTTGAGCGCTTCGCAGAACGGGCGCGCGTTGCCGTTCTCCCCGTTGATCTCGACGCCGACGAGCATCCCGCGCGCGCGGATCTCCTTCACGTGCGGACTGTCGATCCGGCGCAGATTCCCGACGAAGTATTCGCCCATCTCGGCGGCGCGACGGGGGAGGTTTTCTTCGATGATCACGCTGAGCGCCTCGTGCGCAACCACCGCGCCGAGCGGGTTGCCGCCGTACGTGCTCCCGTGCGAACCGGGCGTGAACACCTCCATCACCTCCTCGTTCGCGGTGACCACGGAGACCGGCATGAACCCGCCGCTGATCGCCTTTGCGAGCATGAACACATCGGGCCGCACGTTCTCATGTTCGAGCGCGAACATCTTCCCGGTGCGGCCGAGCCCGGTCTGGATCTCGTCCGCCATGAACAGGATGTTGTTCTCGCGGCAGATCTGCTCCATCGCCTTCAGGTACCCGCGCGGCGGAATCAAAATCCCGCCCTCCGCCTGGATCGGTTCGATCAGGATCGCGACCGTGTTCTCCGTGATCGCCTTCTCGAACGCCTCGAGGTCGCCGAATTCGACGAGCTTGAACCCGGGTGTGAACGGGCCGAACCCATCACGGTAGCTGTCGTCGGAGCTGAACCCGACGATCGTGGTCGTGCGGCCGTGGAAGTTGCCGTCGAACACGATGATCTCGGCCTTGTCGTGCGGGACTCCCTTCTTCCAGTAACCCCAGCGGCGGGCGAGCTTGATCGAAGACTCGACCGCTTCCGCGCCGGTGTTCATCGGGAGCACGCGGTCGTGCCCGGTCACTTCGGAGACGAGCTTGAGGAAGTTGCCGAGGTGGGTGTTGTAGAACGCGCGGCTTGTGAGCGTGATTCCGGCGTCGATCTGTTTCCGCGCGGCCTCCATGATGCGGGGGTGGTTGTACCCCTGGTTGAGGGCGCTGTACGCGGCCAGACAATCCATGTAACGGTTCCCGTCCGGATCCCAGACCCAGACCCCTTGACCGCGCTCAATCACGATGGGCAGCGGATGGTAATTGTGCGCGCCGTACTTCGCTTCCAGGTCGATGAAGGCCTGAGAGGTCGCGGTGGCCGCTGTCAGCATGATCCCTCCTTTCGGGTTGCGAGCCGTGCCCGCCGGTTTCTTCCGATCCGCCTCCAGGTTGTCGAGGTCAAAGGAACCGGGCCCGACAACAGTCACGCGGACAGTCGGGGACCCGGCTCCTGCAGGGGAAAGTAACGCTAATCCGGCGTGAAGAAAAGGATTGCGCGGAGCCGCCGCGGGAGACGGTTTCGCGTTTTCTACTTTGCCGCCCGACACGTACTCGGCCGAACGATCTCGTCCGATAACTTCAGGAAAAACAAGGGGTGCGAGATTCGAACCGCGTGGAAGCAGGCGAATCAGGAACCAGGCAGAACCGGCCGGCAACGCGAACAGGAGAGCCACCCGTGGGTGAGAGAGCCTGCTCCGCAGCGACAAGACCCCGGCCCGCTGAGCTGAAACGCCCTCCCCGAGTGCGGGAAGGGCGAACGATGGGCGGGGCAGACGGGACTCGAACCCGCGACCTTCGGCGTGACAGGCCGACACTCTAACCAAACTGAGCTACTGCCCCGAGGGCGGATGACACTCGCTGTCAACGACCGCGAAAGCTACACGGCGGAGCCCGCGGACGCAAGCGGTCTCGGCCGCTCCCGCTCGCGCCTCGCGGCATTTGTGCGCGTGCTTTTCTACTGTACTCACGAGCGCGCGGACCGTTCCCGGCGAGCTCTCGTCCACTCCCAGCGCGCAACCTCTCCGCTCTGTCCAGCTCCTCGACGCCCGCGAGATCGTACTATCTTTGCCGCTCAGATCGAGGAACTGAATCGAACGGGAGGCCCTTTGATCCGCATTCCGATCAGGCACACGCCGTGGCTTGTCACGCTTGCCCTGCTCGCCGCGATGCCCGCGGGCGCCGCGAAGAAGGCACGCTTCGAGTACGGGCTCACACTCGGCTACAGCATCTCCGCCGCCACCGGCAACTACGTTGGACAGGAAGGACTGTCGCGGAACATGAACCCCGGGCTCACCGGCGGCGTCCAGTTCACATGGAACGCGACTCAGCAGTTTTCGCTCCAGCCCGAACTCCTGTACCGGATGAAGGGATACGGCTACACCGGCAGCGCGGACGCGCCGGTCGAGAGCGCAAGCCTGCTGCTCACGTACATCGAACTGCCTGTGCTCGGCCAGTACGACCTGTGGCCGGACCGTCACACGAGCGCTGTCCTGTTCGCGGGGCCGAGTGTCGCGGTGCTGGTCGGCGACCAACTCACCGTCGAGTTTCCCACCCGCCGCCGGGACAAGACATTCGACATCGAGAACACGAACCTGTTCGACGCCGGAGTCGTGCTCGGCGTTCGCTTCCGCTTTCCCGCGTACAACGACACGGGTTTCTTCGAACTGCGCTACATGACTTCTTTTACCAGCTTCCTCTCCGACAGCGACCGGCCGTACCTGTACATCGGGCCGGAGGCGGCGTCGATCGGCGCGCCGGGCTCCGCCTCGGCGCACCATCACGTGTTCACAGCCGCGTTCGGGCTGTCGCTGTACTGACCGGCCGCGCGGACCGCGTGAATCAGAGAAACAGGTTGAACACTACCGGCGAGGGCGGGGCGAGCACTCCCGCCGCGACGAGGTACAGGTAGGCGGCCGGCTGCACGAATAACTGGCTGTCGAAGCGGTCGAGCATGCCACCGTGCCCGGGGAAGATGCCGCCGGTGTCCTTGATGCGCGCGGCCCGCTTCAGCGAGCTCTCCGCGAGGTCGCCGATGATCGCGAGGATGCCGATGATCGCGCCGAGCGCGATGCGGTCCCGGATCGCGAGAATCCCGCCGAACGCGTACCCGACCGGGAGCGTCCACACGAACGCGGACACGATACACGCGACCGCCCCCTCCACCGTCTTGTTCGGGGAAACGAGCGCCGCGAGCTGGATCCGCCCCCACCTGCGGCCGACGAAATACGCTGCAGTGTCCGCAACCCACACTCCCCCCCACAGGTAGAGCACGATCCCCGCGCCGAGCAGGTTCGTGGACCAGACCGGGTCGTGACGCAGCAGGAGCACGGCGGTGAACGGGAAGCAGATGTAGGTGAGCGAAAACACCATCACGGTGAACAGGCGCGCGCCGACCTGCGGCGGGTGGGCGATCGCGAGCGACCCCGCGGCTACGAGCGCCGCGACGAACAGCCAGAGCAGCGCCGCAAGCCCCTGCAGCGCGAGCGCGAACGGGAGCAGGCCGGCGAGCAGCGCCGCGAACAGCGAACCGGTCAGATAGCGCCGCTCCGGCAGCAACATCTTCATCGTCTCGTAGATCGCGATCGCGCTCACGGCCGCGACCCCGGCGGTGAACACCCAGCCGCCGAACCACGCGCACACCGTGACCAGCGGCACGCCCCAGATGATGACGAAAGCCCGGCGAATCAGCTCTTTCTTCATTGGCCGCCCAGCGAAACGATGGTAGCCTCCACGTAGCCGACGCCGCTCTCGATGAGCCCGATCCGCCGCGCAGCCTCCCTGCTCAGGTCGAGAATGCGGTCCCGCGCGTACGGGCCGCGGTCGTTTATGCGCACGCGGATCGATCTTCCCGTCGAGACAAGCGTCACCTCGAGGATCGTGCCGAACGGCAACTCGCGATGCGCCGCGGTCAGCTTTTCGGGGTCGAACACCTCGCCGTTCGCCGTCTTCCGCCCCGCGAACTTCTCCCCGTAGTAGCTCGCGAACCCCGAGAGAGTATCGCCCCTGCTGATGTCGCCGCCGGCGGAGACCTTCGCAGGGGCGGGCTCCGTTTCACTCTCCTGCGCGCGGTCCTCGCCGCGGTACGTCGGCGCGGGCGAACAGGACGCGATCATCCCCGCGCAGGCAGCGAGCAAGACGAGTCCGGGAAGGTCGCGCGCGCGGATCATGCCGGCACTCCCACCGTCACCCCGTGACCCGTGTCCAGGCTGCCGGTCAGTTCTGACAGGGACGCGACTCCCTCAACTTCCATGAACCGGCGCAGGTCCGCCGCGATCTTCCCGGGCAGCGCCGGGTCGGCGTACAGGGCCGTGCCGATCTGCACCGCGCTCGCGCCGGCGATCAGGAACTCGACGACGTCCTTCCAGTTCGCGATCCCGCCGATGCCGACGATCGGGATGTTCACCGCGTTGTAACCCTCCCACACCTTCGCGAGCGCGACCGGTTTGATCGGCGGGCCGGAATAGCCGCCGGTGATCGTCGCGAGACGCGGGCGCCGTGTCTTCCAGTCCACCGCCATCCCGACGATCGTGTTGATCAGGCTGAGCGCGTCCGCGCCGCCCGCCTCCGCCGCCTGCGCGCCCTCGACGATGCTCGCGACGTTCGGAGTCAGTTTCGCGGAGATCCACCGCCTGGTGCGCTTGCGCACGCGCGCGACCAGTTCTTCAGTGACCGCCGGGTTGCGGCTGAACGCCATCCCGCCTTCCTCCACGTTCGGGCACGAGATGTTGAGCTCGTAGCCGTCGATCCCCGGCACCTCCTCGAGCCGAACGATCACCTGCTCGTACTCCTCCATCACGTTGCACGCGACGGAGACGATCAGCTTCGCCCTGCCGCCGGTGACCTGCGGCGCAACCTCGCGGGCGAACGACTCCACGCCCATGTTCGCGAGTCCGATGCTGTTGAGCAGACCGGGCGACACTTCCGCGAGGCGGGGCGGGGCGTTTCCTTTCCACGGCTCCAGCGAAAGGCTCTTCGTGACGAACCCGCCGAGCTCGTCCCGGTCGGCGACGTCCGCGTACTCGAGGCCGTAGCCGTAGCATCCGGACGCCGCGAACAGCGGGTTGTGCAGCGCAAGCGAGCCGACTCTCACGCTGAGATCGGGCTGTGCCGGATCGCTCATTGAATCGCCCTCGGTCGTACTCCACGATCAGATCGCCGGCAGCTACACGAGCGCCGGCGCGTGCACCGCGTGCAACGGAAACACCGGGCCGTCGGTGCAGACGAGACGGTACGGCGTGTCGCCGTCCTCGACCTCGACCGCGCACCCCTGGCAGACGCCGGACGCGCACCCCATCTGCTGCTCGAGCGACACTTCCGCGCGCCGGAGCCGGTTCGCCGGAATCAGACCCTGCAGCGCGCGCACGAGCCCCCACGGGCCGCACGCGTACAGCGCGACGTTCTCCAGCCCGCCGTCGTGCTCGCGCCGCGTCAGCCATTCGGCGGCCGGGTCGGTGACGATTCCCCGCCGGTAGCCGTCGCCGCGTTCCGCGACCACTTCCACCTCGCGCAGCAGCGGATCGTCCTCCGCGAGCGGGATGTCGTCCCGACCGCGGACACCGAGCAGCAGGGACGCCTTCTTCCACCGTTCGCGGAAGCTCTCGAGAAGATACACGAGCGGTGGCAGCCCGAGACCGCCGGCGATCAGGATCCGCCCCTCCGCGTCCGTGTCGATCGTGAACGGGCGCCCGAGCGGTCCGAGCAGATTGACAGCGTCCCCCTCGGTCGCCTCGGCCATTAACTCCGTTCCCCGTCCGACGATACGCCAGACAAGTTCAAGTTCATCTTCATGGACGCGGCCAATGCTGAGCGGGCGGCGGAGCAGCGGATGGAAATCCCGGCCGACGCGCACGTGCACGAACTGACCGGGACGGGACTCTGCGCAGACCGCCGGCGCGCGCAGCCACATCGACCAGATCCCGGGGCGGATCTGCCGGTTGCGCGTGACGACGGCGTCTTCCAGGTGTTTCATCGGCATTCCCCGGCACCGGGACAGGGTCCGGGTGGATCGGGATCAGCGCGGCAGCGGCCGCACGTTCGGCGGTGCGTCAAGAGGCAAAGTGTAGCGTCTTTCCACCTTCGTTGCAACCGGCTCGCCGTCCTTGACCGCGGCGCGGAATGTCACCTCCTCGAGACCTGCGATGAGCGCGCGGCCGAGGCCCTGGCCGGGCGGGTTCTCCATCACGATCCGGAACTTGCCCGCCTGCTGGTCCGTGTTGATGATGAACCGCAGCAGCACCTCGCCGCCGGTCCCCTGGATCACCTTTTGCGGCAGGAGGTTGCGCGCGTCGAGCGTTGCGGAGAGCGCCTCGATCCCGCCGACGATGGATGCCGGCTCGTCAACCTCCTCCTCGCTGAGCGCGTCGAACTCGGCGAACTGGGTTTCCAGACCGACAGTGTCCGCCTCTTCGCTCGAGTAGCGGATCGCATCGTAGGCTGAGATCTTTTCGCGCGCGCGGCGGGCCTGCGGAGTCTCCGGGTAGTCTTCGATCACCCGGGTCATCAGCGCTTCCGCCGTCTCGCCGTCGTCGAGATGCGTGCCGGAGATGTAGGCGGCGGCGTAGAGCGCGCGCGGCGCCCACGTCGACGACGGGTAGGTCTCGCTGATCCAGCGGTAGCGGGAGTAGGCATCCTGATAATCCTGCTCCCGGACGAACAGGGATTCCGCCTCGGCGTACTCGATCTCTGCGGAAGTAACCGGCTGTTCCTGCTCGAGCCCCAGCTTCTCAACGGCGCGCCGGCCTGTGCGGGTTGTCGGAAACTCAGCGGCGATATGGTTGAGCAGTGAATCCGCGCGTGTCGTGTCGCCCGCTTCCCTGCTGATGTACGCGAGCACCGAGTAGGCCCGCGCGCGCACGCTGTCAGCGTTCTCGGGACCTGTGAGTTCACGGAAAATCACCGCCGCCGAGTCCGGCTGGCGCAGGTCGAACAACTGGATCTCGCCGAGCTGGAAGTGCGCCTCCTGCAGCTCCGCGCGCATCTGCGCGAGGCTGTCGAGCACGGGTTGCGTGTCGAACAGAGTGAACGTTTCGACGGTCTCCGGGGCCGCCTCGGTGAGACCGGCCGCGTTCAGCCCGGCAGCCCTCTGCTGCGAACCGAGCAACGCGTCCCGCTTCTCCGCCGCGCCGTCGGACTTCGCGAGCCGCTTCGCGAGCGTCTCGCGCCAGTCCACGTTCTCCCGGGCGCCTGCGGCCGTCATCGTGTCTGCGCCAGCCGCTTCCGGCCGTTCGCCCGCGGGAGCGGTCGCCGCGATCGTAGAATCGGCAGGCGCGTTCTCCACTCCAGCCGGCACGGGGCGCGCAGCGGCGATCGTGTCCGACTCCGGACGCTGATGCCGGTACTCCGCGAATGGGTCGAGCGAGCCGGGCGCGCGGGGAGAGACAGCTTCGCCCGCCTCCCGCGTTCCAGATGCACCCGCAGGCTCGCCGGGCGGCCGGAGCGAATCAGCGTGCGCGCGCCCGACCGCTGCGCCCGCGGCCGCAACCGTGTCCGGGACGGGAGAAGCGAGGGAGCTGTCCGCGCCTGCGGCAACAGTGCCGGCGGCGAGTGAATCCGCGGCGAGTGTCGTGTCCGCGCTGTTCGCACGGCCGCTGTCGGCCGGCGCCTGCTCGCGCTCGCGGGTGACGACGCTGTCGCGCCACGCCTTCGACCAGAGCCGCGCGAGCTTGAGACTGTCGATCGCCAGCGAATCGTAGTATTCGGCGCCCGCGAATTCGCTCGTGTCCGCCGGATTGATCGGATTCTCGACCCACTCCTCGGTCAGCGAGATCCGCTGCGAGGTTCGCTTCCTGTCGAGCAGGAGCTGGTCCACGCGGTTGAGCATCGTGAGCATCGTGTCGGCCTTCATCGCGTACCGCGTGCGCGCCTTTTCAACCCGCGCCTTGTCGAACATCTCCTTCGCCTGCTCGCGCTCGCCGGCGGTGTTGAGATGAACGACGCCCATCTCATAGTAGGCGCGTGCGGCGGCCTCGCTGCGCGAATAATCGTCGATCGTCTTCCGCCACTCCTCGAACGCCTGTTCGCGCCGGCCGAGCGCGATCAGCGCGAGCCCCTTCTGCACGCGGACGCGGCCGTGCTCCTCGAAGTAGCGCTTGTCCTTCAACATGTCGTTGAAGATCTGGAGCGCCTGCTCCGCCCGCCCCGATTCGCGCAGGCACTCGCCGTACAGCAGTCGCGCACGAAAGCGAAACGTCGGCGTCAATTCGTGGTTCAACGCCTGCTTCAGGTATTCCGCCGCGTCCGCGTAACGCTTCACCCGGTACAACGACTCCCCGGCGCGCCACAGCGACCTTCCGATCAGTTTGTCCTCGGCGGAGACATCGGGAGTCCGGGCGAATTCCTCGGCCGCCTTTACGAACGACGAATCGACATAGTAGAGCTCGGCGAGCGCGAATCGCGACTCCCCGATCAGCGCCGGGTCGTCGGTGTCGGCGATCAGCCCGCGCAGCAGCGATGTCGCCTCCTGCCGCTTCTTGAGCTGGACCATCACCTTGCCGAGCCACATCCGCGATTCTTCGATGAACGGCGATTCGGGGTAGTTCGCGTGGAGCTCCTCGAACTTGCGGCGGGCCTTGTGGTAGTCCTCGAGCCAGTAGTATGCCTGGCCCATGATGAACAGGGCGTCGTCGATCCACTTCGAGTCGGGGTACATCTCGATCAGGCGGGCGCCGGCTTCGACGGCGTCGTTGTAACCGGCCGGGCGCGCCTGCAGGTCGGTGGAGCGTTCGCGCTCGGCCTCCGCTTCGTTGAACGAGCGCTGCGTGTTGTAGAACGCGTTGAAGTAGCTGCAGCCCGCGAGCGCGATCAACACGGCGGCGACGAGGAAGAATGCCGCGATCGGGGCGCGCGTGGGTTGGCGGCGAGGATGTCGCGTCATCGAACGTATCGTCACGTGGTGGTTTTCAACGCCCGCAGCCGATCGATCACCTCCGGCAGCGCTTCGCCGGAAGGTTCGGAGATCACGTGATCCGCGACCGGAGTCAGCTCCGTCCGGTTCGGATTGATCTCAACGAGCACCGCCCCCGCCGACTTCGCCTGATACGGCAGCCCCGCCGCGGGGAACACGACCGCGGACGTGCCGACGCTGAGGAACACGTCGCAGCTCTGCGCCTCATCCCACGCCCGGGCCAGCGCGCGCTCGGGCAGCATCTCGCCGAACCAGACGACGTCCGGCCGGAGCAGTCCCTCCTTTCCACAAGTGCACACGGGGAGAGTTCCCGGCTCGAAATCCATCTCCGCTTCCGGTGTGCCCGGCTCGAATACGATCCCGCACTTCTGACACTTGTTGCGCAGGATGTTCCCGTGCAACTCGATCACGTCGCGGGTGCCCGCCTGCCGGTGGAGGTTGTCCACGTTCTGCGTGACGAGCGCGAAATGCGGCAGCAGGCGTTCGAGCTCGGCGAGCGCACTGTGGCCCGGGTTCGGCCGGACATTCCCGATCAGTTTCCGCCGCCACGAGTACCACTCCCAGACACGGTCCGGGTTGGAGAGAAACGCGTCCACGTTCGCGAGCTCCTCCGGCCGGAACCTGTTCCACAGGCCGTCGGCCTCGCGGAACGTGGGCACGCCGCTCTCCCTCGAGATCCCGGCCCCGGTGAGCGCGCACACCCGTTCCGCGCCCGCGAGCCTCTCGGCAACCTGCTGGTACACGTCCCTTGTCTGACCTGTCTTCGTCATCTATATTCCTCCGCCACTGCCGGTTCAGATCCGCCATGCCGGTTGCACTCTGTCATTCTGACGCCCGAAGGGCGGAAGAAGGTCCGACTACGATCGGGTTGCTGTCTGGATTGACCGATGCTGGAACTGGACCTTCTTCACGCCGCTGACGCGGCGTTCAGAATGACGGACATTCCAGCCGGATCTGTACCGGCACCACAGTTGACGCAGACACTCGATATCAGGAACCGCAATGCCCCAGCACAAGTCATGTGAGAAACGGATGCGGACCTCGGCGCGGCAGCGCTCGCGAAATCGCGCGTACCTGGCGAAGATGAAGAGCGCGGTGCGCAAGGTGCGTGAAGCCGGCTCGCACGAAGAAGCGGTCAAGGCCCTTCACGAGGCGAACACAGTGCTCGACACAGTCGCGGGCAAGGGGATCATCCACCGTAATCGCGCTGCCGACAAGAAGTCCCGGCTCGCGCGGCATGTGAAGTCGCTCGCCTCCTGACACGCGTCCCTCACTCACCTCTCCCGCATGTCGCATCAGTAAAGGGACAGCAGCTACCGGTAATCACTCGTTCAGCCGCGAAACGGCGACACCTGAATAGCGCGGGGCGTCAGCCCCGGGATCGGAGCCGCCCCCGACCCTCCCCCGATACGTCTTCCGTCAGCCTGGTAGGTGTGACAGATATCTTCAATAATAACAATCATATGTCACCCCTTCGGGGTTCCGATTGTTGGCGCCGCGCGGTTCCCCGGGCTAACGCCCGGGGCTATTCACGTGCGACCCCTTCCGGGGTCGAAATCCCATCCACCTGGGTCGAATCCCATCCACCGGGGTCGAAATCCCATCCACCGGGGTCGAAACCCCATCCACCGGGGTCGAATCCCATCCACCGGGGTCGAAACCCCATCCACCGGGGTCGAATCCCATCCACAGACCCATCCTCATACCTCCGGAACCCAACCGTGATGCGCGTTTTGCAAAGATAGGGGTAATAGACAGGGCTTCAGCCTCGGGTCTCATATCCTTGGGGTATCATATCCTTGCCCTTGACTTTAGTCAAGGATAATCAAATGCCTGGACAGCCTTCTGTGTGGCCCGGGGCTTGCGCCGGGTTGCCTGCACCTCCGGATAGCCCGCACGGTGAAAGAGCGACCGGACCGTCCGTGGTCGAGATGCTCCGCTCGCGCCGGCTCAACCGATACAGACGCCGGCGCGGTTCGTGACACCGGGGCCGCGCCCCTCCCCCACCCGCGCGTCACTTCTTCACCGAGTAGTTCGGTGTCTCTTTCGTGATGATCACGTCGTGCGGGTGCGATTCGCGCAGCCCGGCGTTCGTGATCCGCACCATCTCCGTGGATGTGCGGAACGTCTCGAGGTCGGCGACCCCGCAGTAGCCCATCGCCGCCCGCACTCCCCCGATCAACTGGTACACCGTGTCCGCGAGTTCGCCCCGGTACGGCACCCGTCCCTCGATCCCTTCCGGCACGAGCTTGCCCGGATCGAGCTGATCCTCCTGGAAGTAGCGGTCGCCGGAGCCCCCGGCCATCGCGGACACACTGCCCATCCCGTGGTAGATCTTGTAGCTGCGGCCGTCGAGCAGCACGCGCTCGCCGGGACTCTCCGCCATCCCGGCGAACAGCGAGCCGATCATCACGCTGCTCGCGCCGGCGGCGATCGCCTTCGCGATGTCGCCGGAATACTTGATCCCGCCGTCCGCGATCACCGGGATCCCGTGCTTGTCCGCCTCTTCAGCGCACTGATAGACGGCGCTCACCTGGGGCACGCCGACGCCTGCGACGACCCGCGTCGTACAGATACTGCCGGGCCCGACCCCGACCTTGACCGCGTCCGCGCCGAGCTCGATCAGTTCGCGCGTCGCCGCCGCGGTCACGACGTTGCCCGCGATCAGCTGGATGTCCGGGTACTGCCTGCGAATCGCATTCAGCGCACTGACCACGCCTGCGCTGTGACCGTGCGCCGAATCGATCACGATCACATCCACGTTCGCATCGACGAGCGGGCCGACCCGCTTCTCCCAGTCATTCGCGCCTACCGCGGCGCCGACTTTCAGCCGGCCGCGGGAGTCCTTGCACGCATGCGGAAACTGCGTCCGCTTCTGGATGTCGAGCACGGTGATCATCCCGGCGAGCCGGCTCTCGTCATCCACGAGCAGCAGTTTCTCGATCCGGTGTTTCTGGAGGACGCGCCGTGCTTCTTCGAGAGTCGTCCCCACCTTCGCCGTAATCAGCTCGCGGGTCATCACATCCGCGATCGGCTGCTTCAGGTTCTCTTCGAAACGGAGGTCACGGTGGGTGAGGATGCCGACGAGCCGGTCGTCATCGACGATCGGAATCCCCGAGATGCCGTAGCGTTTCATCGTGACCACGGCTTCCCCGAGCGGACGGTTCGAGGAGAGCGTGATCGGTTTCTCGATCACCGCGCTCTCCGACCGTTTCACCCGGTCGACCTCGTCCGCCTGCGCCCGGGAAGACAGGTTCTTGTGGATGATCCCGATTCCGCCCTGGCGCGCGATCGCGATCGCCATCTCGGATTCGGTGACCGTGTCCATCGCCGCGCTCAGGAACGGGATGTTGAGCTTGAGCTCACGGGTGAGGCGGGTTGTGACGTCCACCTGACGCGGGAGCACATCGCTTCGCCGCGGCACGAGCAGGACATCGTCGAATGTGAGCGCCTCGCGCTCGGGAGTCGTGCGCATGGTGACGGCCCCTCGCTTATCCCCCGGTCCACGGAAGTATCACATCGGTCGCGTAGCGAACGTAGTCCATAATCGCGAACCCGCTGCGGTACAGCGTGAGCAGCGTGCCGGCCCCGACGAGCACGAACAGAACCAACAGCAGCCAGGCGGTCCGCAAGCTGACACGATAGCCGACACGGATCACGCCGGCAATCCGGCTGAAGTACCAGTACCAGAAGATGACGAACAGGACGAGCTGAATCCATCCGAACCAGGAGTAGTCGAGCAGGCGGTAGTACACGAGCCCGATCGGAAGCAGCGGGAGAAAGCAGGTGGCGGACCAGACCACAAGCGCCAGCGAATGGCGCAGCTTGAACCGGCCGGGGAACGGGATCGAGACAATCCGGAGTACGAGCGCCGAGAGCGCGAGCGCGACCAGCATCAACAGCGAGAACGCCACGATCCCGCGAATCGGGTGCCACGCCCAGTGGACGAGCATCGCCTTCACGTCGGGAAACGGCACGAGCAGCGTGAACAGGTAGTCGAGCCCGAAATCGAAGCGGGAATGGGTGAGCAGCGAAGCGAGCAGGATTCCCTGTCCCGCCGCTATGATCAACGCGGCGAAAAACGTCTGCCCGCTCTGGAAATAGCGGCGGTCCACGATATCGACGAAGAACCCGTGCGTGTGCGCGAACATACGCCTGAGATTGGCGCGGAACACGTTGTTCTGCCGCATCACGAGCAGGAGCAGCCCGCCGACAATCAGCGTCGCGATCGGGTATTCCACCGGAAACCGGCCGGTGAACGGTTCGCTCACCGGGACGTCCGTCCTCGGCAAAGCGAGCAGGTCGCCGGCCTTCTGCCACGCGATCCGTTCTTCACGATCCGCGGTGACGAGCCCGCGGCGGATCACCGACGGGTCGGACTGCGCTCCCGCGAGCAGCATCGGGAGCGCGGCCGCGCGGTCGTTGAACCCGTCGATCACGAACCCGGCGACCGGCAGTTCGCGCACGGCGTTGATCTGTCGCGCGAGCGCCTCCGACTGGCGAATCTGGCTCTGCAGGGAGTCTTCCGCGAGAGCGAGCGGAGTCGCCGGCGCGCCGACTCCTCCGGCAAGCCACGCGCCATCAGCGTTCGTGTGCCTCGTGGTCCGCTGCTCGAACGAGTACGGCTCGCGCTGCAGCATGCCGACGATGCCCGCAGGGAGTGCGAACGCGTCCGCGGTGGCGAATCCGACGAACAGGGGACGGTTGTCGCCGCGCAGAATCCGTTCGCGCATGGAGGAAGCGAACGCCACCATTTCCGGCGACGGTTCCGCCCAGTCCACAAGCCCCCAGCCGATCACGCTCGCGTGGTATCCCGACCACGCCCTCATCCGGCGCAGCAGGCTCTCGACCTGGTTCGCGAGCGCGGCGCCAGCGAGCAGCGAGTGCGGTACCCCGTGCAGCCCGGTCTGTGAGAGCAGGAGCAGGCCGAGCCGGTCGCAGATCGACGCGGTCGCGGGGTGCGGAACAGCGCCGACCACACGCACCAGATTGAACCCCTGCTTGCGGATCCGCGCGAGGTCGGCTTCCAGCTCCGCGAACGTCAGCGCAATGCCGGACGCCGGCAGCTCCTGGCGCAGGTCGATCCCGCGCAGCTCGATCGGTTCCCCGTTCAGCGAAAACCGGCCGTCATCCCATGCGAAGCTGCGGAACCCCACCTTCAGCGGCAACCGCCACTGCCGCTGCTCGTCCCGGACGACGAGCGTCGCCGTGTACAGGCGCGGACTGTCAAGCGTCCACAGGCGCGGCCGGCGCAACTGTCCGCTGAAGTTCAACTGCGCGGACTCGAGCGGCGCGATCCGCACGACCACCTCTTCGCCGGCGCGAATCGGCGTGGATTCCCCGGGGGCGGCGAGCAGGAGCCGCACGCGCACCTCGCGGCTCTGAAGCGTGTCCTCCCGCAGAAACGAATGGTCGCGGATCCGGCATGAAAACCGCCAGTCCGCGACTCCGTCCGCCCGGCTGATGTCCGTGCTCCAGTCCACAGACTCGACTGTGATCGCCGGACCGGAGACGAGGACAACATCGGCGAAGATCCCCGACCAACGCTGGACATCGTACAGCTTCGGCTTGAGCGGGATTGACTCCCGCGCCGAGAGACGGTCGTTCAGCTCGACGAGCAGCTCGTTCGCGCGATCGTAACGGAGGATGTCATCGGGCAGATCAACGACGAGCGTCGGCCATCCTCCTTCGGACACCTCGACCAGGCGCCCGTTCAGCGTGACCGTCGCGTTCGGGCGCACGCCCCGGAACACGATCCGGTGGTGGTTGCCGATCCACGTCGGGTCGAGCGTGAACGTTCTGCGCAGGGACACCTCTCCCAGCCCGGCGGGCCAGCAGCCCGGAACCTGCACCTCCTCCCACTTCGCGTCGCCGTCCTTCATCCGCCATGTGCCGGACAGCGAGAGCGTGTCGCTCGCTTCAGGAGTGGAGAGCGGCCCATATTCCGGCAGATGGACCGGCGCCGCGGCGGCGGCACGGTACTGCTCCAGCGCCGGAGCGTACCCGGGAGAGAACAGCATGATCGCAACCGCCAGCGTGAGCAGGGTTCCACGCCGCGCACGGGGAAAGAGAGACATCGTCCAGCCGGTTTCTTGGATAGATTTTGAATATAGCGCCCGGTATTATTTCGCGCAACAGGGCGCCGCGCCCGGAATGCCGCTTACTCACATGAGTTTTCACCGGTTATGAGCTCGATCCGCCCCCGCGTACGCCGGTTTCTGCTCGCCGGAATCACTTTGTTCTCGGTTCCGCTCGTGCTGCACGCCGCCGGCGTCGGCGCCGGCGCCGGCGCGGACGCTCCCTCCTGGGTTTCCCTGCTCCCTCCCCTGCTCGCGATCGGGCTCGCGATCGTGCTCCGGGAAGTGATCGGATCTCTGCTGCTCGGCGTGCTCGTCGGCAGTTTCCTCATCCACCCGGCGGACCCGTTCGCCGCGCTGGTCGCCGTCCCCGGGGATTTCTTCCTCAACGCGCTCGCGGACGGATCGCACGCCGCGATCGTGCTGTTCAGCCTGATGCTCGGCGCGATGGTCGGCGTGCTCGCGAAATCGGGCGGGATGGCCGGGATCGTGCGCGCGCTGAAGGCGATGAGCAGCAGCCGGCGCGGCGGGATGCTGATGACATGGCTGATCGGGCTGATCATCTTCTTCGATGACTACGCGAACACGTTGCTCGTCGGCAACACGATGCGCCCGTACACCGACCGGCTCCGGATTTCGCGCGCGAAACTGGCGTATCTCGTCGATTCGACTTCCGCGCCGATCACGTCTATCGCGGTTATTTCGACGTGGGTGGGATTCGAGATCGGGCTGATCCAGGAAGCGGCGCGCGGCCTCGACGGCCTTTCGGACGCGTACCTCGTGTTCCTCCAGTCGATCCCGTACACCGCGTACAGCATCTTCGCGCTCGTCTTCGTCGGGGCGATCGCCTGGTGGCAGCGGGATTTCGGCCCGATGACCGCCGTCGAACGGAGCGCGCGCTCCGGCCGCGACCCGTCGCGGCAGGACTCGGACGCGAGCATGGAACCGGCGGAAGCGGGCCGGCACGCAATCCTGCTCGCGCTCGTTCCGGTCGGGCTCGTGATCGTGAGTGTATTCGCCGGGCTCTACCTCTCCGGCGCGAGCGAAGCGCGCGAGGGCGCGGCGTTGTTCGAGATCCTCGGCGCGGCCGATTCGTCGCTCGTGTTGCTCGTCGCCTCGTTTTTCGGAATGGTGAGCGCGGCGCTGCTCGCAGCGACCGTCGGCCGGATCAACGTCGCCGACGTCTCGAACTCGCTGATCGACGGGATCAAGGCGATGATGCCGGCGATGGTGATCCTGCTGCTCGCGTGGTCACTCGGCGACGCCTGCTCCCGGCTCGGGACGGCCCGGTTCGTGATCGAGGCGGTCTCCGGCGGGCTCGCGCCCTCGATGATTCCGATGGTCGTATTCCTCGTCGCGGGGGTGATCGCGTTCTCCACCGGCACATCGTGGGGAGTGATGGCGATTCTCACGCCGATCGCGGTGCCGCTCGCGTGGGAGATTCCACGCGCGGCCGGGATGTTCGGCGCGACCGCCGACGCGATTCTGTTCGCGACCGTCGGCGCAGTGCTCGCGGGCGCGACGTTCGGCGACCACTGCAGCCCGATCAGCGACACGACGATCCTCTCGTCGATGGCGAGCGGCTGCAATCACATCGATCACGTGCGCACTCAGATCCCGTACGCGCTGCTCGTCGCCGCTGCTTCCATCCTCTTCGGCTACCTGCCGTCCGGGTTCGGGGTGACGCCATGGCTCGGTCTCGCGGCCGGCGGTGCGCTGCTCGTGATGCTGCCGCGCTGGATCGGTTCGCGGCCGGACGGCCCCGGCTGACGCGACTCACGCGCGCGGCGGGGCCTGCATCGGCCCGGACGGGCTCACAATTCGATCCTTGCACGTTTCCGCATTTGCGCCTACCTTTGACGCTCGGTCTCGCCGGCGACGGGGATGCGCCGGCGATCGCTGCCACGGATGCCTCACCTGCTGCAGGGACAATCGATGACGGACCACAGTACGCCGCGACGCGCACTCACCTTCTGGGATCACCTCGCGATCCTGCTCAAATGGCGCTGGGTGGTGATCGTGTACATGCTGATCATGCTCACCGGATCGGTGACCTACGCGCTGCTCGCGCAGACGTGGTACAGAAGCGTCTCCCGCATGCTTCCGCCCCCGTCCGGAGCGCTCGGTCTCTCGAATGTCCTCCCTTCGCTCGCCCAGGGGGCGCTCGGGCTCGGCTCGATGATGTCCGACGAGGTCAATCTCGTGCTCTCCGTGCTCGACAGCCGCGAACTGAGAGACAAGGTGATCGACAATTTCTCCTGGATAGAGAAGCATCGGATCGAAAAACGGGAGAAGGCCCATGAGCGCTACTACGACGTAGTTTCGTGGGAATACGACGAGCGCGGGATGGTCACTGTGAAAGTGGAGGAGACGTCGCCTGAACTCGCGAAGGAAACGGTCGATTTCATCGTCGATGAAGTGCGGCGTCAGTTCAGTACGATCACGCGTGACCAGGCGAGAAGCCAGCGTGAGTTCATCCAGAACCGGCTCGATCAGAACCGGGAGGATCTTGCGGCTGCCGAGGAGGAATTGCGCGAGTTCTCCGCGGAAACCGGGATCATCTCTCTCGAAGACCAGCTACGCACGTCGGTTGAGACGATCGCCGAGCTTTACAAGCAACTGGTGGCCGCGGAGGTCGAGCTCGATGTCGTGGAGGCGACGCTCCCCCCGACTTCGTCACAGGTGATCACCGCGCGGCGGCGTGTCGAGGCGCTCAAGCGGCGCCTGCGCGATATGGAGCACAAACAGGAGAACGAGGCGAAGAACCTGTTCATTGACATCGATTCCGCGCCGGAGGCGTCAGTCCGCTACCTGAGATTGCGGCGGGAAGTCGAGATGCAGACGACCATCCTCGAGTTCCTGCTCCCGCAGTACGAGCAGGCGAGAATCATGGAGATGCGCGAGGAAAGCAACATCTACGTGCTCGACCACGGTAATCTGCCGGAGGAGAAATCGAAACCGAGGCGTTCCTGGCTTGTCCTCGCCTGGTTGTTCGCAGCGTTCATCGTTCTCTACCCGATTCTCCTGTTCCTCGAATGGCTGGAGCGCTTGCGCGCGCAGGATCCCGACCGCCACCAGTTCGTGCATGATACCCTGTCGATGTTGAAGCCGTCCCGTTTCTTCCGCCGCGACGGGCCGCACAGACCCGGGGAGCGAACCTGATCATGGTGCGGTCGTTCGCGGTGACCGATCCGCGCACGCGATCGGCGGCGACGGTGGCTTTCACCGCGCTCGCGGGCGCGGCGGCGCTTGCCGGCGTGGTCTGGTGGCTGCGCGACGTCCGCATGGCTGTGCTCGTCGTCGCCGGCCTCGTGTTCCTCGTCGCGGGCGCCTGGCGGGTTGCGCTGCTGCCTTTCCTCTACCTCGCGTTCACAATGCTGCTCCCGCGGGAAGGGAACGCCTCCCAGTTCGAGATCTTCCCGATCTACTACCATGAGATGACGTTCATCCCCGTGTTCGCGGCGATGCTGATCCTCCTGTTCGCCGGGATCACGCTCGACCCGAACCGCGATTCGCTGCGCGCGAAGCGTGTCCGGTTCGACGTGCAGGGCCTTTTGATCACGCTGTTCCTCGCCTGGGCCGCGTTCAGCTACCTGCGCGGGCTCGCGATCGGGAATTCGTACCGCTACATGATGACCGAGATCAGCTACGTCGCGATGTTCGCGTCCTACTTCTTCTGGCGTGAATACTTCCGCTGGCGCGGCGGGATGCGGGGCTGGCTCTGGGTCGTGCTCGCGCTCGCTGTCGCAACCGCGATCGAGTTCGTGTGGCTGTTCGCGCTGAACTTCACCGACGTCGTTTCGTTCGTGACCGGGCGCATGCTCACCCGCCAGTCGCAGGTGCCGATCGCAGCGATGCCGCTCGCGGTTGCCTTCTTCCTGATCAAGCGCGGCGCGTGGTGGCGGGCATTCGCAGCTCTGCTCATTCTGCTCATCTCGGCGCATGTGTTCATCACCCAGCAACGCTCGCTGTGGGTTGCAGTGGTCGGGATGGCGCTGCTGTTCTTCACACTGTACGTGTTCCGGCGGGGATTCACGCTGCGCCGGCTGCTCGCGTGGTTCACGCTGCTCGTGGTCACCGGCGGGTTCTTCGCCGGCGTGCTGTATGCCGCCTCCTGGCTGCTCGGCGCGGACATCTCGTTCCTGCTCACGCGCTGGGAGGACGTGAAAACCCTGCGCGATGAGTCGTTCCTCATCCGCATCTACGACCTGCGGAACGCGGTGGACGCCGTCGGCGGCCAGTGGTTCTGGGGGCTGGGCGGGGGACGGCTCCACCCGTGGGTGCACTCGGGATGGGCGTTCTACTACTTCGACATTTCGTACGGAATCGCGTTCTTCAAGGGGGGCGTGCCGTGGGCGCTGCTCCTGGTCGTGGTTTACCTGACCGGGATCCTGCGCGCGTTCAAACTGTACCTGCGCAGGTCGGACCCCGCGACACAGGTGCTGGCGATCGCGATCATCTGCGCGCTGAGCGGCGAGTTCGTCGCGGGCTTGTTCTCGACATCCTTGATCTTCTACCGGTTCGTCTTTCTGTGGATGCTGCTTGCTGCTGCGACGACTGTGTTCCTGGAACAAACCGCTGAACCGGCCCGTCTTCCGGAGCCGGAGGAAGGACGATCGCGATGAAAACGCGCCGCTCCTTGCATATCCTGATGTTGTGCGCCCGGCACAACGCGTTCGACGGTCGCGTGTTTTACCTCGAAGCGCGGGCGTTGCGCGATGCCGGCCATCAGGTCACGATCATCGCGCCGAAAAAGGCGGACGAGCCGGACGATTTCACGCACGAAGGGATTCGAGTTGTTACGTTCCGGAAGCTGCGGAGTCGGCTGCCGCGGAAGCTGCACACGCTGTATCAACTGTGCCGGCTTGCCGTGTCCCTGCCGGCCGACGTGTTCCACGCGCACGAGGTTGACGCCGCACTGCTCGCGGGAGCGTACGCGAAGCGCCGGCTCGCGCGCGCCGGGCATGCCGTTCGGCTCGTGTTCGACGTGCACGAAGTGTGGCCGTACTTTTACGCGGCGTGGACCGAGTGCGCGCTGTTCCAGCGCGCGATCGTGCACGGCGTGATCGAGTACGAGAACTGGATGCTGCGCAGGCACGTGGACGCCGTGATCACGGCGCACGAACTCGAGAAGCACGTCTATCTCTGGCACAATCCGTGGTTGAGCGTGCGGCATGTTCTGACCGCTCCGGAGTTCGACGATCCGCCTCCGCCGGAACGTACCGGGCCGATCCGGGTGATCGGGCACGAGGGTTTCTTCACGCTCAACCGGGGGATGGACGTGCTGCTCAATGCGTTCGAGTGGCTCGCGCGCGAGAACCGGGACTTGACGCTGCTGACGGCCGGCGACTTCCTTCTTGACAGCGACCGTCACTGGTTCGACGCGTGGGCGAGACGGACCGGGCTGCGGGATCGAGTTCACCTGTCCGGATGGGTGAACAGGCCGGAGCTCACGGGTTATCTTGACCGGATGGACATCGGCGTCGCCGGAGTGCGCGCCGACGATCACAGTGCACGGATCTGGCCGGCGAACAAGTTGATGAACTACGCGAGCCGGGCCGTGCCCGCGGTCGCGAGCGCGGCGATGCCGTACGTCCGCCAGCGCGTGGAGGAACCGGGGATCGGTGTTGTCAGTGAATTCAGCGCAAGCGACCTGTACGAGACGCTGCGCTCGCTGATCGCGGATCCCGAATCGACACGGGCGATGGGACGCCGGGCGCAGGAGTTCGCGCGCCGGGAGTGGAACTGGGAGCGGGCACACGAACAACTGCTGCGCCTGTACGACGATCTTGCGGTTCCGACCCTCCGCCCGCGCCGGACAATGAAACTGCAGGGATGACAGGTGACTGGCTGGCTCTTCTATCTACCGCTCGCGCTGGTGTTCTACCAGTTCGTTGTCTTCCCCCTGCTCCTGTTCTCGCTCGCGAGACGGAAGCCGGAGCGGACGTACCGCGAGCTGAGCGACGAGGAGCTGCCGACCCTCACCGTGCTGATCGCCGCGCGCAACGAGGAGCGGTCGATCGCCGCGAAGCTGAGGAACTGCCTCAAGCTGCGTTATCCGAAGGAGAAGCTGCGGATCATCGTCGTCGCGAACGGGTGCACTGACGGCACGCCGGAGATCGTGCGCGGGTTCGCCGGGCGCGGGATCGAACTGCTCGAGTATGGCGAAGTCGGGAAGACGGTCGCGCAGAATCTCGCCGTCCGCGAATGCGACAGCGACGTGATCGTGTTCTCCGACGCGAACAACCCGTACAACCTCGACGGGCTGTACGAACTGGCGAAGCCGTTCCAGGATCCGCAGGTCGGGTCGGTCGCGGGCGTGCACTACTACTTCAACACGGAGCAGGCGACCGGGGCGACGGAAGGCACGTACATGACCCGGATCGAGACTCTGCTCAAGGTCGCGGAGTCACGTTTCGGCGCGACGCTCGGCGCGGCGGGCTCGATCTACGCCGTGCGCCGGAGCGCGTACATCCCGCTCCCGCCGGACGTGATGAGCGACTTCTGGGAGCCTGTGCTGATCGCCGCCCGCGGCTGGCGCTCGGAGTTCACGACAAAGGCGCTCGCGTTCGAACGCGCGCACCCGGAGTTCGAGGGGGAATTCCGCCGCAAGGTGCGGATTATTCACCGCGCCGTGTTCAGCATGTTGCGCTTCCGCTGGATGCTGAACCCGTTCCGGCACACGAAGCTCGCGGTGCTCTTCTTCAGTCACAAGCTGTTGCGCTGGTTCGACCCGTTCCTGCTGATCGCCGCGTTCCTTTCCGCGGTGGTCCGCATTCTCGCCGGCCGCGGCGGCTGGCTGGAAAGATCCTACTTCCTGATGGTGACCACACTCGGATTCGTCGCCCTGCTCGGGCGCGGGCTCGGCCGTGAACGGGCCGTGCCCGGACTCTCCCACGCCTACTACGCGTTCCTGATGATGGCCGCCGCGCTCAAGGGAACCGTTGCGGCGTTTCGACAAGGCTCGATGTCCTCATGGGACCACGGTCGCTGACCTGGCTGATCCGTCACCGCGCGCCCGCGCTGATCCTGATCGATGTGATCGCGTTCCAGGTCGCGCTCTTCTTCACGTGGTCGCTGCGCTGGGAATCGGACCTCGTCAGAGATCCGCTCGTCCCCGGCTTCGAGATCCTCTCCGCCGAGTACTTCCTGCTCTCGCTCGTACCCACAGCCTACTGGCTGCTCATCTACGCGCTGCGCGGTGTGTACCGGCGCACGGTGAGCATCAGCCGCTACGAGGCGTTCATCGATGTGTTCAAGGCGGTCGCGGTCGGGCTGCTCGTCATCTTCTTCGTCACCTGGTCGCCGGAACCGCTCAGTTCGACGCGGCTCGTGCTCGTCACGTACGGCGTCCTGCTCGTGGCCGGCTCCGGGCTCGGGCACGTGCTGTTCCGCTCCTTCATCCGCGCGCTCTACCTGCGGCGGATCGGGCTGTTCCGCTCGCTGATCGTCGGGTTCGGCGAGCGCGGGCGGAAGCTGTTCCGCGTGCTGCACAACCAGCCGGAGTTCGGCCACCGGATCGAAGCAGTCGTCGTCTCCGGGGAAGATGAGCAGGCGCCGGAGGAAGTGGAAACGCTGCTGCTGCCGAGGCTCGGGTCCTACCTCGCCGCGCACCCGGAGATCGAATACGTGCTGATCGCGCTCGAGCCGGAGAGCCGGGAGCGGGTGATGGAGGTGATCGAGGCGACCCATTTCCGCGGCGTGCGCGTGATGATCATGCCGGACTTCTTCCAGATCCTCGTCGGGATGGCGAAGAGCCGGGAGCTGTACGGCGTGCCGCTGCTCGAGGTGTTCCCCGACCCGCTCGGCCCGGCGCAGCGCGTGATCAAGCGCGGGCTCGACATTGCAGTGTCACTCGTGCTGCTGATCGTCACGCTGCTGTTGATGCTGCTGATCGCGATCGCGATCAAGCTCGGTTCGCGCGGGCCCGCCTTCTACGTTCAGACGCGGATCGGCAAGCGGGGAAAGGAATTCAAGCTCTACAAGTTCCGCAGCATGTACGTTGGCGCCGAGAGACACACCGGCGCGGTGTGGGCGAGCGAACGCGACCCGCGGATCACACCGGTCGGGCGCATTCTTCGGCTCACCCGTCTCGACGAACTCCCGCAGGCGTTCAACGTGCTCCGCGGTGACATGAGCCTCGTCGGCCCGCGCCCGGAGCGGAAGGTCTTCGTCAGCGAGTTTTCGCGCACGATTCCGTTCTACAACCGCCGGCACAACGTGAAACCCGGCGTCACCGGCTGGGCGCAGGTGCGGCGCGGCTACGACGAAAGCCCCGAGGACGTGCGCGAGAAGCTCCAGTATGACCTGTTCTACCTTGAGAACATGTCGATCGGGCTCGATATTAAGATCCTGCTCAACACGCTGTTGGTCGTGCTGAAAGGACGAGGGCGTTAGTCACGGCGCGCCCGACCAGGGATCACGGCAGCCTCCGGGCTGCCGCTTTCGCAAGATACGGGACGATCATGGACACGATCGGAGCACGCGGCCATGCATGACATCCGCCGGCTGCGGCGGGATCCGGACGAGGTTCGCCGCGCGATTCTGCGGAAAGGGTTCGAGGCGGACGTCGGGCACGCGCTTGCGCTCGACGCGCGCTGGCGCGAGCTGACCGCCCGCGGCGACGAGCTGAAGGCCGAGCTGAACACCGCCTCGAAAGCGATCGGGCAGGCGAAAAAGGCCGGCCGGGACGCGGAGGCGGAAATGGCCCGCGCCCGCGCGCTCCGCGAACAGGCGTCCGCCCTCGACGACGAGAAGCGTCAGGTGAAATCCGAGCTCGACGAGCTCCTGCTCTCCTGGCCCGCCGAACCCGACCCCCGGGCCCCGGACGGCCTCAGCGAAGAACAGAACGTCGTGCTGCGGGAGTCCGAACTGCCCGTCACTCCGGACTTCGAGCTCCACGACCATCTCGCACTCGCGGAAGCACTCGGCATCCTCGACATGCCGCGCGGGGCGAAAATCACCGGCGGCGGCTGGCCGGTGTATCGCGGCGAAGGCGCCCGCCTCGAGCGCGCGCTGGTCAATTTCATGCTCGACATACAGACCGCGGATCACGGCTACACCGAGCTGTTCGTCCCGTTCGCCGTCAACCGCGAGTCCGCGCTCGGCACCGCCCAGCTCCCGAAACTCGACGATGACATGTACCTCGTCGAGAAGGACGATCTCTACCTGATCCCGACCTCCGAGGTGCCGATCACGAACCTGCATCGCGGCGAGATCCTCGACGGCGGTGCGCTCCCGTTGAAATACACCGCATATTCGGCGTGTTTCCGCCGCGAGGCGGGTGCGTACGGCGCGGAGACCCGCGGCCTGCTCCGCGTGCACCAGTTCAACAAGGTGGAGCTCGTGCAGATCGTGCGCCCGGAGCAGTCGGAGCGCGTGCAGGAGGAGATCCTCGCGCACGCGACCGCGATCCTCGACCGGCTCAAGCTCGGGTACCGGATCGTCGATCTCTGCTGCGGCGAGCTGTCGTTCGGCGCGGCGCGCTGCTTAGACGTCGAAGTGTGGGCGCCGGGCACGAAAGCGTGGCTGGAAACGAGCAGCGTGAGCAACTTCCGCGAGTTCCAGGCGCGGAGGATGATGCTGCGCGCGCGGATCGGCGACGGCGGCAGGCCGGAACTCGTGCACACGCTGAACGGCTCCGGGCTCGCGACGAGCCGGCTGATGGTTGCGCTGCTGGAGACATACCAGACTCCCGAGGGCCGGGTCCGTGTCCCCGCCGCGCTGCAACCCTACCTGGGCGGGCTCGACATGATCACGGGGGCGTGAGCATGAACATCCTCATCGTCGGCGCGGGCGAGGTCGGCGGCCACCTCGCCCGCCTGCTCAGCCACGAGAACCACAACATCACCGTGATCGACCAGGACGCGCGGCGCATCGAGCTGATCTCCGGCTCGCTCGATGTGCTCGCCGTGGAAGGCGCGGCGACGAGCCCGTCCGTGCTCCGAGAGGCGCGCATCGGCGAACAGGACATGATTATCGCGGTGACCACGGTCGATGAGGTGAACATCCTCGCGTGCATGCTCGCGAAGCAGTTCGATGTGCGCACGAAGATCGCGCGCGTGCGCAACCGTGAATTCACCTCCGAGCAGAGCTTCCTCTCCCCCGCCGATCTCGGCATCGACCTCGTTATTCACCCGGAGCTCGAGGCGACGAAAGAAATCGTGCGCCTGATCCGCCACCCGCAGGTGCTCGAGATGATGACATTCTGCGATGAGCAGATCATCGTCGCCGGGATGCGTGTCGGGGACGGGTCCCCGATGGACGGAAAGCAGCTGGCCGAGATCGACGCGCTCCAGGAGAAGGTGCCGTATCGGCTCGTCGCGGTGAACCGGGCCGCGCGCACGTTCATCCCGCGCGGACAGGATCTTATCCACGCCGGTGACGACATCTACGTCTCCGCGCACGCCGACCACCTGGACAGGATCTTCACGCTCGCGGGCCATGATGTCGGCGTCACCCACCACGTGATGCTGTTCGGCGCGACCGCGATCGGGCGCATGGTCGCCGAGGAGCTCGAGAAACACCGCGAGATCGACGCGAAACTGGTCGAGACCGACCAGCACGCGGGTGAAGAAGCCGCCGCTTTGCTCACGGACACCGAGGTCGTGATCGGCGACATGTCGGACGTCAACCTCGTCGCGCGCGAGGGGATCGTGGACATGGACATCTTCGCCGCGCTCAGCGACGACGACGAGGACAACATCGTCACGAGCCTGCTCGCGCGCCACCTGAAAGTGCCGCGCACGATCACGCTCACCGGCAAAGCCGCGTACCCGCCGATCATCCGCACCATCGGGCTCGACATCGCGATCAGCCCGCGCCTGCTCACGTCGAACGCGATCCTCAAATACATCCGCTTCGGCCGGATCGTGAGCCTGCGCCACATGGCCGCGGTCAACGCCGAAACATACGAATTCCAAGTCACCGCCGATTCGAAGGTGGTCGGGAAGCGGATTCGCGACGTACGTTTTCCCGAGGGATCGATCGTCGTCGCGGTCGAGCACGACAACACCGGGGTTATTCCTGTCGGAGACACGAAGATCTTCGTCGGCGACCGCGTCGTCATCTTCTGTACGCCCGACGCGAGCGGCAAGGTGATGAAGATGTTCGACTGAGCCGACAGGCCCGCTGTTGCTCGCAACCGCGGCTGATCCACCGGTGCATGAAACCCGGGGCAAGCCCCGGGCCACCCGGGCGCCGGGCCACCCGATTCCCCGCAGGCGGAGCTGCGGGGCTACATTTGCAGAGATCATGAACATCCGCCCCGTCATTCGCACCGTCGGCTTCCTGATCGTGTTCATCGCCGTCTCTATGCTGCTGTCGGTGGCCGTCGGACTGATCTACGGCGAGGGGGACGCCGGCGGGATCGCGCTCGCGGCCGCCGTCACCGCCGCGATCGGACTGGCCGCGATCTACCTGAACCGCGGCTGGAAGGACCTCGGTTCGCGCGAGGGATTCGCGGTGGTCACGTTCGGGTGGCTGATGATGAGCCTGTGCGGCTCGCTGCCGTACCTGTTCACCGGCGCGATCCCGAGCGTGACCGACGCGTTCTTCGAATCCACGAGCGGGTTCACCACGACCGGCGCGTCGATCCTCACCGAGATCGAGCCGCTGCCGCACGGCGTCCTGTTCTGGCGCTCGTTCACGCACTGGATCGGCGGGATGGGGATCATCGTGTTCTCGATCGCGATCCTCCCGTTTCTCGGCGTCGGCGGGATGCAGATGTTCAAGGCGGAATCGCCCGGCCCGACCGCGGACAAGCTCACCCCCCGCATCCGCGGCACCGCCGAGATACTCTGGGTCGTCTATGTCCTGTTCACCGCCGCCGAAATCGTGCTCCTGATCGCGGGCGGGATGAGCTGGTTCGACGCCGCCTGCCACGCGTTCGGCACGATGGCGACCGGAGGGTTCTCGACGAAAACCGCCTCGATCGGCCACTACGATTCCGCGTACTTCGAGTGGGTGATCACGTTCTTCATGTTCGCGGCGGGAGTCAGCTTCAGCCTCCACTACTTCGCGTTGCGCGGGAAACTGAAGCGATACTGGCAGAGCGCGGAGTTCCGCTTCTTCCTCGCGGCGATCGTCGCGGCGATCGCAATCGTCACGATCTACCGGCTCGCGGACGGAATCCCGTTCCCCGACGCCCTCCGCGAAACCGCGTTCCAGGTCGTTTCGATCGGGACGACGACCGGCTACGCGACCGCCGACTTCGAGACGTGGCACGTGTTCACCCAGATTC
The DNA here is from genome assembly GCA_018263585.1 of Calditrichota bacterium. Taxonomy (GTDB): domain Bacteria; phylum Electryoneota; class Electryoneia; order Electryoneales; family Electryoneaceae; genus JAANWZ01. The sequence goes on along the minus strand of JAANWZ010000139.1, from coordinate 5,736 downwards.
TGCTCGTCGCGCTGATGCTGATGGGCGGGATGGCGGGATCAACCGGCGGCGGGATCAAGGCGATCCGAGTGCTCGTTCTCCTCCAGCAGGCGCGGATCGAGCTGCACAAGCTGATCCACCCGCAGACCGTTTATGTGATCCGCGTCGGACGGAAAGTGCTGCAGCAAAGCACCGTGCAGAACGTGCTCGCGTTCTTCCTCCTCTACGCTCTCCTGTTCGGGCTCGGTTCGCTCGCGATGGCGATGCTCGGGATGGACCACATCACGTCGATGATCGGCACGATCGCGTGCCTGAGCAACATCGGCCCGGGGCTCGGCGAAGTCGGGCCGGCTGACAACTACGCGTTCATCCCGACCGCCGGCAAGTGGATCCTCGCGTTCCTGATGATCGCCGGCCGGCTCGAGATCTTCACCGTGCTCGTGCTGCTTACGAAGACCTACTGGGAACGGGTGTGACCGGCGGCTGAGTCACCCGCCCCGGGGTCGGCGACCCCGGGCTACGGGCGCCGGGGGTTCACAGGAAGAACTCGCCGATCGCATCGACCACTTCCCGCATCTGCGCCTCGGTGAGCTCCGGGTAGATCGGAAGCGCGAGGCTGGTCGCGGCGGCGCATTCCGAAGCCGGAAAATCCCCCTGCTTGTACCCGAGGTAGGCAAAGCACTCCTGCACGTGGAACGGAACCGGGTAGTACACCTCGTGCCCGATCTCGCGCTGCTTGAGGTGGGCGCGCAGCTCGTCCCGGCGGTCGACACGGATCACGAACTGGTTGTAAATGTGCCGGTCCGCGACTTCCTGCGGCAGGACCACACCGTTCCGCCCCTGCAGCTCGCAGTCGGGCCAGTCGTGGCAGCCGCGTTCGAAGCAGCCGGTCGGTTCGATCGCGAGCCCCGCCTGTTTGAACAGATCCCGGTACCGGCCGGCGTTTTTCCGCCGCACCGCGGTCCAGCGGTCGAGGCGCCTGATCTTCACGAGCAGCACCGCCGCCTGGATCGCATCGAGCCGGAAGTTGCCGCCGATCACCCGGTGGTAGTATTTCGGCCTGCCGCCGTGAACCCGGAGGATGCGCAGCTTCTCCGCGTTTTCGTCGTTGTTCGTGACAACCATCCCGCCGTCTCCGGCGGCACCGAGGTTTTTCGACGGGAAGAAGGAGAAGCAGCCGTAGTCACCGATCGAACCGGCCCGCTTCCCCCTGTACTCGGCGCCCACCGCCTGCGCGGCGTCCTCGATCACTGTGAGCCCGTGCCGCCGCGCGATATCCATGATCGGGTCCATCGCAGCCGGCTGCCCGTAGAGGTGGATCGGGATCACCGCCTTCGTCCGCTCGCTGACCGCGTCTTCGAACTTCCCGGGGTCGAGGTTGAACGAGGCCGGGTCGATATCGACGAACACCGGCCTCGCGCCGACACGCGCCACGCAGCCCGCGGTCGAAAAGAAGCTGAACGGCGTCGTGATCACCTCGTCTCCCGGCCCGATCTCCGCGGCCATCAGGCTGATCAGCAGTGCGTCCGTGCCCGAGGAAACGCCGACCGCGTGCTTCGTCCCACTGTAGTCGGCGACCGCCGCCTCAAGCTCCTTCACCTTCGGGCCGAGGATGAAATACTGGGACTCGAGCACCTCCGCAACCTGCTCCATCACTTCGTCACGGATCGTCTCGTACTGAGCTTTCAGATCCAGCAGCGGGACAGCCACTCTACCCCCCTTCGTCCTTTCCATTCACGTATGGCCCGGCTGAAGATACGGAAAAAGCGCGTTGGAGAATGCGGTTTCGAGCGCGCAGTCGCCTCCCCCGGGCCACCCTCCGCCGCATGCCGGCGGGGACGCGCCGCAGGCCGTCACCGCGGCTCATCCACCGGTCGATCAACCCTGCGACGTCGCTGCGCGCTGTCACAGGGCCACGGAGCGGGCGGTCGACAGCGCCTGACCTCTCGTGCCCGCGCTTGCTCGTCAAGCGCGGATGCTGGTCGAGCCCGGCCTGCAAGCAGGCACGGGGCATAGCGCCTCTCGATACTCGTTTCTCGTCACTCGCAGATGAGACCCGAGGCTGAGGCCCCGGGCCACCCGTTCACCCCGGCCCACCAGCTTCACTACGGCGCCCGTGCCCCCTATATTCGGTGCGACGCGATTCCGCGAATCAGCGGGCGCTGGTTCCCGTTCACGACCTGCGTTCCGGGATCGCGTGGCATGCGTCCCGCACCAGCTTGACCAGGCAATCCGCGACCAGGAACGAGGCGCCGTGCGCACACCGATCCCGACACACCGCACCCTTCTGCTCTGCGCCCTGTTCGCGGCCGGTACGTGCGGGCCGTCGTCCACCCCGGCCGCGGCGCCGCGGGTGGTACGCACGCAGCCGCCGGACACGACCGCGATCCCCGCTGCGAAATCCCCGCCCGACACGAGCGAGTCGGACACGACATTCACGGAGATCCTCGCGGAGGGCGCCGCCCCGGGCGACACAATCACACCACCGGATTCGTCCGCCCCGGCTCCCCTGTCGCCGGCGGCGTTCCGGCTCACGAACCGCGAGTTCGACCGTCACGGGTTCAAAGACGCCGGCGAGGCGGTGACGGTCGCCCCGGGTTACTACCCGCGCCACCGCGACCTGTACGCGCAGCCGTTCTACGTTGTCCCGAACGGCGGCACGCCGCGCGACCTGACCGTGCGCGTGAACGGGAGGCCGTTCGCCGATCCGATCACCGGCGCGACCAACTTCGCGGTCACTGTCCCGGAGGAGATCCAGATCGCCGAATACCACCCTGCCGCGGTCGCGGGGATTGCGTCGAGCGGGCCTGTGCTGCGCCTGATCCAGCCGTACCGGTACGAGAAGACCCCGGTGACACGGGTCGTGTACCGTCAGGGCTGGTACGGTCTCGGCCGCGCCGACTGGCGGATCGCGCAGCAGGTGTCGAACGAGTTCGCCTACCACATCGGCGTGAACATCGGCGAATTCCGCGGTCGCTACGAGAACACGTTCGCGAACACGAGCCACCTGCGGATCGGCGCGCGGCAGACGATCCCGGGTGTCGGCCACCTGGCCGCGCAGTGGATGCAGGCGCGCAGCCGCTGGGGACGGCCGTTCGACACCGGCACTTCCAGCTTCCACCGCAACGACGTGGACGTGAGCCTGTTCTCCGGCCGGCCCGGCGACAGCGTCCACCGCGAACTGGGTGTCTGGTACGTGCGTTCGAAAACCGGCTACAAGTACGGCGACGAGGACGGAAACCGGCTCGGCGCGCGGCTTGAATACGGCCGCCGGGTGGCTGGCCGGCACCGGCTCGCGTTTCGCGCGGACATCGAACGGATCGCCGCGCGGTTCGTGCGCCGGCCGGCCGCGACCGACCCGCACGCCGGCCGAGTCCGCGCCGGACTGAGCGCCGGCGACACGTATGCACGCGGCAGATTCCGCGCGCAAGCATCGCTGCGGGCCGAATGGAGCCGGTTCTCGATGGTGCCGGACACGACGGAGATCGACCCGGACCTGCTCGCCGGCGGCGATGCAACCGTGAGCTGGGCCGTGCGCGACTCGACCCGCCTGTTCGCGACCGCCGCTGCGAGCTGGCGCCATCCCGCGCTCGATGAGCTCGCCGGCTACTGGTCGGTGCACACCCCGGACCGGTGGATGGATCTTGTTCCCGTGCCCGATCTCACGACCTACTACCGCGGAAACCCGCAGCTCGACCCGGTGCGTTCCCAGTTCGCCGGCGGCGGTCTGCTCTGGTCCGGGGACAGCACGTACTCACTGCGCGCGCAAGCGGGCGTGCGGCGCTGGCGCGACATGATCCTCGCCCGCCGGATCGACGCCGATAACTACACGCGCGCGAACGCGAGCTCGTTCTCCACGTTCGAATCCACCGTTTACGGCTGGCTGCCGGTGTACGGCCCGCTGAGCGCGGCCGCATCGTGCTCATGGTCCGAGCCGATGACAGCAAACGCGCCCATCCCCGAGCTCACCGGCCAAGGCAGCGTCCGCTACCTCGATTTCTTCTACGACGGGCAGCTTCGCATCCGCGCGACGGTCAGCGCGTACTACTGGGGCCCGTACGACACCGGCGAGTTCCGGCAGGGCGGGATGTGGATGTACGAGGGGCTGTTCAACGCGAAGATCTTCCACTTCGAGGCGTACTACGGGGTGCGCAACGCGTTCAGTGCGGGCTACGACTACGTTCCGGGCTATCCGAACATGCACCGTGACGAGATCTGGGGCGTGCGCTGGGTGCTGTTCAAGTAGCAGCGTCGCGCGAAACGAACAACAGGGCCGGGCCGGACGGGAAGGGCCCTCCATTCCCGCCCGTCACTCCCCCGTCCGCCTCAGCTTCTCGAGCACCGCCTGGTACGTCGTGCTCTTGCGGTCTCCGAACTTGCACGCGTAGCCGAGCTGGCACAGTCTGGCGAGGTAATTGCGCGCCGTGGACTGCGCCACCCCCAGTTCGGCGGCGAGGTCGGCGGAGCGGAATCGGCGCGGCCCCATCCGGAACAGGAACGAGATGAGCACGTCCGGGAGCGTGCCGCTGATCCGGAATCCCACCTCCTCCAGCTCATCGAGAACGTAGGCGACGTCCTTGTTTTCGACGCTGAACGCGCGGTAGAAATCACCGCGGTCGAATCGGATGTCCTCCGGGCGGATCACATGCCCGGCAACAACCATCGCGCGCTCGAGCACGTTCCGCAGCTCCTCGGCGAAATCGTCCGGCGACAGGGTCGAACACGGGATGCGCAGAAACGGCTTCGCTGCCCGCGACCCGGCCCTGTGGATGATCCGCGCGACTGTCTCCTTGCCGGTGCCGATCTCGCCGGTGATCATCGTCGTCACGTCGCTCAGCGTCGCGAGACGGACGAGATTGATCACCTCCCGCCACTCCTTCGTTTCCCCGACAAGCTCCCTGAGCTGATTCTCCATGTGCGGCCGGTCGCCGTAAAGCTCGGATCCGAACGGGCGATACTCGTTGAGAAACCGCTCGAACTGCTCCGTCATCGCGCGGCCGCCGCGGCGGACATTGTACTCGGAACCCGTCTCCCGCACCTGCCGTGGTCGGGCACGCTCGCTGTCCGCAGGAGTCCGAAGCCAGAGCTCGAAACTCTCCAACACATCCACGAACCGGCGGGTTGTGGTTGGAGGAGATTCCGCCTGCGAATCATGATTCAGCCACCAGCGGGACGCCTCTCTGATCAGCGATGACTGGTCGGGAAAGAGACGGAGCAGGCGGCTCGTCACGTTCTCCGAGATCTCCCGCCTGCTGATCTTTGCATAATCCTGCGGAGTTGCACTCATCGCGGGCAAATGTCTCTCATCGTGGGATCAGGTGAGTTCAAGGGAGTGGCATCCAACGCGACGAGTATACGAGATCCGCGTCTCGGAATCAACAGGATTTCAGCCCTGATCGTAAACAACGGCCGCCTCACGGCGGCAGTCGTCACTCTCGGTCGCGAAAACACAACCCTGTGGCCGCGATCCGACCTATCTCACGTCGAGTTGGCGACGTTCTGTGATCAACAGTATGTATCCAATCGACAACGAATACCCGCGCGCGAGCAGCGATCAATTGGCAACTCTCCACGGTGAGGTTGCTCGCTCGCCTGGTCAGGAGCAGGCCCGCGGTTGCTTGCAACCGCGGCTGATACAACGGTGCATGAGACCCGAGGCTGAAGCCCCGGGCCAGCCGCCCAGTGATCAACCTCTTGATTATCCTTGACTAAAGTCAAGGACAAGGATGTGAGACCCGAGGCTGAAGCCCCGGGCCA
>JAANWZ010000138.1 GCA_018263585.1 Calditrichota bacterium | reverse complement strand
GACGCCGCGCTTGTTCAGGATGACACAGAAAGCGCCGGCCTGAAACAGCGAAACAGCCCGGCCGGGTTGTTCAGCATGACACATTGAGCTCGTGCCCCTGTGACAGCGCGTCAGTGTGCGATGTCGCAGGGCCCGCCGGCGGAGCCACCGCCTTGCCTCCGCCCGCTCGCGATCCTAGGTTTCGCTCACGCCGCACGGGGTGGTCCGCGATAATGTACGCGTGGATCTGAGATTACACCCGACGAACCTGATCCGGGTAATTCCGGCGTAGGGATTCGGCGCGACAATCGAAGTTACGACCCTTCATTGCCGCGACGGACCCGCACCTGTGTGTGGGTTTTTCCATTCTCAGCCACCTCCCCCGGCGGCGCACACGTGGATCAAGCTGGGAGGATGGCACCATGTTCCGTTTCGTTTCCCCGTTTCTGCTGCTGATGTTCGTCGCCTCGACGGCGTTCTCCGCGACGCTGGCCGGCCGTGTCGTTGACGCCGACACCGGCAACCCGGTCGTGAACGCGAGCGTGGTCGTCTCCGGCGGCCGGGGCACGACGACCGGCGAGGGTGGCGAGTGGTCGCTGGCGAACGTGCGCGCGCCGGTCACGGTCACGGTCGGCCACATCGCGTACTGGCGTGCAACACGAACGTTCAGGACGATCCCGTCCGAACCGGTCGAGATCGCGCTGCGCCCGCGTGTCCACCGCAGCGAAGGAGTGATCCTCTCCGTGGACCGCGTCGATCGCGAGCACGCGACCGTCCCGTTCACGAACGTCCCCGAGGACGAGCTCGAGACCCGCTACTACGCACAGGACCTGCCGGTCGCGCTCGAGGGGCTGCCGAGCATGACGACGACCACCGACGCGGGCAACGCACTCGGCTATTCCTACCTCAACATGCGCGGGTTCGATTTCAAGCGGATCACCGTGCTGCTCAACGGCGTGATGCTCAACGACCCGGAGGATTTCTACGTGTACTGGGTCGATCTCGCCGACTTCGGCGCGAATGTCGAGGACGTGCAGGTCCAGCGCGGTGCGGGTTCCGCGCTGCTCGGCCTGCCCGCGGTCGGCGGCACGATCGACGTGCAGACGAAGACGATCTCGCGAGAACCCTCGGTGAGTGTGGAGTACGGGATCGGCAGCTACGACACGCAGCGCGGGAGCGTGCATCTCGCCTCCGGCCCGATCAAGGACCGCTACTTCATCGACGCGCGCTTCTCGCGGATCAAATCCGACGGCTACCGCGACGAAGCGTGGGCGGACTATTTCAGCTACTACCTCTCCGCCGCCCGCCTCGACCCGAACATGACGACACGGATCGTCCTCTTCGGCGGCCCGATCAGGAACCACCTCGCCTACCTCGGAATCACCCGCCAGCAAGCGAAGAAGGACCGGACACTGAACCCACTCTCGTACCCCGAGCTCGGCAACTACGACGAGTCCGACAACTTCTACCAGCCGCACTACCAGCTCCACCACACGTGGGACATCAGCGAAGACCTGCGGCTGAAAAACACGTTCTACTACATCCGCGGTGAGGGGTATTTCAACGTCTATTACCCGGCCGGGTGGGGCTACGGCTGGGATTTCTGGGATCTTCCCGATCCGGGCTCCGACGTCGGCGACATGATCGCGCGCCAGTGGGTGGAGAATCACCAGGGCGGCTGGCAACCGCGGCTCACGTGGAAATCCGGCGATCACAAGCTGGATGTCGGCGGCCAGTTCGTCAGCCACCGCAGCCGCCGCTGGGGCGAGCTGATCTGGGCGGAGACCCTGCCGGACGAGGCCGACCCGAACCACGTCTGGTACGACTACCAGGGCCGCAAGCGGATCATCTCCGGCTACGCGCAGGACCGCTGGCAATTGAATCGCCGTCTCAGCCTCACCGGCGCGCTCCAGCTCGCGCATGTGCAGTACGAGATCCTCAAGGACGTACGGTTCGGGGAATCGTTCACCGAGCCGTACACGTTCATGATGCCGCGCGCCGGGTTCTCGTACAAGCTGACGCCGCCGGTCCGGCTCTGGGGCAGCTACAGCCGGATCACACGCGAACCGCGGCTCAAGGATCACTACTGGGCGGAAACCGGCCACCCGGTGCGCCGCAGCGATCACCCGTCCACCCCGGCGGCGATCGAACCGGAGACGCTCGACGACTTCGAGCTCGGCATGGACTGGAGCACGAGCCGGTTCGCCGTGCGCGGGAACGTGTACTGGATGGAACTGAGCAACGAGATCGTGGACATCGGCCAGTACGACGTGTTCGGCCAGCCGGTGATCGAGAATGCCGGCCGCAGCCGGCGGCTCGGAATTGAAGTCGGGGGGAGGTTCGCACTCGAGAACGGGATGTTCGCGGAAGGCAACGCGAACCTGTCGCGCAACCGGTTCATTGAATATACGTCCCCGGTCGTGCTGCTCGACCCGGATGTCGGCGACCCGCCGGTCCAGCGCGAGCGCGAGCTCGATCTCAGCGACAATCGGATCATCATGGCGCCGGAGCGGATCCTCAATCTCTCGGTCGGCGTGCGGCGGCCGTTGTACGAGGCACGGCTCAGTGCGCATCATGTCGGCGAACGCTACGTCACGAACACGGAGAATCTCGCCGGCGTGTCGCTCCCGGACACCCTGCAGGGATCAGCGACGCTGAAACAGAATCGCTCGCTGGACGCATACACGCGGGTCGATTTCCACGCGGCGGTGCGTCTGTTCGCGCCTTACGGCGAGCCCGGGTTCGTGCGCGGTCGCGGCCTGCCGCGGGTCGAGCTGTCGCTGCACGTGCGCAACCTGCTCGATTCCGAGTACTTTCTCACCGGCAGCGCGGACGCGTGGGATGTGTTAGTGATCCCCGCCGCGACGCGGAGCTGGTTCGCGGGGTTGAAGCTGACGCTGTGAGCGGCAACTGTCATCCTGAACAAGCCGGCCGGGGTATTTCCAGATTCAGACGTGGAGACGTGTCATCTTTAGCCGCGCCGCCGTCTGTAGCTGTTGAGGCGGCAATCTGTCATCCTGAACCGCGCCCGCGTCGGTTTGCGGGCGCGTGTGAAGGATCTACCAGCAACAACCACCCGTCTCGCGTATGAAACATCCGGTGGGCGGTGTATCCGGTAGATCCTTCACCCTGCGCGCCGAAACGGACCGGCGCTTCGGGTTCAGGATGACACGGAAGGCGCGCCGAAACGGACCGGCGCTTCGGGTTCAGGATGACACGGAAGGCGCACCGAAACGGACCGGCGCTTCGGGTTCAGGATGACACGGAAGGCGCACCGAAACAGACCGGCGCTTCGGGTTCGGGATGACTCACCGGAGCTTGCCCTGCCCGCGATTTCCGAGTGAATACCTGATATGAGCCTGTCCGGCATCGACACCGCGATCGTCGCGGCGTATTTCCTGCTCCTGCTCGTGGTCGCGTTCCGCGCGAAGCGGCAACCGCTTGCGACGGACGTCGATTTCCTGCTCGCCGGACGCCGTCTCACCGGCCCCGCGTTCGTCGCGACGCTCGTCTCGACGTGGTACGGATCGATCCTCGGCGTCGGCGAATACTCCTACCGGTTCGGGATCAGCAACTGGCTCGTGTTCGGTGTCCCCTACTACCTCGCCGCGATCCTGTTCGCCTTGTTCCTCGCGAAAAAGGCGCGCCGCAGCCTGTTCGTCTCGATCCCGGACCAGTTGCGCTCCTCGTACGGCGACACCGCGGCCGGGATCGGGTCGGCGGCGGTGTTCCTGATCACCGTGCCCGCCGCGTACGTGCTCATGCTCGGCGAACTGTTCCAGTGGTTCCTCGGCGGGTCGCTGGTGCTCTGGATGGTAGCGGGCGCGGCGTTCAGCGGGATCTACGTGTTGCACGGCGGGTTCCGGAACGTCGTCCGCACCGACATCCCCCAGTTCATCCTGATGTACGCCGGGTTCATCGTGCTGCTCGCGGTCGCGGCGGGGACTTACGGCGGCTGGTCGTTCCTCAGGGATAATCTGCCGGGCGAGCACCTCTCGCCCACCGGCGGGCTTGGTCTCCCGGCGGTGCTCGTCTGGTACTTCATCGCGCTGCAGACGATGATCGACCCGACGTTCTACCAGCGCTGTTACGCGGCGAAAAGCGAGGCGGTCGCGCGCGGCGGGCTGCTCGTCTCGGTCGCGTTCTGGCTCGTGTTCGATTTCCTCACCACGTTCTCCGGCCTGTACGCGCGCGCGATCCTCGGCGGCGACGCGGAGGCGATGCTCTCCTACCCCCTGCTCGCGGAGAAGCTGCTGCCCGCGGGCCTGCTCGGGCTGTTCTTCGTCTCACTCGTCTCGGTGGTGCTGTCAACGGTCGATTCGTACATGCTGCTCGCGGCGCAGACACTCGGGCACGATGTCTGGCTTCGGTTCGCGCCTCGGGCGACGAGCAGCGTGCGCGCGACACGCTGGGGGCTCGTGATCTCCGCCGCGGTCGCGATCGCGATCGGCGCGTGGAAAGGCTCAGCGATCGAGATCTTCCACGATCTCGGCTCGATCGCGACGCCTGTTCTGCTGCTGCCGATGGTCGGCGCGCTCACCCGGCGCACGCCGTTCCCCGCAACTCGGGTCGTGATCTCGATGATCGGTTCCGGTTCGATCTCCCTCGCATGGACCTTTCTCGGCAGCTACGGCTCCGGCTACCCGTTCGGCATCCACCCGATCTACCCCGGGCTCGCGGTCTCGGCGCTGGTTCTGCTCCCGTACTGGTCAGCGCGCCGCGAATAGCTTCAGAGCGTCCGGCCGCCCCCGTATCCCCACAGATAGTGGGACGAATCACATGGAACGAGTGCTGATAGTTCGTCATTCTGAACGCAGCCCGATGTCAGTTTATCGGGCGAAGTGAAGTTTATCCTGAACGCAGTGAAGGGAAAGTCCAGGTAGATAAACGGTTGTATATACATACATTACGATCGTCGAACTCGGACCTCTCCTTCACTGCGTTCAGGACATGCTTCAGCCGCGTGCGGCAAACTGACGCCGCCCGCAGCTTCAGGATGA
>JAANWZ010000137.1 GCA_018263585.1 Calditrichota bacterium | reverse complement strand
TCAGCCCTGCGACATCGCTGCGCGCTGTCACAGGGGCACATTACTGAATCCACCGGTCGATCAGCCCTGCGACATCGCTGCGCGCTGTCACAGGGGCACGCAACCCTCCCCTCGTGCCCGCGCTTGCTCGTCAAGCGCGGACGCTGGTCGAACCCCGGCCTGCAAGCAGGCACGGGGCATAGCGCGGAGGTGACATGAGATGCGAGGCTGAAGCCCTCGGCCACTCCGCCGAGGGATCGGCACGCTGCTTTCGTATACTCCGGGGTGGGAGTGCCGCCGCTGAGCGGCCGCCGCCGCGTTGATTCACGTTCCAGTTACGAGCGCATACGAGGAGGAGACGATGAGAGGAGCGAGTTGGTTGATTCTGCTCTTGTTGCTGCCCGCGTTCGCGCTCGGCCAGGTCGAGTTCGAGCAGAGTGTGGTCGCGGACGCGTTCGTGTTCGACCCGGGAGAGTGGCCCGCCGGCGGCTCGTTCCTCGCCGCCGGTGAACGCGAGTCCGCGCTCTCCCCGGAGGAGGCCGGTCTGCTCAGCGTGCATCCGAACCCGTTCAACGCTCGCACCGCTGTGACCGTGCGGCTGCCGGAGACGAGTGAACTCACGGTCACGGTGCACAACGTGATGGGCCGGGAAGTCGCGCGGGCAAGCCCGCACGGCCGGTACACGGGGGCTGCGAGTGTGCCGGTCTGATGAACCGCGCGGGCAAGCCCGCACGGCTGGTACGAAGGGCGCACGACCAATACACCCAGCCGTTCTATGCCCCGTGCCTGTTTGCAGGCCGGGATCGTTGACCGGAGCAGTCGTCCGGATGAACCGTGTCAAATCTCACCCCGCCGCGTCTTCGCGGGTGCTGCTCGGCGAGTCGCTGCGCTGGCTCGCGCGGGGTGCGCGTGCGGTCGCGGAGATCCCGTGGCCGAGCTCCTGCATCGTCTGCGGGTCGCACCGTGATCTCGGCCGGGAACTCGTCTGCGAGGCGTGCTGGCGTCGCCTGCTCCCGGCCTCGACCATCGAGAAGCCGAAGCCGATCGACCGGCTCGCGGTCGCGTTCGCCTATGACGACACGATGCGCGCGATCGTGCACCGGTTCAAGTTCGACCAGGCGCCGTCGATGGCGCGTGCGCTGGCGTGGCGAATGCTGCGCCGGCTCGAGGAGATGGGATTCGTCTTCTTCGATTCGATCCTGCTGCCGGCTCCCGCGCACCCGGCCCGCCGCCGCGAGCGGGGCTACAACCCGGCCGCGCGGCTCGCTCGTGAACTCGCCCGCGAACTCGATCTCCCCTGCCGTCCGCGGTTCGCGAAGCGGCTGTTGCACGGCCCGCACCAATCGTCCCTGCCGGATCATGCCCGCGAGCGCGCACTCCGCGACGCGTTCGCTGTGAGGCCGCCCCCGCGCAACCTGCCGGAAACAACCCGGCTCGTGCTCGTGGACGACGTCGTCCACACCGGCCGCACACTCGGCCAACTCGCACGCTCCGCGCGAAAAGCAGGCTGGGGCAAGATCGATGCGCTCTGTCTGAGTGCGTAATCCGATTATAGGGCGAGCACTTCCTTGAGCCGGTCGTACATCCTCTCGGTGCTGAACTCCCGGGCGCGTGCGAACGCGTTTTCCCGGATTCCGTCCCACGCGACGTTCCCCGCGAGCACCCGTGCAAGCGTCTCGCGGAACTCGCCCGCTCCAGAACACAAGAACCCGTCCCTGCCATTGCGCACGATTTCGCGGTTGAAACCGACGTCGGAGGCGACTGGGAGCAGCCCGTGAGCCATGTACTGCAGGATCTTGAACCCGCACTTGCCCTTGGAGTTTTCGTCGTCGGGCAGCGGCATCAGCCCGATCGTGCACGTATTGAGCAGGCGGCGTTCCTCGGCGAGCGACCAGCGAACATACTCGAACGGGAAACGGAACTCGAGCGGACGGTCCTTGTGCGAACAGACAGTGATTTCGACTTCGTGCTGTTCGGCGATCTCCGCGAGCGGCTCTTCCCAGAGCAGCAGTTTCTTCATGTCCATCCCGACCCAGAGGATCCTCGCAGGCAGCAGCGGGCGTTCCGCGGTGTTTGAAGCCGGGGGCGGCGTATAGGGGGTGGGGATCAGTACGGCGTCCGGACGACCGGATAGTCTGCAAAGCGTCTGATTACAACAGACGACCATGTCGGCGAACTGCGTCATTCTCCGCAGCCGCCGCAGGGTCCTGCGCAGCTTGCGCGGGCTCTCGTTCTTGAACGCAGAGGGCAGGCCCATCGCGTCGTCGAAATCGTAGACAACCCGGTCATAGAGTCGGCGGATAATCGGGAGTTCCCAGCGATGGAGCAGTTTTTTCTGGATGAAAAGCGTGCGTGCGCGTCGGTGGCGTACGAATAGCGCGAGCCGCGCGAGATCGTTACGGTTTTCGTGCGCGATCACGATCGGGATCTTGTCCCGAGCGAACAGTTCCGCGTACTGATATACACGGAACCGGCTGCTCGGAAACGTCGGGCCTCCCCGGGTGAGAAAGAAGACCCGCGGGTTCTCGTGGTCATTTGCGGGCATCCGTTCGTCCGCCACGCGTTCCGTTCTGACCTGAGACAACTCTAACTGTTATCGACGGAAGCCGCGACGGAGTCAAGCACTTCTCCGCGCAGTGTGCGGCCCGCGAGCGCTGTCAATCTGACCGGCACTTCCTCGCCTGCGGACCTCGTCTCTGAAATCACGACGACGTGTCCGGCCGGAGTGCGTCCCATGCTTTCGTGCGGGTCACGGGTGCTCGCCCCTTCCACGAGCACCGGCAGCCGGCGGCCGATCTGCGCGCGCCGCCGCCGAACTCCCGAACCGCGCACGATCTCGTTGATCCGCATCAGCCGCGCCGTCTTCACGGCGAGCGGAACGTCGTCTTCGTACTTCAACGCCGCGCGTGTCCCCGGGCGCTCGGAGTAACGATACACGAACGCGTCGTCGTAACTGATCGCCCGCACGAGCGCCTCCGTCTCCCGAAAATCGGCGTCGCTCTCGCCCGGGAACCCGACGATGATGTCGGTGCTGAGCAGCAGCTCGGGCACGATCGCGCGCGCCGTCTCCACGAGCTTCCGGTACTTCGCGGCCGTGTACCGCCGGCCCATCCGCTTCAACACGGCGTCGCTCCCCGCCTGCAGCGGCAGGTGCAGCTCCGGGCAGATCGTCTCATGCTCCGCGATCACGCGCAGCAGCTCCGGCGAGCAGTCTTTCGGGTGCGACGTGAGAAACCGCACCCGCTTCACCCCTTCGACCTCCGCCGCGCGCGCGAGCAGATCCGGGAATGCGAGCTCGCGATGACGGTAGCTGTTCACATTCTGCCCGAGCAGCGTGACCTGGACGAACCCGTCCGCGACCGCCCGTTCGATCTCGCGGATGATCGAGTCGCCCGGTCGGTTCCGCTCCGGCCCGCGCGCTTTCGGGACTACGCAATATGTACAGAAGTTATTACAACCCCGCGAGATCGTGACCCAGGCGTTGATCCCGTCCCGCCTCGCCGGCAGCACGTCGTCGTAAAGCTCATCCGCGGGCGCGTGCGTGAGCACGAGCGGCCGATCCCGCGGAGGTTCGGCGAGCAGCGCCGGCAGCTTGCGGTACACGTCAGGCCCGAGAATCCAGTCGAGAAACGGCAGCTTCCGCTCCAGCTCCGAGGCCGCATGACGCGACAGACAGCCGATCACCCCGACTCGCAACCCTGCGCGCTGCTTCTTCAACCGTGCGAACCGTGCGATGTTCGAGATCGCGCGTGCCTCCGCGTGTTCGCGCACCGCGCACGTGTTCACGAGCACGATCTCCGCCCGCTCCGGCTGCTCGACACGATGGTATCCCCGCTCCTCGAGCAGCGAGAGCACGATCTCGCTGTCCACGAGGTTCATCTGGCAACCGTACGTCTCGATGTAGATCCCGCCGGAGTTCATAATCTGCCTGCCGGCTTTTCTTCCCTGCCGATCATCCCCTGCTTCCATGATACAGCCGTTACACCCGGAACAGCACGCTCTCGCGCTGAAACGTCCGGTAGGAGATCGTGATCCCGATCAGCGCGTACAGCGCGGTCGCGAGGATCGTCTGGCCGACGAACGACGGGTCGTAGTTATCGGTGAGGATCCCCTTGATCGCGAGCGAGACGTTGACGACCGGCGTCCACGCGTCCCCGCCCGCGCCTTCCGAGCCCGGAAGCATCGACATCATCGCCGGGATGATGATCAGGATCATCAGCGGCTGGATGTAGCTCTGCGCCTCGCGCGTGCTCTTCGCGAACATACAGATCGTGAGCAGCAGCGAGGCAAACAGCGCCGCGAGCGGCAGCATCATCGCGAACGCGGCGAGCAGCGTTCCGCCCGACGGCAGCGAGATCGTGAGCGTCTCCCCGACCTGCGCCGCGATGTACGACATCCCCCACGCGAGCACAAGAAACAGCGAGAGCAGCGAAAGCGTCGCGGAGACGATCGACGTTGTCGTCACCGCGAGAAACTTGCCGAGCACGATCTCGAGCCGGCCGACCGGCGAGGCGAGCAGCGTCTCGAGCGTCCCGCGCTCCTTTTCACCCGCGGTCATGTCGATCGCCGGGTACATCGCGCCGGTCATCGTGACGATGATCAGGATGTACGGGAGGAAGCTCGCGAGCGCCGAGAGCGCGACCTGCTCGTTCGACGCGAGGTTGTGCTCCACGATCTCGAACGGTTTCGCGACGGAGGCCGGCGCCCCGTACGCCGCGAGACGTTCGGCCGTGAGCTCGGCCTGCAAATCATCGAGCGCGCGGTCGAGCCGTCTCACAGCAATCTGCGATTTCTCGCGGTCCTGCCTCGAGAGAACGATCACCGGCGGCTGCGTCGCCGGATCATTCAGGTTGTCCTCGGGAAACACGACCGCCGCCTGATATGTCCCGCGCTCGACCTGCGCGCGAACCGTGTCGAGCGGGGTTCCGGTCACGCTGACGACGTCCAGACCGTCCACCGCCTCGATCGCGGCTTCGAGACGGGGGGCGCGCTCGGGATGGAGTGTCGCGACGAGGAACGACTGCGCCTCGAGGTTCTTCATCGCGGAGGCCATCACCGCGCCCGCCCCGATCATCAGCACCGGGATCAGCACGATCGGCACGACCACCATCGAAATCAAGGTGCGCCGGTCGCGCACGATGTCGAGCAGTTCCTTGCGCCACACGGCGCCGATGTTCTTCACCCGCACTGTCGCCATCCGTCCTCCGAAACGTCCGCGCGCCGCGGCCGCGCGCTCAGGTAAACCGCCGCACGTCCCCTTCGCGGACCGTCACGCCCTGCTTGTCGAGGTACTCGAGCAGCGGTACGCCGACCTTCCGTGACGTGTCCAGCGCGCTCGTCGCCTCCGTGAGCCGAAACGGCCGGTCCGGAAACGCCGCACGCAGCGCCTCCGTCGCGTCGCGGGCGACTCTCTCCGCGAGCACGACCTTCTCATCGAGAATCACCGCCCGGCCGACGTTCTTCAGCGCCCGCAGCAGCGCCCGCACACGTGTCTCCGAAAGCCCGGCCCGCTCCGCGAGCACGGAAGGCACGGGCGGGTTGAACCCCCCCTCCACAAGCAGCTCGTACACGCGCTCCGCGTCGTCCCGGTCCGCATCCGGCAGCTCCGTTTGAAACTCCGGGAGCCGCAACGTGCCGCCCGTCTCGACGAGTCTGTTTTCGCCGCTCAGTTCATCGAGCAGGGCGCCGGCGAGTTCTTCGCGCGCGTGGCGGGCGAACACGGCCTGCGCCCAGGAACGGCGCGGCATGCCGGGCTCGTTCGGATGCCGGCGGTGATGCTCCGCGACCGCCGCGACCGCGAGCTCGCGCCATCGCGCCCACGCCTCCGGATCGACGAGCAGCCCCGGCGGATCGATCACACGCAAAGCGTGTTCGTCGCGCAGTGCGTCGGTTTCCGCCCGCAACACGCGCACCGGCGCAGGGTGGATTCTCGCGAGCTGCGCGAACGCAAGTGCGGTCCGCGCGCGTGCGAGCGCGCCGATCACATCGTGCGTCGACCCGGCCAGCGCCGCGAGCCGTTCCCGCAGCCCGCGGATCGTCCGCCGCCGGTCGGGCGGGTCGGGATCGAGCACGCGCAACCCGCCGAGCGTCTCCACCGGCGAATAGAACCGGATCACGCCGAGGTCGCCGTGCATCGCGACCAGCGGCGCCTCGAGCGTGATCCGCAGGTGCGCCCGTTCCCCGGCGCCGAGCCGGTCTTGCCCGACGAGCAGCAACCGGCCGATCACCTCCGCTGTGCCCAGATGAACCCGCACCCGCGCGCGATGCCTCAATGTGCGCGCGCCACGGGCGAGAAACACGGCCGCGTCGATGAACCGTGTGACCACGCCCCGCCCCGCGATGACGAGCATCTGCCCGCGTTCCGGTTCGAGATCGGAGGCGAGGTTGAGCGCCGCGCGGTCGCCGGCGCGCACTTCATCCACAGGCCGCTCGTGCGCCTGCAGCCCGCGCACCCGCACCGACTTCCCGCCCGGTTCGAGCTGGAATGTGTCGCCCGCGCGCGCGGATCCGTTCCACACCGTGCCCGTGACCACGCGCCCGTGCCCGCGGATGATGAAACTGCGGTCGATCGGCAGCCGGAAAAAGTCGTCCTCGCGCGGAGCGGTCGTCTGCTTGATGAGACGGTCGAGCTCGCGTTTCAGCTCGTCGATCCCGCGCCCGCTCACGCTGTCCACCGCGACCACAGGGCTGCCCGCGAGCGACGTTCCCGCGAGCAGGTTGCGCACCTCTTCGACGACGAGCTCGAGCCACTCGCCGTCAACCAGGTCCGCCTTGCTCACGGCGACCACGCCGCGCGACACTGCGAGCGCCTCGAGCACCGTCAGGTGTTCGAACGTCTGCGGCATCGGCCCGTCATCGGCGGCGATGACGAGCAGCGCGGCGGACATCGCAGATGCGCCCGCGATCATCGTCTTCACCAGCCGCTCGTGCCCGGGCACATCGACAAACGCGGCCCGGTCACCGTAGAATGCGAACCCGATCTCGATCGTGATCCCGCGCCGCTTCTCCTCGCCGAGCCGGTCGAGGTCGCGGCCGGTGAGCGCCTTGATCAGCGCGGTCTTCCCGTGATCGATGTGTCCGGCGCTGCCGATCACCACGTGTCGCGTGCCGTTTGCCTCGTCCATAGCCGGAAAGGTAGAACGAACGTGTCGCGACGGGAAACCCGGAGAGACCGGCGGGGGGTCGCGTCCCGCCGCGGGAGATCGCACATTCCCGGTGCGCGCGAACCTGGCGGGAGATCGGGATGGATGCACAGGAAAGCGTGCGGCTCGTGGAAGCGAGCGCCGGGCACATCGACCAGGTTGTCCTGCTCTGGCGCGAACTGATCGGGTACCACGAACGCCTCGACGGAGCGTTCACAATGCAGGCCGGCGCGGAGCGGATATTCCGCGACTTCGCGCTCGGTCACGTCGAAGACGAGCATGCGTTCGTCACGCTCGCGTTCGTCGCGGATGAACCGGCCGGCTACATCATGGTCCGCGTCGAAGCCCTCCCGCCCGTGTTCGTCCGCGACCGCTGCGCGCTGATCCAGGACCTTGTCGTCTCCGAACGGTTCCGCCGGCGCGGGATCGGACGCAGGCTGACACGCGTCGCGATCGAATGGGCGCGCCGGCTCGGCCTGGACACCGTGCAACTGCAGGTCGCGACCCTGAACGGACCCGGTGTCGATTTCTGGCACGCGATGGGGTTCCACGAGCACCTGAAACTGATGCGGATGGACCTGGACGATCCGGAAACGAGGGAGAGGCGCCCGGGGGAAGGTGAATGAACCGCGTCAACGTCGAGATCAAGGCACGCTGCGAAGATCACGACCGCGTTCGCTCCGAGCTCGCGAAGCTGCGCGCGCGTAAAGTCGGCCGCGACCACCAGATCGACACCTGCTTCAATGTCCCCCGCGGCCGGCTCAAGCTGCGGGAAGGCAACATCGAGAAGGCGCTCATCTATTACCGCCGCGCCGACACCGCCGGCCCGAAACGCTCCGATGTGATCCTCCACGACGTGGACATCCCGGAGACGCTGAAGTCGATCCTCACTCAATCACTGGGCGTGCTCGCCGTCGTTGACAAACGCCGCGAGATCTACTTCGTGGAAAACGTGAAGGTCCACCTCGACGTCGTCGAGCAACTCGGCCGGTTCGTCGAAATCGAGGCGATCGACGCGTCCGGCTCGATCGGCGAGGCAGCCCTGCGCGGCCAGTGCGAGTCGCTGATGGAACGGCTCGGGATCCGGGACGGCGACCTGCTCGAGTGCTCCTACAGCGACCTCCTGCTCGCGCGGGAATGACCGTGCCGCTGTGTGCGCGCTCCGGACCCGGTGCTCGCGGCTCGCGTGATCAGTACCGGCCGTGCGGGCTCGCCCGCGCGGTTGAACCCGGAGCGAAACTCACCCGCTTCCCGTTTGCACCGATCCCGCCGCCGTCGGTACTTTCACCATGTGCCATTCTGGCAGTAATCGACGCCCGACCCCGTCCATATCCCGACTGAGATACCCTGTCGATGTCCAAACCGTTTGAACTCAAGAGTTTGTACCAGCCCCGCGGCGACCAGCAGCAGGCGATCGACGCGCTCGTGAGCGCGTACCGGTCCGGAGCGGACGCCCAGGTGTTGCTCGGAATCACCGGCTCCGGGAAGACGTTCACCGTCGCGAACGCGATCCAGCAGCTCCGCCTCCCGACGCTCGTGATGAGCCACAACAAGACGCTCGCGGCCCAGCTCTACGGCGAGTTCCGCCAGTTCTTCCCGAACAACGCCGTCGAGTACTTCATCAGCTACTACGATTACTACCAGCCGGAAGCGTACATCCCGACCACCGACACCTACGTCGAGAAGGAGACCGACATCAACCGCGAGATCGACCGGCTCCGGCTGCGCGCGACATCGTCCCTGTTCGAGCGTGATGACGTGATCGTCGTCGCATCCGTCTCGTCCATCTACGGCCTCGGCAACCCGGAGGACTACAAGACGCTCTGCCTCTACCTCGAGCCCGGGATGCAGATCCGCCGCGAGACGATCCTCTCCCGGCTCGTCGAGATCCAGTACGAGCGCACGAACGCCGACCTCGACTACGGCAAGTTCCGCGTCCGCGGCGACACCGTCGAGGTGCTCGCGAAATACGACGACGAGGTCGTGCGCATCGAACTGTGGGGCGATGAGATCGACCGGATCGTGAAGGTGCACCCGACCACGTTCGAACTGCGCGCCGAACTGAAGGGGGTTGCGCTCTATCCGAACACCCAGTATGTGTCAACAGTCACCCGCCTCGAACGCGCGATGCAGTTGATCCGCGAGGAGCTCGAGCAGCGGCTTGCAGTGCTCCGTGCGCAAAACAAGCTGCTCGAGGCGCAGCGGCTCGAACAGCGCACCCGTTTCGACCTCGAGATGCTCGCCGAGGTCGGGTTCTGCCAGGGGATCGAGAACTACAGCCGTCACTTCACCGGGAAGCCGGTCGGCGAACCCCCGTTCACCCTGTTCGATTACTTCCCGGACGAGTTCCTCTGCGTCGTCGATGAGTCCCATGTGACCGTGCCGCAGATCGGCGCGATGTACACCGGCGACCGCTCGCGCAAGGAAGTGCTCGTCGAGTACGGCTTCCGCCTCCCGTCCGCGCTCGACAACCGGCCGCTCAAGTTCCACGAGTGGGAACGGCGCGCGCGCAGACTGCTGTTCGTGAGCGCGACGCCCGCAGACTACGAACTCACACGCACCGGCGGCGAAATCGTCGAGCAGATCATCCGCCCGACCGGCCTGCTCGACCCGACGATCGAAGTGAAACAGACCGCCGGCCAGATCGATGACCTGCTCGACGAGGTGCGTTCCGCGACCGATGCCGGCGAACGCGTGCTCGTGACCACGCTGACAAAACGAATGGCGGAGAACCTCGCCGACTACCTGCAGCGGCTCGACGTCCGCGTCCGGTACTTGCACAGCGAAATTGACACTCTCGAGCGCACTGAGATCCTCCGCGACCTGCGGCTCGGCCAGTTCGATGTGCTCGTCGGGATCAATCTGCTCCGCGAAGGGCTCGATCTCCCGGAGGTCGGGCTCGTCGCGATCCTCGACGCCGACAAGGAGGGCTTCCTCCGCAGCGAGACCTCGCTGATGCAGACCGCGGGCCGCGCCGCGCGCAACGCCGCCGGGCGCGTCATTTTCTACGCCGACGAAATCACCGAGAGCATGCGCAAGGTGATCGAGGAAACGAACCGGCGCCGCGCGATTCAGATCGAGTACAACGAAGCGCACGGGATCGAACCGAAGACGATCCGGAAGACGGTCGATGACATCCTCGCCCAGACACGCGCCGCTCACGAACGGAGAAAAGTCGAGCTCGACCTGCCCGGCCCGGACGAAGTCGAGCTCACAGACGCCGAACGCGATGCGCTGATCTCGCGCCTCGAGGAGCAGATGTTCCGCGCCGCGGATGCGCTCGAGTTCGAAAAGGCGGCCCTGCTCCGCGACCAGGTTGATGCCCTCCGCGGCGGCGTGCACGTGCCGGAGGGTGCGTTCGCGGACACCGACGGCGGCAGCCGAAGCCGGGGGAAGGGGTGACCCGGCAGCAGCCACGGAATCGGGAGCGGTGAACCGCGAGCCGCACAGGCGCCGCTCCGTGTCATCCTGAACGAGCGCGGCGTCTGTCTGCCGCACGTCAATTGTGTCATCCTGAACGAGCGCGGCGTCTGTCTGCCGCGCGCGTGAAGGATCGGCGCGGTACACAACCCGCTCGATGAACCGCCGGCTGCCGGTGACGTGTCATTCTGACGCCGCCGCAGGCGGCGGAAGAAGGTCCGAGTTATCAACGGGTTGACTCGTGAGAATCACCGTCAGTAAACCTGGACCTGCTTCACTTCGTTCAGCATGACGGTCGATCACGCCTTGATCAACAGTCTGATAGTATGGCGACTGCTGGATACTTTCGGAAGCAACCATAACAAGCGAGGTCCCTGATGAAAGCCCTGATCATCGGCAGTGGTGGTCGCGAGCACGCGCTCGCGTGGAAAGTGCGCAAGAGCCCGCACGTGAGCTGGGTTGGGTGCGCGCCGGGCAACGGTGGCACTACTTCCGTCGCGGAAAATGTCGAGCTCGACTTCAGGGACCCGGAAAACGTCGCCCGGTACGCCGTGGACAACGATATCGCGCTCACCGTGATCGGACCGGAAGCGCCGCTCGCGGAGGGAGTCGTAGATGCGTTTTCGGGCCATGATAACCTCGTGTTCGGTCCGACTCAGGACGCGGCGCGTCTGGAGAGTTCGAAACGATTCGCGAAAGAGGTGATGATGTCCGCGGGCGTGCCCACCTCAGGCTATCGCAGCTTCAGCAACCCGGACGAGGCGATGCGTTATGTCCAGCGCCAGCAGCGGCCGGTTGTTGTCAAGGCGAACGGTCTCGCTGCGGGCAAGGGCGTGTTCGTGTGCGAAGGCCGCGATGAAGCGGAGCACGCGGTGAGACGGATCATGGTCGATCGCGCGTACGGCGCGGCCGGCGACGAGGTCGTGATCGAGGACTGCCTGCGCGGCACGGAGGCCAGCATCCTCGCGGTCTGCGACGGCTCCGACCACATCATCCTCGCCCCGTCACGCGATCACAAGCGGATCGGCGAAGGCGACACCGGCCCGAACACCGGCGGGATGGGCGCGATCGCCCCGAACCCGGCCGTGGACGACGAGCTCGTCCAGTACTGCTCCGAGCACATCATCGCCCCGGTGCTGCGCGAGATGAGCGCCGACGGAACACCCTACCGCGGCGTGCTCTACGCTGGTCTGATGCTCACCGACGACGGCCCGAAAGTGCTCGAATTCAACGTCCGCTACGGCGATCCCGAGATCCAGGCCGTCGTCCCGCTGCTCAAGGTCGATCTCGTTGACCTGATGCTGCTCGCGATCAACGGCAAGCTCGGTGAATTCAACGACCAGGTCGGGCTGAACAGCCACGAGTGGCGGCGGATTTCCAGCGATGCGCACGCGGCGTGTGTCGTACTCGCTTCCAGCGGCTATCCGGGTTCGTACAACAAGGGCAAGGAAATCACGGACGTGCCGGAAGAGCGCGAAGACCTCGTCGTGTTTCACGCCGGCACGAAGCACGCGGACGGCAAACTTGTCACCAGCGGCGGGCGTGTGCTCAACGTGACCGCCACCGGCGCCTCGATGAAGCACGCGCTGGAGACCGCTTATGCCGCTGCGGACGGGATTCAATTCGACGGGAAGACGTTCCGCCGCGACATCGGCGGCTACGCCGGCTATCCGCCGCGTGGCGACTGAAGATCCGGTGGCCCGAATTGCGCCCCGGGGCTGCTCGAGACTGTGAGACTCATGCACGCGAACTTGATTGCGTCACTGCGGGAGACCTGTCAAAGTACGCAGGTCGGGCATCAGGAAACGGCACAATTGAAATGATATTCCGCTTCCTTGGTACCGGCTCCGGCGACCCGCACCCGCGGCGGATGACGAGCGCGACTCTGATCGAGGGTCCGCGCGGCGGGTTGCTGCTCGATGCCGGCGAGGGTTGTTCGCAGCGGCTCGCGGAGCGCGACCGCTGGTCGCAGGCGGTGCGCACGGTGCTGATCACGCACCGTCACACGGACCATCTCGCCGGCTTGCCGATGCTGCTGTCCGGTTACAAGGGCGCGGGACGAACCGAGCCGCTGGAGGTTCTCGCGCCGCCGATCCTGCGTGAGGCGCTGGAAACGTGGCTGAACGTGCTTCATCTCGGCCCGGACGACCAGCCGTTCGAACTCGATTTCCGTTACCTCGAGGCCGGCGAATTGCGCGCGGAGAGCGGCCATCGCGGGCATGTCTGGCTCAATGACCACCTTGACCCGGGCGACACCGGCGGCAGCCACAGCCTGCGGCTCGAACTCTCCGGCGCAAGCTGGTTGTTCAGCGGGGACATCGAGTCGTTTGCATCGATCGAGGAATGGGTGCAGGGCGCGCGCGGGCTGGTCGTGGAAACCCGTCACATCGATCCGCGTGAGAGCGTGATGCGCGCGCGGAACGCGGGCGTGGACACGATTCTGCTCACGCACGTTTCCCCCGACCTCGACCCGTTCCCGATCGAGGGCGCGATCTGGGTCGAGGACAACATGCTGATCGACACTGATTCGCCGCCGGCGGCGCATCCCGACCCGGGAGTGTGAACGAGTGAACGAACAGATGACGACACAGGCAGAGACGCGCGCGGTGCTTGACCGGCTCTCCGGCGTGAGCGACGTGATGCACGAGGTGCGCACGCTCGCGCGCAAGGTCGCCGCGACGAAGATCTCCGTGCTCATCACGGGCGAGAGCGGCACCGGCAAAGACGTGGTCGCGCGCCTGATCCACGACCTTTCGCCCCGCCGCGACGCGCCGTTCGTTCCGGTCAACTGCGGCGCGATTCCGGAGACGTTGTTCGAGAGCGAGATGTTCGGCCATGAACGCGGCTCCTTCACCGGCGCCGAACGACAGCGCAAGGGTTACTTCGAACAGGCGGACGGCGGCACATTGCTGCTCGACGAAGTCGGCGAGATGCCGCTGGAGATGCAGGTGAAGGTGTTGCGCGCGCTGGAAACCGGCACCTATTACCGCGTCGGCGGATCGAAACCGGTGAACACGGATGTCCGTCTGCTCGCGGCGACCAACCGTGACCTGCACGCCGCCGTGGACAAGGGCAGGTTTCGCGAGGATCTGTACTACCGTGTGCGCGCGGTTGAGATCACGATTCCGCCGCTGCGCGAGCGGCCCGAGGACATCCCGCCGCTCGTCGAACGGTTCGCCGACGAGTTCTTCCGCGAAAACCACATCGCGCGCCAGCGCATCCTCCCCGGCGCGATGCGGCTGATCCGCGACCAGGAGTGGCGGGGAAACGTGCGCGAGCTCAAGCACTTCATCGGCACGCTGCTCACGCTCGAACACAACGGGCCGGTCGACGAGGAGGCAGTGCGCCGTCACCTGCCCGCGCCGAGATACTCGCACCGCAATCTCCCCGTGCTCGCTGCTCCGGAGCGCGAGTCACTGGACGCCGACCTGATTCTTCAGCAACTTCTCGACCTGCGCCGCGAGGTCGGGCAGATCCGCGACATCCTCGCCGAACTCCTGATGTCCGGGCGCTTTCCGGGCCTGCCGGAACGGGTCAGCTACCAGCCGGTGGACGAAGATGCTCCCCGTCCGACGCTGGAAGATATCGAGCGCGAACAGATCCGGCTCACGCTCGACGAATACAACGGCAACCGGCGCAAGGCGGCGAAGGCGCTCGGCATCGGCGAACGCACCCTGTACCGGAAGATCAAGGAGTACGACCTGTGAGCACGGCGGGCGGCACGGCTGCGGCAATCGCGATCCTCACCCTGTGTCTCGTTGCCGGCTGCGGGTTCTACACGTTCGGCGGCGCCGTTCCCGGCCACCTCAATTCCGTCGCGATCCCGATCTTCGAAAACCAGACCTCCGAGTTCGGGATTGCGGAGGACTTGTACGACGCGCTGCTCGACGAATTTACCACCGACAACACGTTGAAAGTGGTCGATCTGCGCGATGCGGATTCGGTGATCCAGGGGGTGATCGTTCGCGTCGATGATGTCCCGAGCACGTTTTCCGCCGACGAGTCGGTCGAGGAATACAAGGTGACAATTACGCTCCGCGTGAGCTATCGCGATCTCGTCAAGGACAAGGTCGTCTGGGAGCAGACGGTTTCCGAGTTCGGAATCTACCCGTTTTCCGGCGGGCGCTCCGCGCGTGAACAGGGCGTGCAGGAAGCGCTCGACAAGCTCACCGAGGACATTCTCAACAAGACGGTGTCCGGATGGTAATCGCTCAGTTGAAATCAGGGGACGCCCCGGCGAAGGTGGTGCTCGAGATCGTGCGCCGCCTCGAAAAGGGGCAGGTACTGCTGCTGCCGACCGACACGGTGTACGGCCTGCACGCGCTCGCGCGGAACGCCGACGCCGTCCGCCGCATCCGCCGGATCAAAGGGCTGCCGGAGGATCAACCGCTCGTCAACCTCTACTCCAGCGTCGTCGGGCTCGCTCGGTTCGTGCAACTGCCCGAGGGGGTCGCAAAGCGGAAGATCCTCGAGAGCTGGCCCGGGTCGGTGACCTGGGTGCTGCCCGCGCGGGACGGCGTGCCGAAGCACATTCTCAGCGAGGACGGGGCGCTCGGCGTCCGCATCCCGGACAGTCAGCTGCTCCGTTCCGTGTGCTCCGCGCTCGATGATCTTGTCGTATCCACGTCCGCGAACCGTCATCGAAACCCGCCCGCTTCGCTCCGCAGTGAACTCGACCCCGAGATCGTCGCCGAGGTCGATGCCGCGGTCTATCAGACGGAGGCGCTCCCCGGCCACCCGTCGGAAGTGAAGCGTTGGACGCCCGCCGGGCCGGAAGTGATTCGCACACGCGACAGCGCGCCGGCGAAATCGCCGCGGCTCAACATCCTCGTCGTCTGCAGCGGGAACATCTGCCGCAGCCCGATGGCGGAGGCGATGCTCCGGCACCGGCTCCGCGAGCAGGCGGGCGAGCGGTTCATCATCCGCAGCGCGGGCACGATCTCCGAAGAGGGCTTTCCCCCGCAGCTCCCCGCGATCCAGGCGATGCAGCGCCGCGGAATCGACATCGGCAGCCACCGCAGCCGGCCGGTTACCAAGGAGCTGATGGAGTGGGCCGATGTCGTGCTCGTGATGACCACCGACCACCTCGGCGAACTCCACGAGCGATTCCCCGACCTCACGCAGAAGAGCTTCCTCATCACCGCGTTTCCCGGGATGGAGATCGAAGGGCTGTACGGGGTGGAGGATCCGTTCGGGTCGAGTCCGGAGGCATACGAGATGGTCGCGCACGAGCTCGAGCAGGAGGTCGAGCGGATTGTCCAGCACCTGCTCGCGCGCCTCGAAGAGCAATGACGGTATCGTCCGGAAAAGGTCCTCCCGGCGGCGACATCCGGCGCATCCTCATCATCCAGACCGCGTTCCTCGGCGATCTTGTGCTCACGCTTCCGCTGACCGATGCGAGCGGGCGGGTCTGGCCGGACGCCGCGATCGACGTGCTCGCGCGCGCGCCGTACGCGAGCTTCCTCGCACTGCACCCGCGCGTGCAGCGTGTGATCCCGTTCGATAAACGCGGCGCGGACCGTGGGCTCTCCGCACTGTTCGCCGGCGCCCGCCGTCTGCGCGCGCGCGATTACCAGCTCGCGCTCATCCCCCACCGTTCGCTGCGTTCGGCGCTGCTCGCGGCACTCGCCGGCATCCCGCGGCGCGTCGGGTTTTCCCGCACCGCCGGGTCACCGCTGCACACAGACCGCGTCCCGCGCCGGCTCGACGTGCACGAGAGCGCGCGCAACCTCGCCCTGCTCGAACCGTTCCGCTCGCAAGAAGACGGTGCACCGGAAACACGTCCCCGTTTCGAAATACGGGCCACGCCTGCGGCGGACGAGTTCGCCCGCTGGCGGGACAGCGTGGGATTGCCGGACGGCCGCCGGATGATCGCGCTCGCGCCCGGAAGTGTCTGGGAGACGAAGCGCTGGCCGGAAGCGCACTGGGCGGAGCTGCTCGCCCGGATCAATACGGATCGGTCGCTGCTCGCGGTTTTCGTCGGCGGCCCGGAGGATCGCGAGCTTTGCCTCCGCGCGCGCGACGCGTCCGGCGCGGAAGCGTTTATCGCCGCCGGTGAGCTGAGCGTCGGCGGCAGCGCCGCTCTCATCGACGCCGCCGGCCTGCTGATCACCGGCGACACCGCCCCGCTCCACCTCGCGCAGATGGTGGACACCCCCACGCTCGCGATCTTCGGCCCGACCGTGCCCGAGTTCGGGTTCGCGCCGACCGGGGAGAACGACCGCGTGATCGGGCTCGACCTCCCGTGTCGCCCGTGCGCGATCCATGGCGGCAGCGAATG
Source organism: Calditrichota bacterium (assembly GCA_018263585.1). GTDB lineage: Bacteria > Electryoneota > Electryoneia > Electryoneales > Electryoneaceae > JAANWZ01. The sequence continues at coordinate 231 of JAANWZ010000137.1, read as the reverse complement.
CCCGCTCGGCCACCATCACTGCATGCGCCGGCTCAGCGCAGACTATGCGTGGAATGCGGCGGCCCGGATGCTCTCCCCGTGATTCTGTATCCATTACCCCCTTTTGTGCCCGCGGGGACGGGCCGCAGGCCGTCACCGCGGCTCGTCCACCGGTGTGTGAAACCCGGGGCAAGCCCCGCGCCACCCGTCGCCGGGCTGCGGGCGGGAGTCGGTCGAGTTACTCCCTCGTAG
>JAANWZ010000136.1 GCA_018263585.1 Calditrichota bacterium | reverse complement strand
GCGGGCACGAGAAAGGGGGTAGTGCGGGCACGAGAAAGGGGGTAGTGCGGGCACGAGAAAGGGGGTAGTGCGGGCACGAGAAAGGGGGTAGTGCGGGCACGAGAAAGGGGGTAGTGCGGGCACGTCGTTAGGATGTCCTTGTGAACAAGTCGTACTACCCGTAATTGCAGTGCAGGTACAGGCCGCAACGAAAGGCGGAACACGATGGCGATCATTTCCTTCTTCAGCGGACCGTTCTGCCGCGGCGACGAGGTCGCGGATCTGACCGCGGAGCGGATGGGCTACCGTCGCATCGACGCGGACGTGCTCGCGCGCGCCGGCGAACGGCTCGCGATCACCTCCGATCGGATCCGCGCGGCGATGTCAACCGCGCCCGGGTTCCTCGGAAAACCCCCGCGTGACCGGGAGAGAGTGGTCGCGCATGTCCGGCTCGCGCTCGCAGAGCTGATCCAGGAAGACAACGCGGTCCATCACGGCTACGCCGGCCACATGCTGCCCCGTTCGATCGGTCACGTGTTCCGCGTATGCCTGATCGCCAACTTCGACCATCGGGTGCAGCGGGCGATGGCGGAGGCGCGGGTCGGCGAGAAGCAGGCGGTCGAACTCGTGCACAAGCTCGACCGGAAGCGGGTCGCGTGGACGCAGTACGTCGCCAACCGTCCGCCGTACGAAGCGGAAGACTACGACCTGCTGCTGCCGATGCACGCGGACTCCGTCGAGGACGCCGCCGGCCGGATCCTGCTCAGCGCCGGCAGCGACTCGTTGCGGACGACGGAAGCAAGCCGTCAGGCGGCGCGCGACTTCCTGCTCGCCGCGAAAGTCCAGCTCGCGGTCGCCGAAAAGGCGCCGGCGATCGAAGTCAGCGCGCGCAACGGTAACGTCACGATCAAGCTCAACAGATACGTTTCCCGCCTCGATGCGATGCAGAAGCAACTGAGCAAGCTCGCCGCGGAGGTCGAGGGAGTGGAGTCGGTGAACGTCATCCCCGGCACCGGTTTCGTCCCCCCGTCGCTGATACCGGCGCCCGACCTGCCCGCGAAGATCCTGCTCGTCGATGATGAGAAGGAGTTCGTGCACAGCCTCTCCGAGCGGTTGCAGACCCGCAACCTCGAATCATCGGTCGTCTATGACGGCGAACAGGCGCTCGAGTTCGTGCGCGAGAGCGAGCCGGAGGTGATGGTGCTCGACCTGAAGATGCCGGGGATCGACGGGATCGAGGTGCTGCGCCGGATGAAACGCGACCACCCGCACGTCGAAGTGATTATCCTCACCGGCCACGGTTCCGACCGCGAGCAGAAGCTGGCGCGCGAGCTCGGCGCGTTCGCGTACCTGACGAAGCCGGTGAACATCGAGGTGCTCGCGGAAACGTTGCAGGCGGCTTACCGCAAGATCGGGAGCGCGCGGGCGGAGGGCGGCGGCGATGGCTGACGCGGGCGGCGACGGCCGGAACGCGGTGTCCTCGGAGAGATCCGCGGCGGAGAAACCGGCCCACTTCTTCAAGCAGATGATCCTGCCGCGGAAGTGGCTGAAACGCGCCGACCGGATCCAGGACCTGCGCCGCTACCGCAGGCTGTGGTGGTACACGTTGCTGCTCACGCTGTTCGTCGCGCTGCTGCCCGTGTTTGTGATGGTCGGAGTCAACTACTACATGTACCGGAAGACGGTGCTCGCCGAGCTGCGCTACGACATCTCGCGTAACCTGAACAACGTGTCGCGTTCGCTCGAGTTCGTGATCGAGGAGCGGCTCTCCGCGCTCAAACTCGTCGTGCGCGAGAAGCCGCCCGTGGAGCTGCTCGACCGCCGCCGGCTCGCTTCCACGTTGACCAACCTGAAGGCGACGTTCACCGGGTTCGTCGATCTCGGCGTGATCGACCGGAACGGCGACCAGGTCGTCTATGTCGGACCGTACAAGCTGGAGGGCGCGAACTACCGGGACCAGGTCTCGTTCCAGGAGGCGCTCGTACGCGGGTCGTGCGTGACCGACGTGTTCATGGGCCATCGCAACGTCCCCCACTTCGCGATCACGGTGCGGATGGAGCATGAGCCGGACGAGTTCCACGTGCTGCGCGCGACGGTGGACATGGAGACGTTGAACCGGCTCATCTACATCCCGGGGATGAGCGACACGGACGATATCTTCATCATCAGCCGGCAGGGCGTGCTGCAGACGCCGTCCCGGCGCCACGGCGACCTGCTCGAAAAGTCGTCGATCGAGGCGCCGCCGTGGTCGCCGAACGCGGAGGTGCTCGACACCGCCCCGCTCGGCGAGAGCGAGTCGCTGCTCGGCTACAGCTACATCGAGAACACGCCGTTCATCCTGATGATCACGAAACACCAGGTGGACATTCCCGCGATGTGGACGCGCGCGCAGACCGAGCTGATCGTGTTCCTCATCATCAGCTCGATCCTGATCGTGCTCGTCGTACTCTGGAGTTCGACACGGATGGTGCGCCAGATCCGGACGGCGGACCAGCGGCGCACGAAGATGCTGATGAACGTCGAGTACACGAACAAGATGGCGACGATCGGCCGGCTCGCGGCGAGCGTCGCGCACGAGATCAACAACCCGCTCGCGATCATCAACGAAAAGGCCGGCCTGCTCGCCGACATCGCCGAGCACACGGACAACTTCCCGAACCGGGAGAAGACCGTGCAGGCGTTGCACTCGATCACGAACTCCGTGCAGCGGTGCAGCGAGGTCACCCACCGACTGCTCGGATTCACGCGGAAGATGGATTCCCGCTACGAGCCGATCGACCTCCGCTCACTGCTCGGAGAGGTGACCGGGTTCCTCGAAAAGGAGGCGCACCACCGGAACATCCGCATCTTCCGGGATTTCGACGAGCACATCCCGATGATCGACAGCGACCGTGGCCAGTTGCAGCAGATCTTCCTCAACATCCTGAACAACGCGTTCGCGGCGGTGGCGGACGGCGGGAAGATCCGCCTCGCGGTGCGCGCGCTCGGGCATCAGCGCGTGGAAGCGAGCGTCCGCGACAACGGAATGGGCATCTCCGAGGGGAACCTGAAGCACATCTTCGAGCCGTTCTTCTCGACGAAGGGCGACTTCGGCACCGGGCTCGGGCTCTCGATCACGTACGGGCTCGTGCAGAAGCTCGGCGGGCGGATCGATGTGCAGAGCGAACTCGGCGAGGGCACGACGTTCACCGTCACGCTGCCCGTGAACCGGGTCGAACAGGGAGCGACGTGATGAGCGGACCGAGAGTGCTGCTGATCGATGACGAGGAGGAGCTCGTGACGACGCTCGTGGAACGGCTCGAGATCCGCGGGATCGAGGCGGAGGCGGTCACCGACGGGCACGCCGCGCTCGAGTTGATGAGCCGGGAACCGTTCGATGTCGTCGCCGCCGACCTGAAGATGCCCGGGCTCGGCGGGCTCGAGGTGATCGAAATCCTCCGCGAACGATACCCGGACGTGAAGATCCTGCTGATCACCGGGCACGGCCGCCCGGACGAGGAAGTGAAGGACTACAAAGTCGCGGGCGTGCACGAGGTGCTGGTGAAACCGTTCAGCATCGACACGTTGATCGCGTCGATCCGCGGCGCGCTCGCAGCGAACACGTGAGGTGCGTGTGGCGGACGGGACGGAATCACGGGTCGCGCCGGTGAGCCCGGAGCTCGCGTTCTTCGGGCGGATCACCGCGAGCGTCACCCACGAACTGAACAACGTACTCTCGATCGTCGAACAGGCGGCCGGGCTGCTCGAGGACCAGCTCGCTGCGAACGAGCACGGTGTGCCGCTCGACCCGGACCGGCTCCGCACCGTGCACAGCCGGATCGAGCGCCAGGTCGAGCGCGGCGCCGGGATCATCCACAACCTGAACCGGTTCTCGCACACGGTTGACGACCGCGACCGTGACACCGACCTCGGCGAGTTCCTCGCGACGCTGCGCGCGTTGTGCGAACGGCTCGCCGAGCTCCGGCACGTGACGCTCGAAGTCGTCCCCTGCGCGAGCACGGTGCTCATCCGGCACAACCCGTTCGCCGTGCTGCAGGCGCTGTTCCGCGCGCTCGAGATTGTGCTCGACTCCGCGCAGGCGGGAGAAACTGTCCGGGTCGAGGCGCTGCCCGCAGCGGACCGGGTCACGATCCGGTTCACCGGGCCGGCATCCGGGCTGGTTGCGCACCGCGGTCCGCATCTGGAAACGTGCCGGTCGCTGCTCGCGGAGATGGACGGCGAACTCGGCACCACTGAGCAATCCGGCGGCGGAGCGTTCGAGATCCTGCTGCCGGCGACCGTCGTCGCCGATCACTGCTGAGCCGGCGAACCAGCCGCGCTCGATAACCTGCGAGGCCATGATGAACGGTAGCAAAGTGCTGCTCGTCGATGACGAGCGGGAGTTCACCGACCTCCTCTCCGAACGGATGCGCACCCGCGGGCTCGATGTCGATGTCGCCGCCAACGGTCCGGCCGCGCTCGAGATGGCGGAGCGGGTGATCTACGACGCCGTCGTGCTCGACCTCGCGATGCCGGGGATGGACGGGATCGAGACGCTGAAACGGCTGCTGAAACGCAACCCCGACCTCCAGGTGATCCTGCTCACCGGGCACGCGACGCTGGAGAAAGGGATCGAGGCGATCAAATCCGGCGCGATGGAGTTCATCGAAAAGCCGGTGAAGATCGAGGCACTGCTCGAGAAGATCGCGGTCGCACGCGAGAAAAAAGAACGCCTCAGCGAACAATACATCGACGAGACGCTCTCCGAGATCATGCGACGGATGGGGTGGTGAACCGCATTCACCCGCGAGTCTCGAGATCCCGCTCGCAGGCATGCCCGCGGGGACGACCCCGCCGAAGCCCCCGGCGAAGGTGGGCGCCACCGCGGGACGGGAGGGGGACGTTTGCGAGCGTGCGTCCCCCTCCGCCCTGCACGTGCCCGCGCTTGACGAGCAAGCGCGGGCACGGGGAGGGGAATGACACCTGAAAGCGTTGCCCGGGGCTCGCAGTTGTCGCGGAGAGGGTGGGATTCGAACCCACGTTACGGTATCACCGCAAACACGCTTTCCAAGCGTGCGCCTTAAGCCACTCGGCCACCTCTCCATCCGGATTCCACACGGCGAACGCGCGCCCGCCCGGGCAGGTTCCGCCGCCATGTGACAGCGCCCGCCGCGGACACGTCGCGGTCTTGCCAGTGCCCGCCGCAGCGTCCGGATGACGGGAGCGGACCCCTCCCCCGCCCCGCGGACCGGAAGCTACTCTCCGCCCGCGGAACGATGCAAACCGGACAGCGGGGGTCGGCCGGCGTCCGCGCCTGGGGAGCGAGTACGGGCGCCAGGCAAGGGTGCGCAGGCCGCGCCGTCACGGTCTGTTCTCGAGATCCTTCACCCCCCGCACAAACCAACGTGGGGGGTTCAGGATGACACTCCCACCCCTTGCCCCCGACTTCGGTCCTGTCTCTTACTCACTTCTCCCGCATGTCGCATGGGTGAAGGCGGAACACCGGCTGTTGATCAGTGATTCAGCCGCGTAGCGGCGACACGTGCATAGCGCGGGGCGTCAGCCCCGCGACGGGAAACGC
>JAANWZ010000135.1 GCA_018263585.1 Calditrichota bacterium | reverse complement strand
AGATGATGCCGGGCCTGTGGGGGATGAACGTGCGCGATCCTCACCCCGCCGGCTTCGTGCTCGGCATCGCGACTGTCGAAAAGGCGGAGAGTGTGTACGCGGCGGAGGCGCACAACAGCGCGCTGCTCGTGATCATCGGCGCGCTGTTGCTCGTGATCGCGCTCTATCATTTCTACCTGTACGCGCTCACGCCCGCGTTGAAGGAGGCGTTCCATTACGCGGTGTTCGCGATTTCGGCGGCGGCGCTCTCCCAGTTCTGGTTCGCGTTCGACCAGCGCACGCCGCTGGAAATGCTCGTGCCGGCGTACGCGATCGTCTGGTTTCTGCTCTATCTGACCCTGTACAGCGGTCTGCTCCTGCTTTTCAAGTTTTTTCGCATGCGCGGCAGTTGGATTCCACTCGCCGCGCTGGCCGTGAGCACGCTGCTGATTCCCCTCTCTCTGCTCACCGCGACCGATCTTGCGGTCGGAGGCATATTTCTTTCCAGCCTGCTGTTCATCGCGTGCTTGGGCTACGCGATCTACCACCGTTTGCATGGGGCGCATCTCCTCGCGGCGGGCTTCATCGGGCTCACCTTCGGACCGGCCTACCTGTTGATCGGTCCGCCTGTCTCGCAGACGTATGCGTTCACGATGGAGGCGCTGTTGAAGAAACGCACCCGCGCACTCGTGCGCGCGGAACGTGAGTCCGCCTTCTCCCAGTTCGTGCAGGGAATCGTGCACAACCTGCGCAGCCCGCTGACCGCGATCACGGGCGGCGTCGATCTCAACGAGAACATCGTGAACGAGTTGCTCGAAGCCGTGCGGACAGGCGAGATCGACCGCGGTCGCTTCAGCGACGAGCTGAGAGAACTGCTGGACGCGATCGCAGCCGAACGTTCGGCGGCGGGATCACGGACGAACTCCGCGACCGTATTTTCGAGCCGTTCTTCACGACCAAGATCAGTCCCTCCGGCGAGAACAGCACCGGCGCCCCGCGCGGGACCGGGCTCGGGCTCTGGATGTGCAGGGAGGCGGTGGAAGCGCACGGCGGACGGATCGAGCTGGAATCGCAGCCGGGCGCGGGAACCACTTTCCGCGTGCTGCTCCCGCGGGCGGTAGAAAAGCGCGGCGACGCGAAAGAACGCCGGTCTCTCCGATCAGCATGACCTTCGCCCGCACGGGTGGTACGAACGGCGCACGACCACTACACTCACCCGTTTCCTGCCCCGCGCCTGCTCGCAGGCCGGGCTCAGCAGACCCGGCATGCTCGCTGATCGAATCCATGCCTGCAGAGCAGGCATCGGCATGGTGCCCGCGGCGCTCCTTTTCTTTCCCCTCGCGATTTTGCAGCTCGCCGGCTGATCGCTCGCGCATCGTCCGGCCGCGTGCTAACTTCTCACTTTCGATGGACATCCACGTTCAGGAGTATTCCCCATGCCCGAGCGGCAGGCATCTGACATCGCGATCGTCGGGCTCGGCTCGCTGTTTCCCGGCGCGCGCACGACGCGCGAGTTCTGGCGCAACATCGTGAGCAAGCTCGACGTGCTCAGCGAGATTCCGCGCGAGCGCTGGGACTGGCGGCTCTATTACGACTCCGACCGCCGCGCCCGCGACCGATCCTACTCCCGCTGGGGCGGGTTCATGCCGGAGATTCCGTTCAACCCGCTCGACTACGGGATCCCGCCGAACTCGCTGCGCTCGATCGACCCGATCCAGTTGCTCACGCTCGAGGTCGTGCGCGAGGCGCTCGCCGACGCCGGTTACCTCGAGAAGGAGTTCGACCGGGAGAACACGTCCGTGATCATCGGGTCCACGCTCGCGCACGGCGAGATGGGCCAGAAGTTGATCGCGCGCTCCGAGCTGCCGCAGGCGATTCCGGAGATTCCGGACGACGCCTGGGACCGGCTCCCCGAGTGGTCGGAAGAGAGCATGGTCGGTTACCTGCTCAACGTGCTCGCCGGCCGGGTCGCGAACCGGTTCGATTTCGGCGGCACGAACCAGCTCGTGGACGCCGCCTGCGCCTCGTCGCTCTCGTCGGTCGCAGCAGGCGCGTACGAGCTGATCGCGGGTGACGCGAACGTCGCGGTCGCCGGCGGCGTGGACGCGAACCAGAGCGCGTTCAACTACGTCGGGTTCTCGAAGACGACCGCGCTCACGCCCGACGACCGCGCACGCCCGTTCGACCGGCGCGCGAACGGGATCCTGCTCGGCGAAGGCGTCGGCGTCGTCATCCTCCGCCGGCTCGATGATGCAATCCGCGACGGCGACAGCATCTACGCAGTGCTCAAGGGGTTCGGGAGCTCGAGCGACGGCCGCGCGCGCAGCCTGTTCACCCCGTATCCGGCCGGCCAGGCGCGCGCGCTGAAACGGGCGTACACGCGCGCCGGAGTGTCCATCTCCACGCTCGATCTCGTCGTCACGCACGGCACCGGCACCGTCGCCGGCGATCGCGCGGAGGTAGAGACGATGATCGACTTCCTCCGCTCCGAGAACGCCGAACCGAACTCGGTGCTGATTCATTCGAACAAGGCGCAGATCGGCCACACGAAGGCGTCCGCCGGGATCGCGAGCCTGATCGAGGCGGCGCTCGCGCTGCAGCGACGTGTGCTCCCGCCGCAGATGTACGTCGAACAGCCGCAGCCGGTGATCACGGACGAATCGACGCCCGTCTGTCTCGCGGACGAGGCGCTGCCGTGGTTCCGCCACCCGGACCATCCCCGCCGCGCGGGCGTGAGCGCGTTCGGCTTCGGCGGCACGAACTTCCACGCCGTGCTCGAGGAAGCGCCCGACGAGCACCGCGCGCCGATCGACGCCGAATACGAGTGGCCCTGCGAACTCGTCGTGCTCCGCGGCAGGGATCGTGCTGCGTTGAAAGAGCAGGCGGAGAATCTGCTCGCCGCTTTCGAGCAGGGCGCCGAGCCGCGTCTCTGCGACCTCGCGTACTCGACGATCCTGCGCGCGTGGAACCGGCGCGAGCTGCCGGCGACCGCGGCGATCGCGGTCCGCGACCGCGACCATCTCACACGCACGTTGAAACGACTGCTCCCGCACCTCGACGGCGGCGTCGAGTACCCCGTCGATCCGAATGTCACACTCCACGACGAGCAGCGCGCGAACGGCGAACCGGTCGCGCTCCTGTTCCCCGGGCACGGGTCGCAGTACATCCGGCAGGGGCGGGAGATCGTCGCCGCGATCCCCGAAATGCGCGAGGCCGTCGAATGGGCCGACCGGCGGCTCCGGGGCAGGTTCCCGCAGCGGTTCAGCCGGTACCTGTACCCGCCCTCGCTGTACGACGAGGAAGCCGAGGAGCGGCAGAACGAGCTGTTCGCGAACGTCCACTATTCGATGCTCGCGCTCGTGATCTTCCACGCGGGGATGAGCGACCTGCTCGCCCGGCTCAAGCTCACCCCCGCGATCGCGGCGGGCCATTCGCTCGGGGAACCGTCCGCGATCGCGTACGGCGGCGCGATCGGACGGGATCAGTGGCTGGACGCCGTCGAGCGGCGGATGCGGCGGATGGATGAGCACGCGCGCGAACACCCGAGCAACCTGCTCGCGGTCAACATCACCCGTGACATCGCCCGCGCCCGCGCGAAAAAGTACCCGAACCTCCAGCTCGCGAACCAGAACGCGCACGAACAGACGGTGATCGGCGGACCCGCGGAAGAAACCGCCGCGCTGCGCGAGGAACTGGTCGCGGAGGGAATCCGCACCTATCGGATCCCGCTCGACGGCGCGTACCACACGAGCGTGTTCGAGCCGCTGCGCGACGAGTTGACCGCGATCGTCAGCGACTACCACGTCAGCGGCGAGTGGAAGCTGCCCGTGTATGACAACCGGACCGGCGGCGTGATCCCGGCGGACGAGAGCGAGATCCGCGACCGGCTCGCGAACCACCTCCTGCACCCGGCGGAATGGGTGACACTGATCGAGTCGATGTACGACGCCGGCGCGCGCGTGTTCCTCGAAACCGGCCCGAAGTCGGTGCTCACGAACCTGCACGAGCACGTGCTCGGCGACAAACCGTACCACGCCGTCTCGCTCGACGACGAAAGCGGCGAGCTGCGCACATTCCTGCTCGCGCTCGGCAAGCTCGCCGGGCTCGGCGTCGAGTTCGACCTGCCCGCGCTGTACCAGCACCGCAACGTGCGCGAGCTCGACCTCGACAACCTCGTCGAGACGACGAAGCCGGAGCCGTTGAAGCCGACGACGTGGTTCGTCACCGGCGGCACCGCGCGGCCGATGTCGCAGCAGGTCGGGCGCCTCGGCGCCGCGCCGCCGCTCAACCTCGAGTCGCGTGAACTGCTGCGCGCCGCCGGCGGCACGAAGCGTGACGCCGAGGAAGCGAGCGAGCGCAGGGACGTTTCCCCCGGCACAAACGACGACGAGCCGCCCGAACCGCCCGCGTTCCCCCCGGACGCCGACCCGAACGAGGTGATGGCCGAGTACCAGCGACGGATGCAGAAGTACCTCGAACGGCAGGAACAGGCGATGCAGGAGTACATCCGCTCCGTGAATAACCGCCATCGCGGGGAATAGACCCGCTCTTCAGTTGCTCAATCGGGGACGCTTGCTCGCAAGCGTCCCCTTCACATCCCACGCTTGTCAAACTCGGACCTTTCCTTCACTTCGTTCAGGATGAACTTCCCTGCGCCCGACAAGAGGACGTCGGGCTTCGGTCAGAATGACTCCTTTGCTTCCTGCGATACTGGTCCCGGCTGAGCCAAAGGGATAACCGATTGCGAGCAAGCATCCCCGCAGCGAGCCAACCGTTTGATTATCCTTGACTAAAGTCAAGGGCAAGGGCTCATGTTGAACCGCGGTGACAGCTGCGGCGTGCCCGCGGGCATACTTCGAGCGCCCCGCCCGCGCGGGTCGCATCGGGCGGTCTCAGCGCGTACCTTAGACGGTCGTTTCCGGATACGAACACGAATGGAGGGCCGGACCATGTTGTCCCGTCGCGTCACGTTCACAGCCGTCACGGTGACCGCGCTGCTCTTCGCGGGCGTCGCGGCCGCCGATGTCCCCGGGCTGCTCGGCCGGGAGATCGTCGTGTACACGCGCAACGTCGCTGAGGTCACGGAGACACGGCAGGTCACGTTGTCCCGCGGCGAGGGCGAGCTGCTGCTGCCGGGGGTGCCCTCCGGAGTGTTCCGCGGTTCGATCCATGTCGATGTGATCGACGGCGGCGCGGCGACGACCCGCGCGCTCGCGTTCTCCGATCAACTGCTCGACATCGACGCGTACTGGCGAAACCGGGTCGGGGAGCGGGTCACGATCACTGTTGATGACACGACCGAGCTGTCCGGCACGCTCGCGCGCGCGACCGACCGCGCGCTCTACCTGACGATGGCGGACGAGCCGGGCGTGCTGCACCGGATCGAGCGGTCGCGCGTCGATCACGGCGAACTGAGTGACGTGCCGCGCTCGCTCGTGCTGCAGCCGTCGGTGCGCTGGATGTACGACGCGCGCCGGGGCGGTGAGGCGACGGTCCGGCTCTCCTACCTCACCGGCGGGCTGCGCTGGCACGGCGAGCACCGGGTCGCGCTCGAGGGCACGCGCGCAGGCGTCGTCGCGAACGGAGTCGTCGCGAACGAGACCGGGATCACGTTCCCGTTCGACCGGCTCACCGTGGTCGGGGGCGCGATTCATCTCGCCGGCGACCGGCGGCGGGTCGATCGGCTCAATCCGAAACCGGGCGCGATGTCCGGCGGAGACGACTCGCGGTTCGGCGACGTCCGCCGCTGGGTCGTTGACGGAGGCGAGCTCGTCGCGAACCACAGCACGTCGCTCGAACTGGTCGCGGAGAACGTGCGCGGCGTCGAGCGCGAGTACATCTACGACGCGACGATTTTCGACGACCGGATTTCGGCGCACGTCAAGTTCTCGCTCGCCGGCGCGCTGCCCGGCGGCGACGTGCGCGTGTTCGAGATCCATGGCGGCGACGCGCTGTTCGTCGGCGAGGATCGCGTCGATGATACGCCCCCCGGGTCGGAAGTGGACCTCAACGTCGGCCAGGTGTTCGACCTCACTGCCGAGCGCACGCGGATCAGCGAGGGGACGGCCGCGGACGGCCGCACGAAGCAGCGGATCGAGGTCGAGCTCGGAAACTCCGGCGGCGATGATGTCACCGTGCGCGTGCTCGAACGCATGTTCGGCGACTGGAGCATCCCGTTCGCCGAGCGCGATGGCTCGCCGATCGAGCACGAGAAGGAGGACGCGCGCACGGCGGCGTTCGACGTGCTCGTGCCCGCGGGCGAAACGGTGACCGTAACCTACGATATCGTCTATGAACGCTGACCGGGTTCACGCACTGCGCGTGCTGGCCGTGATCGCCGCCGCGGCGGGGATGATCGCGACGGCGGGCTGCACCGGCGACGACGACGGCGGAACCGGCCCTGACGGGCTCGCCGTCACCCGCACACTGCTCGTCGAACACGGCCGGTTGCCCGTCTGGGTCGATGAGGAGAGCTTCCTGTTCACCTACGCCGTCGAGACGGGCGACGACGGGCTCTACCTGTCCGACCTCGAGGGCGCGAGCACGGAGCTCTACTCTGGAGTGAACAACAACGACCACCAGCCCGCGCCGGGCGGAGAACGGGTCGCGTTCAGCACGCCGGAGCTGGACGGCGGCGTCCGGATCGTCAACCTGACCACAAACCCGCCGACGTCGATGATGCTCTACGAGGGCGGGCGCGCGCCGAGCTGGCTCGACCACGACACGGTCGTGCTCGAGAACGGGCTCGGCCAGTTCGGCGTCGTCGATCTCGCGAACCCGGGCGTGTTCAACGAGTACGGCGACGGCAACTTCCCGGTCGGCGACGGCAGCGGCCAGCGGATCGCGTTCCTGTTCAACCCGCCGCAGTCGTCCGGGATGGACCTGCGCTGGATCGACGCGGGCACGATGGAGATCAACCAGCTCACATCGCTGGTCGGCACGGACGCGGTGTGGAATCCGAGCGAGCCGGTGCTCTACGTGAGCCGGCTCACCGACGGCACGCTCTCGGACGTGATCGAGGTCGGAACTTCGCAGGCGAACGATGTGACGGTGCTGTTGAGCGGCGCGACCCGGCCGTCGGTGTCTGCGGACGGCGTGCACCTGTTCGCCGACCGGCTCGAAACCGGGCTGCGCTCCGGGATCCACTACTACAACCTGCAGACGAGCCGGCACGAAGTGATCACCGGCGCGGCGCGCCCCGCCGCGGCCCCCTCCGGCACACGCCTGCTCGCGGAACAGAGCGACGGGATCTACCTGCTCGAGTTCGAGTAGGCGGGCGCCACCCGCCGGTCGCGGCCGTGACGACGCGACCGCCGGCATTGTCAGTGAGTGCGCGAGGCTTCGCCATCGAGCGAGACGAGATAACGGATCGTCTCCGCCTCCGCGTCGTAGATTTCGAGCACCGGTCCCGGATCACAGCCGCGCCGCGCGAGCTCATCCGGCAGGCCCCGGTACACCCGCCACGCGCCGAACGCCGGCGAAAACGACCCCCGGTACGGAAACTCCGCGACGAGGTAGCGTGATTCGGACCAGCGCACGCCGGTCGCGTCCGCGGGGTCCGCGCTCCCCGGGGCCGCGCCGCGCGCGGGATAGACCCGCCCGATCCGGACCGGCGCGCCTTCGTCGAGCAGGCTGCGGTTGATCACTGCGGGCAGTCCCGCGCTCGCTCTCTCGCCGGCCGCAAGTTCCGGGAGACGGGCGCGCGCCTGCTTCGCCGTCAGCCCGGAGTCGAGTTCGACGAACCGGAACGGCCCGGCGCGCTGTTCCGCGAGCGTCGGCTTCGTGAGCAGACCCTGCGGCGCGAGGTAGATCGCCGCGAGCGTGGCAATCAGCACGATCGTCCCGATCACGCGGCCCACCATCGTCTCCTCCCCGGTTTATCGCAAGTTCGGCTCCGGAACATGCCCGCAGAGCCAGGCCCGCGGTCGCTTGCAACCGCGGCTGATCCGACGGTGCATGATGAACATCCAACTGTTTGATTATCCTTGACTAAAGTCAAGGGCAAGCGCTCGTTTGTTGCTCTTACGTCGACACAGGGCTCTCGTTACTCGATACTCGTTTCTCGTTACTCGTAGATGAAACCCGGAGCAAGCCCCGGGCCACACGAACAGACCCCGCTTCGCGATGAGTTCGGTTGCGTCTGCGGCGCGCCTGTCCGCTCCCTATATTCGCAGGAAGCTACGGATCCGGAGCGCAAGCGAAAAACCGCCGCGCTCCGCGCACTGAACCGGATTCGGCAGTCGGATGGGTCTGAACAGGGAACTGATCGAGCGCCAGGTCGAACTCGCGCGCGACCGGATCGCCGGGATCGAACGCGAGATGACGAACCCGGACGTCGTTTCCGATTCGCGCGAGATGAGCCGGCTCGGGCGCGAGCACCGCCGGTTGAAGGACGTGCTCGACGTCGCGCGCGAGCTCGCGGAAATCGAGCGCGAACTCGCCGGCGCGCGTGAACTGCTCGACGACGCGGATGACGTGGAGCTGCGCGAGCTCGCGCACGGCGAGATCGCAAGTCTCGAACCGAACCGGGAGCGGGTGCTGAACCGGCTCCAACTCGCGCTCGTGCCGCCGGACGAGTCGGACGAGAAGACCGCGATCCTCGAGATCCGCGCCGGCGCCGGCGGCGAGGAGGCCGGGCTGTTCGCAGGCGACCTGCTCCGCATGTACAAGCGTTACTGCGAGCGCGTACGCTGGTCGATGGAGACGATCTCCGTTTCCGGCTCGGAGATGGGCGGGTTCAAGGAGGTGGTCGTTTCCATCCGCGGCGCGGGTGCGTACGGCCGGCTCAAGTTCGAGAGCGGCGTGCACCGCGTGCAACGCGTGCCGGAAACCGAGTCGCAGGGCCGGATCCACACCTCCGCCGCCTCCGTCGCCGTGCTCCCGGAAGCGGAGGAGGTCGATGTCGAGATCGACGCGAACGACCTGCGCATCGACACGTTCCGCGCGTCCGGCGCCGGCGGCCAGCATGTGAACAAGACCGACTCCGCGATCCGGATCACGCACACGCCGACCGGGCTCGTCGTCAACTGCCAGGACGAGAAGAGCCAGCACAAGAACAAGGCGAAGGCGATGCGCGTGCTCCGCTCCCGCCTGTACGAGCTCGCGCTCGAGCAGGAGCGGGCGAAACGCGCCGAGAGCCGCAAGCTGCTCGTGAGCACCGGCGACCGGAGCGCGAAAATCCGCACCTACAATTACCCGCAGGGCCGGGTCACAGACCACCGGATCAACCTCACCCTGTACCGTCTTCCCGAAATCCTCGACGGCGAGCTCGACCTGCTGATCGATTCGCTGCGGATGCGGGACGCCGAGGAGCGGCTGCGGGAAGGCGTGACATGAACTGCGAGCGTGGGACGAGCGCAGGGACGATGTTGTGAGACGTGGAGAACTGCTGAAGAACGCGACACAGCGTCTCACGGACGCCCGCGTCGAAGACCCGCGCCCCACGGCCGAGGGGATGCTGTCGCGGGCGCTTTCGATCGACCGAACCCAGCTCTATCTCAACCCGTACGTGCCCGTCGGATCCGAGTTCGCCGCCCGCTTCGAACGAATGCTCGAACGCCGCATCGAGGGCGAGCCGATCGAGTACATCCTCGGCGAGATGGAGTTCTACGGCAGCCGATTCCGCGTGCACCCGGGCGTGCTCATCCCGCGGCCGGAGAGCGAACTGCTCGTCGAGCACGCGAAGCGGCTCGCGCCGAAGGGAGGGTTCGAGCGCGCGCTCGATGTCGGCTGCGGGTCCGGCGCGCTCGCGCTCACCCTGCTCAAGCAGCGGATCACCCGCGAAGTCGTCGCCGTCGATGTCTCCCGGGAAGCGGTGAAGACGACGGCGGAGAACGCGTCGCGTTCCGGTTTCGAGCTCGTCAACCGCGGCGGACCGAAGAGTGTGATCCGCGCGCTCGACAAGTCGTCACGGATCCTGTTCGAGCGGGGGCTGTACAACCCGCGCACGCGCAAGACGGAGACGGAATCGCTGTGGCTCGTGCACGCGGACGCGTTCGCGGTCACGTTCCGCCCGCCGGGGCACCCGTTCCCGCTCATCGTCTCGAACCCGCCGTACATCGCCGACGGCGAGTGGGATGAGCTGCCGGTGCACATCCGCGAGCACGAGCCGGAACAGGCGCTGCGCGGCGGGGAGGACGGGCTCGACATCCACCGCAAGCTCGCGCGCCGGCTGAAGAACTGGCTCGCCCCCGGCGGCGTGTTTCTCGGCGAGATCGGCTGGCAGCAGGGCGCGTCCGCGAAGGCCCTGCACGGCGCATGGGCGGCGAACGTGACCATCCACCAGGACTACGCCGGCCTCGACCGGATCGTGGAAGCGTGGCGACCGGCCGGCCGGCGCGGCAGATAGGCAGCCGCTCCCCGGTGATCGGTGCCGGAGGCGGTTCACGAACGAGGCGCCCCGGCGCGCGCCGGGAATCTCCCGATGAAAACCAACCCGCGCACAAGGTTGATCGTGCTCTCGCTCGCGCTCGCGCTGTTCGTCGCGCGCAGTCTCGAGCGAAGCGCTGGGGACGCTGTTGTCGCGGCGGTCGGTGCGCGCGGCGCCGGCGCGTTCGCACAGCACGGCAAGCCGGGTGCGGTGTTCGACATGCTGACTGTGCGGAGGAATCGTACGCGCGCGTGAAGGACCGTGACTGGCTCGAATGCGAGCCGCTGGACCCGATCGAACCGGCGGGCGGCGGGGACGCGGTCCCGGTCCGGCATGTGCTGCGCGTGTACGCGAAATCAGGGGACGCTTGCCGGCAAGCGTCCCCCCAGGCCACGCGTCCTTCCATATGATCCGGCCCACTGACACGCGCCCCGTCTATTCGCGCTCAACTTCCGGTTCCGCCTCGCCGAGATCCGTGACCGACCCGTTGAGCACGTAACGGTATTCGATCCTCACCGCGGGCCGCAAGCTCGCGGACACGCCGCAGTAGCGGTTGCGCGACAGGTTGATCGCTTTCTCGAGCTTCGCGGGATCGACGTCGCCGGTCACTTCGAAGATGACGCGCACCGCGGTCCACCGTTTCGGGTGCTCCGTTGTGCGCTCGAGCCCTTCGGCGGCGACGGCGAACGTGGCGACCTCCTGCCGCATCTTGCGCAGGATGCTGATCGCATCCATCCCGGTGCAGCCGGCGAGCCCGACGAACGGCATCTCTGCGGGGCGGGCCGCCTTGTCCTCGCCGCCGACTTTCTCCGCGGCGTCCATCCGCACCTCGTGGTCGCTCGCGGTGCGCGCGACGAACTCCATCCCGTGGGTCAACGTGGCGAGCGCGATTCTCGACATCGGGATCCCTCCTTGATCGATGATGGGGACGCTTGCCAGCAAGCGTCCCCGGAGTCGGTTTCGGCGAAGATACATCGATTCTCGAAGAAAATGTCGCCACAGGCCCGCGGTTGCTCGCAACCGCGGATTCGAGACAGGACGTGTTCTTCTCCCCACGGCTCCGGTTGCGCGGGTCCGGCGCCGGTGTCATCTCCCGAGGTCGGTCGGGAACCGTAGCTTGCGCCGGCGTGTTCAAACCCGGAGATCCCCGCGCGTGGAGAAGGGTTTGTTGCACCGGCGCGCCGGGCTGCCGATATTCCGCCCGCCGGACTCCGGACTTCGGACTCCGGACTCCCGAGCGGCGGGCGGCCTGATCGA
>JAANWZ010000134.1 GCA_018263585.1 Calditrichota bacterium | reverse complement strand
CGGTCCGCGTATTCGTCGAGCTTCGCGTCCAGCGTAGCCGGGTCGGACGCCTTGAAGTGATCGACGTGCAGCACGGAGTCATTCTGCAGCAGCGCGTGGTAGTGCAGATCGAGCACGCGCACGTTCTCCGCCGCCGCGAGCGCCGCGCGGGTCTCATCTCGCGCCCGCGCGCACGCCTGCGCGAGCCGGTTCTCCTGCTCCGCCGGCGCCCGCTTGCCCGCCCGCGCGAGCATCGCACGCTGGCTCGCGAGCACCTCCGCGAGCGGTCGATCGACAAACAGCACCGCAAACCGTTCATCACACTCCGAGAGCACCCGGCTCGGGGGCGCGACAATCTTCACAGCCCGGGCCCGTGCTCGCGCAAGCCAGCCCCGATCCTGTTCGATCCGCTTCGCTGGTTCATATTCGAAGTAACCGCGCGGGTTGTCCTCGTCCGGCGGGCGCGCACGATCCACGAGCGGGTCGATGCCACCGGCCGCCAGCATCTGCATCAGCAGCGACGTCCCGCTCCGCGGCAGGCCGGTGACCACGATGATCTCCGGGCAATCCCGCTTCGGCTCCGTGCGTCTCGTCCGATTCACCATTGGCGTTGACCTGTCGCCTCGCGTGGAATCTATCTTACGACCGTTCTCGGAAGAAATGTCCGGTGCGATTCTCCCCTGTCCGCGGCAACTGCGTCATTCTGAATGCAGCCCGACGTCAGTCTATCGGGCGAAGTGAAGAAGGTCCAGGTAAATAAGGGTTGTGTTTACAAACCTTACCGAGATCAAACCCGGACCTTCATCAGCCGCGGGCGGCAAACAGACACCGGCCGCGGCTTCAGAATGACGCACTGCCCGCCCGCATCATGACGTAGAACAGGACGTTTTTTCCACAGACACGATGCCGGTATTGCACGGCTGGGGATACCGCCGATCACGATCCGGATCTGACATAAGGGTAGATAACGATGGCGATGGCAGGCAATCTCGGATTTCCCAGGTTTGGAGCGAAGCGCGAATGGAAGCGCGCCGTCGAGCGATACTGGAAGGGGAAGCTGTCGCGCGGGGAGCTGCTCGCGACCGCGGACGAGTTGACCGCCCGGCACTGGACGATGCAGCGCGAGGCAGGGATCGGGATCATCCCGGTCAACGACTTCTCATTCTACGATCACGTGCTCGACATGACAGCCCTGCTCGGCGCGATTCCGCCGCGGTATCACGCCGAAAACGAGGATGACATCGACATCGACACGTACTTCGCGATGGCGCGCGGCGTGCAGGACGAGACACGCGACGTGCGCGCGATGGAGATGACGAAGTGGTTCGACACGAACTACCACTACATCGTGCCCGAGTTCGATGCGAACACTCAGTACCGGCTCGCCTCCGGGCACCCGTTCACCGCGGTGGAGAAGGCGCGCGCGGCGGGGGTCGAGCACCCTCGACCCGTGCTCGTCGGCCCGGCGACCTACTTGCTGCTCGGCAAGTGCCTCGACGGCGTCTCCCGCCTCGACCTGCTCGACCGCTTGATCCCCGTCTATGAACAGATCCTGCGCCGGTTCGACGAGCAGGGCGTGCGCTGGGTGCAGGTGGACGAGCCGTGGCTCGTGCTCGACCTCGATGACGAGGCGCGGGAGTTGTTCGCGCGCGCGTACAGCCGTCTCAACGCGATCGCGCACCGGCCGAACATGCTCGTCGCCACTTACTTCGGCGGCGTCGATCACAACGCCGGAATCGCGACCGCGCTCGGCGACGGGCTTCACCTCGATCTCGTGCGCGCGCCGAACCAGCTCGAGGCGATCGCAAAGAAGCTGCCGGAGGATCACCTGCTCAGCCTCGGCGTGATCAACGGCCGCAACGTGTGGCGCACGAACCTCGAAGATAAGCTGGCCCTGCTCCAGCGCGCGGCTGACCTGCGCAGCGGAACGGCCAACCTGCTCGTCGCCCCCTCATGCAGCCTGCTTCACTGCCCGATCGACCTCGAGCTGGAAACCGCGCTCGACGACGAGCTCAAGTCATGGCTCGCGTTCGCGAAGCAGAAGCTCGGCGAGCTGCACGCGCTGACAGTCGCAATCAATGGTGACCGCTCCTCGGTCGAGCACGCGTTCGCCGCTTCCGCCGCCGCGCACCGGAGCCGTGAACAGAGCGCGCGTGTCCGCAACAAGACAGTGCGCGCGCGCCAGGCTGAGATCGACGAGAGCATGACCCGCCGCAGCTCGCCCTACGAGCGGCGCGTGCGCGCACAGCGTGAGAAGCTGAATCTGCCCCGGTTTCCGACGACCACGATCGGCTCGTTCCCGCAGACACGCGAGGTGCGCCGGCTCCGCGCCCGCCTGCGGAAGGGGGAAATCACGCGGGCACAGTACGAGAAGGCGATCGAGCAGGAGATTCTGAGTACGCTCCGGTTCCAGGAGGAGGCGGGCGTCGATGTGTTCGTGCACGGCGAGTTCGAGCGCAACGACATGGTCGAGTTCTTCGGCGAGCAGTTCGACGGGTTCGCGTTCACGAAGCACGGCTGGGTGCAGTCGTACGGGAGCCGCGGGGTGAAACCGCCGATCATCTACGGCGACGTGCAGCGCACGCATCCGGTCACCGTGCGCTGGTCCAAGTTCGCGAAGGACCACACCGACCGTCCGGTGAAGGGGATGCTCACCGGCCCGGTCACGATTCAGCAGTGGTCGTTCGTCCGCGACGACCAGCCGCGCAGCGAAACCGCCGAGCAGATCGCGCTCGCGATCCGCGACGAGGTGCTCGATCTCGAAGCGGCGGGGATCGACGTGATCCAGATCGACGAGCCGGCATTCCGCGAAGGCCTGCCGCTGCGGAAGAAAGACTGGCCGCATTACCTTGACTGGGCGGTGCGCTGCTTCCGGATCGCCTCGTCCGGCGTGCGCGACGATACCCAGATCCACTCGCACATGTGCTACAGCGAGTTCAACGAGATCTTCGACTCGATCGCCGCGCTCGACGCGGACGTGATCTCGCTCGAAGCGAGCCGGAGCCGGATGGAGCTGCTCGACGCGTTCGAGCATTTCCACTACCCGAACGACATCGGGCCGGGCGTGTGGGACATCCACTCGCCGCGCGTGCCGTCCCGCGACGAGATCGCCGACCTGCTCAGGCGCGCGCTCAAACACATCCGCCCGGAACGGCTCTGGGTCAACCCCGACTGCGGGCTGAAGACACGCGGCTGGGAGGAAGTGCGCGAGAGCGTGCGCAACCTCGTGGACGCGGCGAAGATGGTCCGCGAGAGCGAGTCGTAGGCAGCGGGTTCGCGCGCGACAACCCTGGTTTCCAACAATGAGTGATTCACCGGTACATCCGACCCTGACCGGGTGGCTCGCGGACGGCCAGGTCGTGCTCGGCGACGGCGCGATGGGCACCCGTCTCTACGAGCGCGGCATCTACATCAACCGCAACTTCGACGGGCTCAACCTCACCGACCCGCACCTCGTGAAGGCGGTGCACCGGGAGTACGTGCAGGCGGGAGCGCGTTTCCTCGAGACGAACACGTTCGGCGCGAACCCGTTCAAGCTCGGCAAGTTCGGGCTCGCGGAGCAGACGGTCGAGATCAACCGCGCGGGCGCGGAGATCGCGCGTCGCTGCGCGAATGAGGGCGCGAACGTGCTCGTCGCCGGTTCGATCGGCCCGCTCGGCAACGCGATCAGCCCGGTCGGCACGATCTCCCGCCGGGAAGCATCCCGTGCGTTCGGCAAACAGGTGCGCGGACTGAACGAAGGCGGGGTTGACTTCTTCATCCTCGAGACGTTCCTCGATCTCAACGAACTGCTCGTCGCTGTCGAAGCGGTGCGCTCGCTGTCCGACCGCACGATCATCGCGATGATGACGATTCCGCGCGAGGAGAGCGCCGGCGTGCGCCAGAAGCCGGGCACGATCGCACGCGAACTGCAGCAGGCGCCGGTCGAGATCATCGGCCTCAACTGTTCCACCGGCCCGGACGCGCTGCTCGAGAACCTGCAGCGGATGCGCGATCACAGCGACAAGCCGCTCGCCGCGTTCCCGAACGCCGGCGAACCGCGCGTTGTCGAGGGCCGTGTGATCTTCATGTCAACGCCCGAGTATTTCGCCGAGTACACGAAACGGATGGTGCAGAACGGGGTGCGGATCGTCGGCGGCTGCTGCGGGACCGGCCCGGACCACATCCGCGCGATGGCCGCCGCCGTGCGCGCGCTCAAACCCGTGCTCCGCGAGCCCGAACTTGCCGAGCTTGAACGGGTTCGCGCCGAACGTGTTCGTCTCGAGGAAACGCGCTCCCGCCTGCACGTACTCCCGGTGCACCGCCTTCA
>JAANWZ010000133.1 GCA_018263585.1 Calditrichota bacterium | reverse complement strand
CGCTGAGCAGCCGGAAGTCGAGACGGCCGCGGAGGACACGGAACAGGAACTCGAACCCGAAGTCGAGCGCGCCGGAGAACGCGGTGAAGAGGATGAGGCGACCGCGGAGGCGACCGCGGAGGCGACCGCGGAGGCGACCGCGGAGGCGAAGCCGGTGTCCGACCTGGACGCGGAGGATCGCGAGGCGGTGACGTTTCTTTTCGGCGAGGACGAGACCCGCGAACAGCGCGAAACGGCCGGCGCCGAGGATGAGCCCGCTGAGGGTGCCGGCATAGCTGAGGCCGCGGAGCCCGAAGAAGAGGCGGAGGCGCCTGCGGAGGAGGAGTCGGCTGCCCCGGAACGCGAATCAGCGACCGAAGTCGGCTGGGGGCCAGGCTCAATCCGTCCGCGCCACGACCGGTTCGCACCGCTGCGGAGCGGGGAACTGCGAGATACGGTGATCCGTGAGATCTACGGCGGAAACGAGACGCTGTTCGACGTGTTCCTCGCGAAGCTGTCCGGCGCGCCCGACTGGGATGCGGCGAAGCGCTTCTACGCGGAGGAAATGCTCGAGCGTGAGGTAAACCTCGAGGATCCGCCGAGCAAGGATCTGTTCTTCACGTTGAAGCAGTGCCTCGCGGAAGAGGACGAGTAGCCGTTCGCCATGCCGCGCCCGCTCGCAGGTCGGGCTCGGTGGGCCGCGCGGGCGAGCCCGCACGGGCGACACCGGGTTTCGCCGTGTCGGTGGACAGGCCCGCGGTTGCTCGCATTCGCTCATCCATTTGGATCAGCCGGGACCAATATCGCGGGTGGCGAAGGAGTCATTCTGACCGAAGCCCGACGTCATTTTGTCGGGCGAAGGGAAGTTTATCCTGAACGCAGTGAAGGGAAGGTCCAAGTTCGACAAGGGTGGGACGGGAAGGGGACGCTTGCTCGCAAGCGTCCCCGAACCAGGAAACAACCATCGGATGAGCTGGACCTTCTTCACCCGCCTTCACGCAGACAGACGCGTGAAGCCGGGTTCAGAATGACGCCTCTGCCGGCGCAGCTGTGCTTCAGATTCTGCTCGATGCTCGTGGCTGAGCTAACGGTATAACCGGTTGCTCGCAACCGCGGATGTTAACGGGATGCGATATGGCGCCGCCCCTTCCCCGGAGGCGCGAAAAGCCGCTTGCGCGCCGAGGCGCGGGGTTTGTACCATCCGCGACGGTCTGCGAATCGGCGCGGACACGGGCACGTTCGCCGGAGTGGTGGAATTGGTAGACGCGCTGGTTTCAGGGACCAGTGGGCTTCGGCCCGTGGGGGTTCGAGTCCCCCCTCCGGCACGAATCAGTCCCCTTCTCCCCCGCTGCAGACGCCGGGGTTTTGTCTCCGAGTGTTGAGACGCAGCCGTCGCTCGTTCCGTCCTGCGGCCCGTGTCGCTGTATGGCCGGTCTGCTCCCGAGAGCGGTTGCCGGATTGTCAATGGCACGGACACTCGCGAGTCCGTACATTCGCCTTCTGTTCGCGTGATTCTTCACATCCCGCTCCTGTGGGATCCACACGCGAATACCAGCCTGCTGTCTAACAAGCGCGGGAGCCACCGCCTGGCGTGGAACGACTCGTTCAGATGAAGGTCACGATGCGAACCGGACTTGTTGCCGCCTGGGTGCTCGCAGCGGCGTTCTCGATGTTCGCGGCCGGCTCGGTGCGCGCGGCGCCGCCGGACACCGCCGTGATTCAGCGTGATGCGTCCGTGGTCCTCGAATGGGATGAGGCGTGGAAACGCGCGGTCGAGCACAACGAACAGCACCGGATCGCGAAAAACGAGGTGCGGAAAGCGCGGCTGCAGGTGCTCGAGGCTTATTCCAACGCGATGCCGACCCTCGATTTCTCCGGCAACCTCAACCACTACTTCGAGATTCCCTCGAACCCGGTGACGATGCCCGGCGAGCTCAACTTCGCGAACCCGGGCGAACCGTTCACCGCGGAGTTCAAGTTCGGTCTCGAGAACAACATGAGCGCCAACCTCCAGCTCACGCAGCCGGTCTGGCTCGCGGGCAAGGTCGGGCTCGCGCTGCGCATCGCGAAGAACTACCGCAAGATCGCGGACATGAGCGAGGAGGTCAGTCGCCAGGATCTGCGCGTGCAGCTCGCGGAAGCGTTCTACGGGGCGATGATCGCGGATGATTACGTGGAGGTCGCGCGCGATGCGGTAAAGCAGGCGAGGCGCCACCGCGACCGCGTGCAGGCGCTGTTCGAACAGGGCGTGGTCAGTGAGTACGAGCTGATCCGCGCGCGTGTCGCCGTCTCGAACCTCGAGCCGCAGGCGCTGGAGGCGGAGAACGCGCGCGAGATGGCGTACCGGGCGCTGAAGAACCTGATCGGGATGTCCGTCGATCGGCCGGTGACGTTGCAGGGTGACGTGCGCGAAGTAATCCTTCAGCCGGAGCTTGATTACGAAGACGCATCGTCGTACGCGCTCGGGCAGCGGCTCGAACTGCAACAGCTCGACCTGCAAAAGCGGCTGTACGAGGGCCAGCGGGAGATCGAGAGCCGGAGTTGGTTGTGGCCGAACCTGCTCGCGGGGTTGCGCTGGGAGACGCTCGCGCAGTCGGAGACGTTCGCGTTTCACGACAAACGTTTCTTCAGCGGTGTGAGCGCGCAGTTGATTTTGAACATCCCGCTGTTCGACGGTTTCGCCAGCCACCGCCGCGCGCAGATTGCAGAAGTGAACAAGCGCAACGTCGAACTGCAGAAATCGATGCTCGAGCGCGGGATCAGGCTGGACGTGTACCAGCGGCTGCGCCGGTTCACACTCGCCGGCGAGCAGCTCGAGGCGGCGATCGAGAACCGCGCGGAGGCGGAGAAGGGGTACCGGATCGCGCAGACGCGATATGAGGAAGGCGTCGGCACGCAGCTCGAGGTGCTCGATGCGCAGCTTCAGCTCAACAGCAGCCGGGTGAACGTGCTGCAGGCTCAGTACGACCAGTTGGTCGTGCGCGCAAAGTATGACCGCGCGCTGGGCAGGATGTGGAATCCGGGAGTCGAGACAGCGGTGTCGCCATGAAGAAGATCATCGGATTCATCGTCGGCGCGGTGATTGTCGTCGCGCTCGTGCTCGGCATCGTGCGCAGCCGGGAGAGCGAGGAAGTGCTCAGCATCGCGAACATCCAGGAGGAGGAGGGTGTGCCGGTGCTCGCGGAGACGGTGCAGCGGCGCGATGTGCAGGTCGTGCGCAACTACTACGGCACGATCCAGGCCGTGGACCAGACGCTCGTCACCGCGAAGCTGATGGAGCGGATTGAGAAGTTCCTCGTCGAGGAAGGCGATCGCGTGCGCGCGGGCGACGCGCTCGTCCGGTTCGACACAACCGCGAGCCAGGCGGCGGTCACCCAGGCCCGGCTGCAGATGGAAAACGCGAAGCGCGACTACGAGCGGATGAAGCGGTTGCTCGACGAGGGCGCGATCAGCCGCCAGCAGCTCGACCAGGCCGAACTCGGCTACGAGGTCGCGCGCGAAAATTACGAGACGGCGCGGCGGTCCGTGGTGCTGCACGCGCCGATCACGGGCTACGTCGCGCGGGTCGAGTTCGACGAGGGCGATGTCGCCCACCCCGGCGATCCGGTGATCAAGCTCGTCGATGACCGCCGCTTCGAGGTCGCGTTCGAGATCACGCAGGAGGATCGCCCGTTGCTTGGGGCAGGTCAGAACGTGCGCGTTACGCTCGGCGACGGCCGGCGGATCGACGGCCATGTGTCGCGCATCAGTCTCGCGGCGGATGCGGTCCAGCGCATGTTCACCGTGTACGCGAACGTGGAGCGGAGGGAGGGGCTGTACCCCGGTGTGCTCGCGACCGTCGATGTCGTCGTCGAACAGGCGCTTGACGTGGTCGCTGTCCCCCGCGAAGCGATTCTGATGCGCAACGGCGACCGGGTCGTGTTCGTGATCGAGAACGATACGCTCGCGACGAGCAGGACCGTGCAGCGCGGGCTCGTCGGCGCGGACTTCGTCGAGATCCTCCACGGCGTGTCCGCCGGGGAGCGGATCGCAAACTACGGTCACGGCTCGCTGCAGGACGGGATGAAGGTAAACATCGTTGAGGAAAAGGGCGCGGCCGCGCTCTGACCCCCAGCTCGACGGGAAGCACCATGGTACTGGCGGACCTCTCGATCAAGCGCCGCGTGATGATGACGATGGTCATCTTCGCGTTCGTCGTCATCGGTCTGTTCAGCATGAGCAGGCTCGGGATCGACCTGTTTCCGGAGATCGACTTCCCGTTCGTGAGCCTGGTTACAATCTACCCCGGCGCCGGGCCGGAAGAGATCGAGACGCTGCTCAACGAGCCGATGGAGGAAGCCGCGGGCAGTGTCTCCGGCGTGAAGAACATCTATTCGATCGCCCAGGAAGGGCTCGGTGTGATCATGATCGAGCTCCAGCTCGGCGAGGATGTTGATATCCGCGCGATCGACGTGAAGGACAAGATCGACGCGATCCGGATGCAGCTCCCGGATGACATCGAAGACCCGGTGATCCAGAAGTTCGAGATGGGCTCGCAGGCGATCATCAACCTGTCCGTGACCGGAAACCTGCCGCTTGAGGATCTGTTCCTGCTCGTGGACCGGACGATCCAGCCGGAACTCCAGAAGATCTCCGGACTCGCGAACGTGGAGGTGATCGGGGAGAAGGAGCGCGAGATCCGCGTCGATCTGTCGGCGCGGCTGCTGCGCGCGTACGGGATCAGCCCGATGCGGGTGGTGATGGGCCTGGCGGCGGCAAACCTCGACATCCCCGCCGGACGCATCAAGAAGGGGCGCAGCGAATACACGCTGCGCGTCGAAGGCGAGTTCGAGAGCGTCAATGCGATCCGCGCGGTGTGGATTCAGACCCCGTCCGGCCCGATCCAGCTCGAACGGGTCGCGCGCGTGCGGGACGACTTCGCGGAAATGCGCGAGCTCGCGCGGTTCAACCAGCGTTCCTCGATCGGCCTCAACCTCGTCAAACGCTCGGACGCGAACACGGTCCAGGTCGCCGACGACATCTACGCGACCGTGGAGAAGCTGCGGAAGATGATGCCGGAAGGCGTCGAGATCGAGATCGCGAACGACACGAGCGACTTCATCCGCGACTCGGTGAAGGACGTCGCCGGCAACCTCGTACTCGGCATCCTGTTCACCGCGCTCGTGCTGTTTCTCTTCCTGCACAGTTGGCGCGGGACTGTGATCGCGGCGATCGCGATGCCGATCAGCATCGTGTCCACGTTCACCCTGCTCGAGGCGGCCGGGTTCACGATCAACGTGATGAGCCTGATGGGGCTCGCGATCTCGGTCGGGATCCTCGTCGTCAACTCGATCGTCGTGCTCGAGAACATCGAGCGGCTGCGAATCGGCGGCGAGGGCTACGCGGACGCCGCGTCGAAAGGGACCGCGCAGATCGCGGTCGCGGTCGCGGCGGCGACGCTGACCAACATCGTCGTGTTCACCCCGATGGCGTTCATGGCCGGGATCATCGGCCCGATCTTCCGCCAGTTCGGGCTCACGGTCGCGTTTGCGACGATCTTCAGCCTGCTCGTCAGCTTCACGCTCACGCCGATGATGGCGTCCAAGCCGCTGAAAGGCGGGATCTACGGCGCGGTCGCGCTGCTCGCGCTCGGCTCTGTCTGGATCATCCTCGGGCCGGTGAATGCGCTGGTCGTGCTCGCGGTCCTGCTCCTGCTCGTGATCGCGGAACGGCTCGGCGGAATCCGGCGGTTCGGGCGGTGGTGGGACAAATGGTACGGCGAGCTCGCGAGCGACTACCGCGTCGGGTTGGAATGGGCGATCCGCCGCCGCTGGCTCGTGATCGCCGCGGTCTCGGTCGCGTTCATCTTCGGCGTGTTCCTGTTCAGTTTCATCGGCAGCGAGTTCTTCCCGAGCTACGACGAGCGCCGGCTGCGGGTGAGCGTGGAAATGCCGGCCGGGTCGCGGCTCGAAGAAACGAACGCCGTGCTCCGGCGGGTGGAGCGGGAACTCGTCGCGTACCCGGAAACGCGCACGCTGTACACGAACCTCGGCCAGAGCGGGGGGGACGAGCTCGGGAATGTGCAGGGCGTGCAGTACGGCTACGTGTTCGCGGTGCTCGAGGACGCCGAGGTCGGGGACTATCCGCCGACGTCCGAGCTCGTGAAGGACGTGCGCGGAAGACTCGCGGACCTCCCGGCCGCGGAGATCATCGTCAGTGAAGCGACCCAGTTCGGCGGCGGCCAGGGAGCGGACATCCAGATCCAGCTCCAGGGCCGGAACATGGACGACCTCGCGGAGGCGGCCGAGCGCACGGTCGAACGCGTGCGCGCGACCGGAAACGCGGTCGATGTGCGCAGCGACTGGGAAACGGGCAAGCCGGAAATCGTCGTCCAGCCGGACCGGGTGAAGATGTCGGACGCGGGCGTGTCGGTGCAGGACCTGGCGATGGTGCTGCGCACGTTCTTCGAGGGAACGACCGAGACCCGCTACCGCGAAGAAGGGGACGAATACGACATCCGCGTCCGCCTCCGCGAGGAGGACCGCAACCGCGTGGAAACGCTCGAGGATCTGCTGCTCCCGACCGCGGCCGGATTCCTCCCGATGAAAGCGGTCGCGGACATCCGGTTCGGAACCGGGCCGACTCAGATCAACCGGAAGAACAAGCAGCGGATGGTCACCGTGTCCGCGAACGCGGTGAACGTGACCACCGGCGAGCTCCAGCAGCAGATCAACGAGCGGTTGCAACTGCCACCCATCGATCCGGCGGAGATGGCGCGCGCGATCCTCACCGGCAAGAGTACGGCCGTCCCGCAGCCGAGCCCGCTGTTGCCGAAAGGGGTGAGTGTTTATTCCGGCGGGGAGTCGGAGATGATGGCGGAGAGCTTCTCGAGCCTGCTGCAGGCGCTCGTGCTCGCGACCGTACTCACCTACATGCTGCTCGCGGCGATCCTGGAGAGCTACAAGCACCCGATCATCATCATGATGACTCTGCCGCTCGCGTTGATCGGCGTCTCGATGGCGCTCGTGATGACCGGAAAGTCGATCTCGATCTTCTCGCTGATGGCGATCGTGATGCTCGTCGGGATCGTGGTGAACAACGGGATCCTGCTCATCGACTACACGCAGGAGCTGCGCCGGAACGGACGCGGGCTGCGCGCGGCCGTGCTCGAGGCGTGCCCGGTGCGGCTGCGGCCGATCCTGATGGCGACGATGGCGACCTCGCTCGGGATGCTCCCGCTCGCGCTCGGAATCGGCGCCGGCGGCGAGTTCCGCGCGCCGATGGCGATCGTCGCGATCGGCGGGCTCATCGTCTCCACAGCGCTCGCGCTGTTCGTGATTCCCGTCCTCTTCGTCGCGATGGAGACGAAGGGCGAGCGGAGACGGCTCGAAACCGGCGCGGGTACGGAGTAGCAGCCCACTCTCCCGCCAATCGCCGTCAGGCCCGCTGTTGCTCGCAACCGCGGCTCATCCACCCGTGCTGAGGGCAAACCCCGGGCCACCCGCCGGCCATCCAACCTTCTGATTATCCTTGACTAAAGTCAAGGGCAAGGGTGTGAACGGTTGATTCACCGGTGAATGAACCCTGCGACAGCGCAAACCGACGCGCTGTCACAGGGGCACA
>JAANWZ010000132.1 GCA_018263585.1 Calditrichota bacterium | reverse complement strand
GACCGAAGGTCACCGCGGATCATGCGACGGCTTGCTCGCTGCGGCCGCACGGGCGGCGAATCCCCTGTCACCCCCGGGGTCGGCGACCCCGGGCTACGTGGAAAGAATCTCTCATCCGTGTACCGGCCGCTAAGCCGCGGTGACGGCGCGGCCGTCCCCGCGGGCATGTATCGAACCCACATGCTCGTGCCCGCGCTTGCTTGTCAAGCGCGGAACCCTCCAGCCCTCCTGTCTCGCCTGCCGTGTTGGAACCACTGCGACGGCATGCGGAGCCGGCTTGCGACGCGCACACGGACAATGTCACCACCACTGATCCCGCGCGAGGATGGCGAGGCCGCTGTCCCCGACCACGAACAGGAGCGCGCCGTCACGGTCGGTGCGCAGCAGCGTCGCGCCGGTTGATTTAACCCGGTCCACCACTTCCCCCGCCGGGTGGCCGTGCGGGTTGTTCCGGCCGCAAGATACGCCTGCGAACCGCGGGCGCAAGGCATCGAGCCAGGCCGAGCCGGTCGAGGACGCGCTGCCGTGATGGCCCGCGAGCACGAGATCGACCGCACGGGGGTCGGCGCGCGCGAGCATCATCTGCTCCGCCCGGGTCGATGCGTCGCCGGGGAACACCGCCGTCGCGCCGCCGGCGGTCCACAGCCACACGAGCGAGAGGTCGTTGTCGGAGAACCGGCCGGGGTCGATGTCGGGCGGAGGGTGCAGGCAATCGAACACGCCGGCGGGTGTGGTGACACGAGTCCCGCGGACGGCGTATTCTACCACTGCCCCGTTCGCGATCAGCGCCGCGACCGCGCGCCGGCCGGCGTTGTCGCGCAACGTCCCCGGCCCGATCAGCGCGCGCTCGACGGTCACCTCCGTCACGAGCTCCGGCACCGCGCCGCAGTGGTCGGCGTCCCCGTGGGAGAGGAGCAGGAGCGGGAGTGTCTCGATCCCGAGCAGCCGGAGCTGGCGCGCGGCTGTGTCGTAGAACTCCGGGCCGGCGTCGATCAGCACCGCCTCGCGCGCGGAACGGAGCAGGATCGCGTCGCCCTGGCCGACGTCGAGCACCGCCGCCTTCACCCGTGCATCCGGCAGCCACAGCGAGCCGTAGATGATGACCACGCCTGCCGCGAGCGCGGTGACAACCACCCCCGGCAGCGGCGCTTCCGCGATCCGGCGCGCGCGGGCGAACGCGATCGCGAGCACGATCCCGGCGACGACCGCGGCGGAGAGCGGGAGGTGATCGAACGCCGGCAGCTCGCCCGCGGCGAACCGGCCGAGCCGGTCGGACAGCGAGAGCATCGCGTGCATCGACGCGCCGAACACGGACGCGAGCCACGGGGAGAACGACGCGAGCACCATCAACCAGCCGGCGGCGAGCGCGAGCGCAACCAACGCCAGCGCGGGCAGCGTGAGCACCGGTCCGAGCAGCGGCAGCCGGCCGAAGTGGGCGATCACGACCGGCGCGGTCGCGAGCCACGCGGCGCACGAGATCACGAACAGGAGCAGCGTGTGCCGCGAGCGACGGTGCAGCCAGCGCCGGAATGAACTGCCGAACTTGCGCACCGGCTGCCGCAGGTGGGCGAACACGTGCGCCGCGAACACACTGCCCGCCGCGCCCGCGAAACTGAGCTGGAACCCGGGGTCGGCGAGCCCGCGCGGGTGGATGAACAGCAGCAGCAGGTACGCGAGCGCGAGCATGTGCCACGCGTCCACCTGCCGCTGCAGCGCGCGCCCGATAACGGCGACGGTGATGATCACCGACGCGCGCACGACCGGCGGGTTCGCGCCGGTGAGCGGAACGAGCAGCCAGATCAGCGGGAGCGCGAGCAGGACGATGATCCGCGGGCCGAACCCGAGCCACGAGAGCGCGCCATAGACGATGAGCAGCACGAGCCCGACATGCAGCCCGGAGATTGCGAACAGGTGCATCAGCCCGCTGAGCGCGAACCGGTCGGTGAGCGTTTCGCTCCACTGCGAACGATCCCCGATCAGCAGCGCGCGGGCGAGCGGACGGGTTGACGGCGCGAGGTTGCGCTCGATCAGTTCGGAGATCCCGGCGCGCCAGCTCCCGACCCACGCGCGCGTCGTCCCGCCGAAGAAACGGCGCACGCCGAGCCGCTCCACGTGCTTGACCGCCCGCAGCCGCGCGCGCACATCACGGTTCGCCCAGTAGCCGCGCCAGTCGATGTCGCCCGGGTTACGCGGGCCGGCGATCCGGTCCGCCGACGCGATCACACGCACGTCTTCGCCGGGCGTGAGCAGAAGCGTATCCGGGACGTACATCACCGCGCCGGCGGCGAGCGGACCGCCCTGTTCGCCCGCCTCCCAGCCGCGGAGCGTGAGCCGGTAACGGAGCCGGTCCTCGTAGTGTTCGATCGGAACGCGCACCGTGCCCGAGAACCAGACACGGCCCTCGGGGATCACGGGTTCGGGTTTGGGAACGCCGATGCTCCAGCCGAGCGCGGCCCAGAGGATGAGAAACGAAACCGCCCGCGCCTGTTCGGGAACGCGGGCGACTGTGAGCACGAGTGCGAGCGCAAGGAATGCGCCGGGAATGAGCAGGCGGGCGGACGCGGAGGCGTGTTCCGGCGCGAGCAGGAGCCCGGCGGTGAACGCCGCCGCCGCGAGAACCGTCGCCCGCCCCGGACCGCCCATCGCTCAACTGAGCCGTTTCACTTTCACGACGAGCCGCCGGGAGGCGGTGATGACGACCTCCTCGCCCGCGTCGATCGGGCCGTCCTCCGCTTCCGCCTTCCAGTATTCTCCGCCGATCTTCACCTTGCCGCGGGGGGACAACTCGGTGACCGCGCGGCCGACTTCGCCGACGATTCCCTCGCCACCGGTCGCGACCTTGTTCTTCTGCGCGCGCAGACCCATCGTGAGCGCGAACGCGAAGAAGAGCACGGTGACGACAACGACCGGGATGATCACGCCCCACGACACCCGAAGCGAAGGCACCTCGGTGTCGAACAGGAGGATCGAGCCGATCACGAGCGAGACCGCGCCGCCGAAGGTGAGAAAACCGAAACTGGTCACGTAAACCTCCAGCACGAACATGATGATCGCGACGACGATCAGCAGCAGTCCCGCCCAACTCATCGGCAGCGTCTGCAGCGCGAAGAAGGCGAGGATGAGGCAGATCACGCCGACCACCCCCGGGATGATCGCGCCCGGGTTGTACAGCTCGAAGATGAGCCCGTAGAACCCGATCAGCATCAGGATGTAGGCGAGGTTCGGGTTCGCGAGCGTGTTGAGGAAATCCTCGCGCCAGGTGGGCTCGTATTCGACGATCGCCGCGTTTTTCGTGTGCATCGTCCGCTCGCCGCCGGGCAGATCGACGACGAACCCGTCCACCTGGGAGAGCAGGTGATCGACATCCCCGGCGACGATTTCGACGACGTTCTTTTCGAGCGCTTCGGAGGCGGTGATCGAGGCGGCCTCGCGCACGGCTTTCTCCGCCCAGTCGGCGTTGCGGCCGTACTTCTCCGCCATCGCGCGCACCTTCGCGACCGCGTCGTTCGTCACCTTCTTCCGCATCGCCTCCTGGTCGGACTGGGAGCCTTCCGCGGTGTCGGCGGGGGCGCCTCCGATCCCGACCGGGGTCGCGGCGCCGATGTTCGTGCTCGGGGCCATCGCGGCGATGTGCGCGGCCATCGTGATGAACACGCCGGCGCTGCCCGCGCGCGCGCCGTCCGGAGCGACATACACGATCACCGGCACCGGGCTGTTGAGGATCTTCTTCGTGATGTCGTGCGTGGACTCGAGCAACCCGCCGGGCGTGTCGAGCTTGATGATCAACGCCTCCGCGCCGGCCTCGTCCGCGCGGTCGATCGCGCGCGAGATCGACTGCGTGACGACCGAGTGGATCGCAGTCTCCACCGTGATCAGGTGCACGTCACGCGCGGGCCGGGC
Organism: Calditrichota bacterium; assembly: GCA_018263585.1. GTDB lineage: Bacteria > Electryoneota > Electryoneia > Electryoneales > Electryoneaceae > JAANWZ01. The sequence continues at coordinate 8,705 of JAANWZ010000132.1, read as the reverse complement.
CGGTTCCGCCGCGGACGTGCCCGCGTTCGCGGTCGTGTCCGGACCGGCAAAGCAGGCGCACGCAGCAACCAGCAGCGCAACGAGTGTGGCAACTCCGCGGCTCATTCATCCTCCTCGAGCGCGTTCACGAGACAACGCGCGATCCGATCGCGCGACTCGATCAACATCGTCCTCGCGTCAAGATACAACCGGGCCCCGGTAAGATACCCGATCACCGGCGGATCTCCCAACCGGAGCCGCTTCTGCAGGTCGGCGAGCCGGCGCTGGCTGCCTTTGCACGCGAGCGCGGCGCTCGCCAGTTCTTCCTCCGGGAGGCTGCCGCCGCCGGAATGGGCGGTTGAGTCGGCGATCTCGACGGCGAACCCGGCGGCTGCGAACGCGGGCGAGGTCTCGCGCGCGAGCGGTTCGAGCCACGCGCGCAGTTCATGAACCGGCGCGCTCAGCATCCGCCACACGGGCAGTTCATCCGCATACGACCCGGCGAGATACGCGCGCAGCGTCGCAGCGAGCGCCGCGAGCGCAAGCTTGTCCGGGCGCACGGCGCGCATCAGCGGGTGACGCCGCATCTTCCCGACCGCGGCTTCCGTGCCGGCCGCGATTCCCGCCTGCGGGCCGGCGAGCAACTTGTCGCCGCTGAACGTGACCACGTCCGCGCCGGCTTCCACGCTCTCCTGCACGAGCGGTTCTGCGGGCAGCGGGCTGTGGCGCGACACATCCGCGAGCGCGCCCGAGCCGAGGTCGTCGAGCACCGGAATCCCGTGCCGGCGGCCGAGAGCGACGAGAGCGGCGAGCGGCACGGATTCAGTGAACCCGGTGACGCGGAAGTTCGACGGGTGCACGCGGAGAATCAGCGCCGTCTTCTCGCTGATCGCGTTCTCGTAGTCGGCGGGACGGGTGCGGTTCGTCGTCCCCACCTCGACCAGTTTCGCGCCGGACGCGCGGCAGATGTCCGGGATGCGAAACGAGCCGCCGATTTCGACGAGTTGCCCGCGGCTCACGATCACCTCTCGCCGTTTCGCGAGCGCGGTGAGCGCGAGCAGGATCGCGGCGGCGTTGTTGTTCGCGACGAGCGCATCTTCGGCGCGGGTGAGTGCGAGCAGCGCGTCGCGGACGAGCTGGTGGCGCGAGCCGCGCCGGCCCCGTTCGAGATCGAATTCCAGCGTCGAGTAGCCGCGGGCGACCTCGTCGATCGCGTCGATCGCCGCCTCGCTGAGCGGCGCGCGGCCGAGGTTTGTGTGCACGATCACGCCGGTCGCGTTGATCACACGGCGCAGGCGCGGGCGGAACGTCTCGTCCATCCGGCGCCGGATCGCGGACGCGACCTCCGCCGCATCAGGCGCCGGCACATCGACCTCATCGCGGATCAGGCGGCGGTATTCCTCGATCACTCCGCGCGCGACGTCCGCGGCGAACGGCGAGCGCCGCCACGGGCTGAGTTCGTCGCGCGCGAGCACGCGGTCCACCTTCGGCAGGCGGCGGAGACGGTCCTGTTGTCGGTCGTGTGAGCTCATCGGCGTAGCGTGCAAAAACTAGGGACAGACCCCAATTTCCCGTGGTTCGCCGAGTCGGCATGGAACCGGCAGAGCCTGCTTCGCTTCTCCATTTGTCGCAGATACGCCGCGAGGGAAAATTGGGGTCTGTCCCTAGTTTTTCGCGAGCGGGATCTCCTTGGCCGCGTCGGTGACCGCGCCGATCTTCACCGCGTAGCTGGTCCGGTTCTCGATGTCCTCGTCGGTGACGAAATGGACGTCGAGCAGGCTGTCACTGCGGTAGCCGGTGCGCAGGTAGTTGATCTCGGCGAGCGCCTGCGACCAGCCTTCGAGCCAGTTCATCAGCTCGTCGCGGTTGTTCCCGTTCTCATCGACGTGGAGGAGGACGTCGATATCGCTGCCCGGCCCGGCGGAGCCGTTTTTCGTGCTGCCGAAGATGTAGAACGCCTTGATCCCGAACTTGTCCGCGTCGATCCGGCGCGCGATCTGCTCGACCATCCGGTAGCGCCAGCGCCAGTGATCGTCGGCGTACCCGTCGCCGGACAGTTCTGAGACGGCGGCGTCCGGCGCCGCGGGCTCGGCTTCCTGCGTCGGCTTGCTCAGCACCGCGACCGCCTCCTCGAGCTCGGCGTTCATGTAGATCTTGAGCACCTTGCCCTGCAGGCTGCGCGGCACGTCGATCACGCGCACCACACTCTCCAGGTCGGCGAATTCGGGCGCGATCTCCGGCAGGATGTTGTGCGTGCGCGTGAGCAGCCGCTCGTTCAAATGCACGTTCTCCTCGTCCGGGTACAGCGGCAGGTAGCGGATCGACGATTCGACGAGATCCTGGAAGAAGTGGGTGCCGAACGAGAGGTCGGGCACGTAGTTCCCCTTCTTGCGCGCGACCTCGATCAGCATCGCGGTGTTGTTGATCTCGCTGTAGGTGACGGAAACGCCGAGCTTGATGTCGCCGCGGCTGCCCCAGCGGCCGGGTCCGATCAGGATGAACCGCCGTTTCGGGAGCAGCTTGTTGAGCTGGCCGATCGCGCGCGCGACGCGGAGCATCGACTTGCGGTCCGCGAGCTCGCCGTACTTCGCGGGATCGACATAGACGATGTGCGAGACTTCGGGCACGAACCCGTTGGACACGAACCGGTTCGCGGAGAACAGGATCGCGTTGTCAGGGATGTCCTTCGGGATCGGCGCCGGGCGCGCGTCCGCCCCGTGGCTCTGCGGGCGGCACTGGAGCAGGTGGAACGACTCCCCGTCGTGCGCGAACTCGATGTCCACCGGCCCCTTGAACCCGGTCTCGAGCGCGTCCATGATCGCCTGGATCTGTTTCATGAACCGGGACTCGTGGATCAGTCCCTCGAACGTGACCGCGTAGTCCCGGTCCTCGAAGTCGAGGTCGAGCAGGCCGGGTTTGCGCAGGTGGTCCTGCTCGATCAGGGAGACGATGTTCTGCACGTTCGGATACTCGTCCCCGACCTCCTTCAGCAGTTGCTCGAACGGGATCGTGACGAACTCGTTTTTCTCGAGATCGATCACGTCGATGAAGCGGGGGGAATAGCGGACGGTTTCCTCGGCGGTGACGTTGACCCGCAGCGAAGGTTGCCCGGGGGCGGCGAGCACGCAGTAGTCGTCGCTGAGCCGGTCCACGGCGCGCGTGCCGAGCCCGGGCACGAGCCGCACGAGCCCGTCCTCGCGCTTGATCCGCGGCGACCAGCGAAACTCGTTGTTGCTGAACGCGACCCCGGCGAACGTGGGCATGAAGTACTTGCCCACCCTCCTCCCGACCACTTCCTGGACCAGGATCCCCATCTCCTCGTGGAAGTCGAGCAGCCCGCGCGCGGCGCGATACTCGATCGGGTCGCTCGCGAACGTCGATGAATACACCTCCGCGATCGCGTCCATCAACGCGTCGAGACGTTCCCGCTTCGTCCCCTGGTTCGCGAGGAACAGGCTCGTGTACTTGCCGGAGAACGCCGAACCGAGCCGATCCTCGAGCAGGCTCGAGCTGCGCACGATCAGCGGCCGGTCGCCGAACTCGTCGAGCGCCATCGACAGGCCGGGCACGATCTCCGCCGGAAAATGCGAGCTCTTGAACAGGTGGATGATGTGCGGGTACTCCTGCCGCACCTGCTCGATGTCCTTGTACTTCTGTTCGGTGACCTCCTCGAGGTTGTTGTAGTGGAGGAAGCTGTGGAGGCCGTCGGAGGTGATGTACCACGTCTTCGGCAGCTTGATGTCGCCGAGCTCGGCGCTGTCGGCGCCGGCTTTCTGCAGCATCTTCCACGCGAGGAACATGCCGGCGCTCTTGCCGCCGAGCTTGCCGTGGCTGCTCGCCGGGTGGATCATGTGCGGGATCAGCTCGACGAAGTCGCGCACGTCGATGAACTCCTTCGCGATCTGGATGAACTCGAGCTGGTCGGAGAGGAAGCGGCGCACGAGCGCGACCTTCACCCCCTTGCGCGTCGATTCCGGCAGGTCGATCGTGTCCAGCGAGAGGTGGTGGAAGCGGCGGACCGCGTCGGAGATGTCGGTGAGCGTGCTGTCGAGGTTGATCAGCGTGCGCACGAGGAAGCTCGCCCGGTCCTCCTGCATGTACTTCTGCACGAGCTCGAGGATCTCGTGGTCGGGGATGTTCTCGTCGGCGACGTTGAAGATTTCTTCGCTGAGCGCGAGGATGTCGTAACGGCTGCCGCGCATCGGCCGGTTGTGGCCGTCGCCGTCCGCGGAGCGGCGGTCGCGTGAACCGAGCCCCTGCAGGATCTCGTCCGCCTCGACGACGCCCTTCCAACACAGGTGATTCATCATCTTGCGCGCGACGACGAGGAACAGCTCCTGGTCGGTGCGCCGGAGCAGATCGACGATCACCCGCCATTCACCTTCACGTTTCAGCCCCCTGCGCGCGCTGTCCCAGTCCTTGATCACGTTGCGCAGGTGCCTGTGCAGGATGTAGTGGCCGATCCGGTCGGCGATCGTGTTCAGCAGCTTCGCTTCTTCCTTGAGGAACGGGCCGTCGTCCTCCCGCGGCAGCTCGCGCGTGTAATAGACCTCGATGTAGCCGAGCGTACGCTCGTGCACCTCGATCGGCGCCTTCAGCGCCCACTGCGTCAGCCGCTCGCCGTTCGACGTGTAGATCTGGCCTTCGTACGAGATGCGGGCGAACGTGTGGTCGGGATACTGCCAGCCGGGCGGGATCGCGCGCACGACACCGCGGAACACGTCGTCGAGACCGGCGTCCGAGTCGTTCAGCAGCTCCTCGATCTCGTACAGGCAGTTGAGCTCTTTCGCCCGTTCCTGCAGCGCTTCGATCAGTCGTTCGGCCGGGCGGTTGATGTCGTCCCGGGTCGTGTCAGCCATGATGAATCACTCCCCGCGCGCTCCGTCCATCCACTTTCACCGCGAGCGGCTGCTCGAGCCGGACGTGCCGCACATGCTCGCTCTCATTCACGAGCGGCTGGCCCGCGAGCCAGTCGAAATCAACCGTGTCGCCGCTGTCGTGGCGCACGGAAAAGTAGCTGACCCCGAGCGAGGACAGGTTGTGGAAGAAATGCGAGCCCTGGCTGAGATCGACGGTCATCCGCGGCGTCGTCACCTCGACGATCACCGCCGCGGAGGAGATCTGGCTCCACACCACCGGCGTTCCGAGCCACGGGTCGTTCGTCCCCCAGCGGCCGAACCCGATCAGCAGGCACGGTCGCTGCTCGCGGAGCAGCTCCAGGTTGATCGCCTCGATCTCCTGCGCGATTCGGGCCGTGTCGGCCGCGTCGAACGTGTCCGGCCTCACATAAACTACGTCCCGGATCCGCTCATCGACCCCGTTACCGAGCGCACGCTCGGAACGGGTGAGCAGGTTCCCGCCCGCGAACTCGGAGTCCTCGAGGCGGACGACCTCCTCGAACGCGACCATCGGCCGCACCTGGAGGAAGCTGAACTTCGCGCTCGCGTCCGACTGCTTCGGCAGCTCGACCGCGAACTCGATCTCCACCGGTTGCCCGACCTCGCGCTCGCACATCTCGAGCAGCAGCTTCACGACTTCGTTGATCGGGAACATTTTGAACTGAAGGATCGGTCCGAAGTCGATCACCCGCGGCCCGTCACGGCCGGTGCCGGGCTGGAGACGGTCGGCGTGGGCGTCGTACGTGGACGCGATGTGGACGAGCGTCCCGTCGCGCTCGGCATCGGCGAGATCGCCGAGGCTGAGGTACTCGACTTCGCGCAGCGGGTCGTAGGTCGGGATGTCGCCGAGATTCACCGACCAGAACGTCGTCTGCGTCGAGTTGAGCAGGTCGCTCGCCGAATTCACCGGCGGCGGCAGTTTCGGCCACGCGGGCGAATAACTCCAGACGAGGCCGCCGTCCACGATGTGCTTGCCGAGCCCGAGCGCGAGATCGACAACGCCCTGCTCCGGCTTCGCCCGGCCGAACGCGTAGTAATTAAACGAGCGCGCGACGCCGGACACGGTCGGGTAGAAACGGGGCCCGTGATGGCGGCCCGCGACCTGCTGCAGGATCACCGCCATCGCCTCGTCGTCCGCTCCCACACCCGCCTTCTCGTGATACATGCGCGCCTCGTGGAACCACGTTGACGCCCATACGAACTTGATCGCCTCGATCAGCTTGCGGAAACGGACGGTCGGCTCCGACTGCATGTTCGGGATCATCTTCGTCGCATACACTCCCGCGAACGGGCGGAACATCGCGTCCTCGAGCCGGCTCGAAGAACGGATGGCGAGCGGCCCGCGCAGCGAGTCGGCGAGCGACATCAGGTCGCCGACGTAACGCTCCGGGAACGACGCCCGCTGGAACGCGTGCCCGATCCGGTCGTCCGACGGCGGATCGTCGAGCAGATCGCGCAGCCCGTTCTGCTCGAGGAAGTCGTGGAACATCGAGGTGCGGAGCACGATCAGGTGCGGGATCGCGACCTCGAAACGGGGGAACCGGTCCGCCGGGAACGATTCGCGGAGCAGATCCTCCATGAACGCGAGCCCGAGCGCCTTGCCCCCGAAGTCGCCCGCGCCGATGTACCGGTAGCGCTGTTCCGCGGCGTGCGTGTAGCGGCGGAACGGGGTCGCGTGCCGGGTTCCCTTTCCCAGTGTCGCCATCGATTCGCCCATGCTTGTTCGCTCGCGGGGGGCGGACGCGCGCAGGCCGGCTCGTCGTCCGGAGCAGCCGTTGCGCACACGCTCAACCGTAAGGTACGATCCGCCGCCGGAGGGGACAAAGAGCGAGGGACCCGGTGATGTCCTCCGTTCGGTGTTGCCCGTGCCTGCTCGCAGGACGGGCCGAATCCATGCCTGCACAGCAGGCATGGGCATAGTAGCCCGGGGTCGCTGACCCCGGGGAGAGTGTCGCCCGTGCGGGCTCGCCCGCGCGGATCAACCGCGTTCGCGAACGCCTGCCGGATGAACCGGGGACGCTTGCTCGCAAGCGTCCCCGAGCCTGTGCGAAACCGGCGCCGACCCTGAGGTTTCCCGTCCCCGCTTCAATGCCTACATTCCTTCGACGGCATACCGACAGGCCCGAACCATGCCCGATCCTCTGCGCATCGGCACACGCGGCAGCGAGCTCGCGCTCTGGCAGGCCAGGCACGTCGAACTCCTGCTCAACGAAGCGCGCCCGGATCTCGCGACCGAAATCGTGATCGTCCGCACCCGCGGCGACCACGACCGTGACACACCGCTCGACAGGCTCGGCGGAGCCGGTGTGTTCGTCTCCCGCCTCGAAGAGGAACTGCTCGCGGGTCGGATCGAAATCGCCGTCCACAGCGCGAAGGACCTGCCGTCCGAACTGACCGGAGGGCTGACAATCGCCGCAGTCCCCCGCCGCGGCGTGGTCAACGACGCACTCGTCTGCCGCGACGCGATCGCGTTCGACGACCTCCGTGACCGCGCCACGGTCGGCACTTCGAGCCCGCGCCGCGCCGCGTCGATCAGACGACTCCGCCCCGACGTTGACACCGTCCCGATCCGCGGAAACGTCGAGACCCGGATCGGCAGGGTCGATCGGGGGGAAGTCGATGCGACCGTGCTCGCGTGGGCCGGGATGCGCCGGCTCGGGCTCGCGTGGCGGATCGATCACGTGTTCTCGGTCCGTGACATCCTCCCCGCCCCCGCGCAGGGAGCGATCGCCGTCCAGACCCGCGCGGACGACACCCGCACAATCCAGTTCGCGGAATCGATCCGCGACCCCGGCACATTCCACTGCGTGCTCGCGGAACGCGCGCTGCTCGCCAGTCTCGACGCGGGCTGCCACGCCTCCCTCGGCGCGATCGCGACCTGGTACGGCTCCGAGGGGATGAGTATGACCGCGCGCGTGCTCTCGGAAGACGGCGATGAAATCGTCGAGGCAGGCGGAACCGTCGAACAGCAGGCCGACCCCGACCGCCTCGCCGGCATCGTCGCCCGCAAATTGATCCGCGACGGCGCGGAACGTCTGATGGTCAGTCCTGAGACCTGAGGCCTGAGGCCTGAGACCTGAGGCCTGAGGCCTGAGGCCTGAGGCCTGAGACCTGAGTCCTGCTACCGCCCGTGCGACCCGGGTGCGGTGCGCACCTTGCCCGCGCGCGGATGCTGACGAAGGGGACGCTTGCTCGCAAGCGTCCCCGAAGCTCCGGAACCGACCATGCCCGCGGGGACGCGCCGCAGGCCGTCACCGCGGCCCAAAGCCCGCGCGGGTGAACCGGCGCGTTACAACGGACTCCAGCCGAGCGCGCGGATCGGTTTCACTGTGTGCTGGTTCAGCGGAGATCGAGCATTTGTGTGATTTCCGAGAGTTGGTTGCCCCGTCGGTCGTCGTGTTGACGGTTCTTGTTCTGGCTTCGATTCAGGCGTCGGTTCGGCCGCTCCGCCGCTTCCAATGCTGAACAAAATCAACGATTTCGTCACGCACGTCCGGCTCCACCCAGCGCTGTTTCAACGCCGGCCAAGAGTTTTTTTGGCGCGATATGGTCGGTGAGCAGCTCGGCGATCACCTCGTCCTTCTTCGACAGCTTGTCCTGCAGCTGCTCGAGTTCACGCTTCTTCCGGGCGTCCTCGCGGGGCGTCTTCCTGCGTTCAAACGCACCGGACAGTGACTCAAGCGCCTGTTTCTTCCAGTCATAGAACTGGTTCGGGTGGATGTCCAGCTCGTCGCAGATCTGCGACACCGCCACGGCGTCCTGGAGGTGCCGGATCACGGCGGCGGCTTTCTGCTCGGGCGTGAAACTCCTGCGGGGTCGCTTGCTCAT